>JBDREH010000001.1:0-173100 GCA_043819945.1 Bacillota bacterium
GATAAGCTGAAGCTGGAATCTTAGGTTCTGTAATCATTGTTATGATAGAATCTGAAATAATAAATTTAATAATGGATGAACCCGTGCCTGATGTATCTAATGCTTGAGCTTGTCCAATAGTTACATCTGTGCTCACTGAAGCTACCAAGACATCGTCAACATCACCAGGAACTACGGAACCAGCAAGAACTTCAAGTGCTATAATCATAGCATCAACTTCAGTTGGCTTCAGGTTATTGCCTGGAGTATCTAGTATGTACGCATCCACTGGTACATTATCCACAACTACAGCATCAATGATTGCATCCGAGATTAATTTTGCTGTAATGGATGAGCTAAGCCCATTCAAATCCTTGACTTGTCCGATTGTGACATCGGTTGAAATATTCGTTACGAGAAGATCATGATCTCCATTAGCAAGTATATCAATGGCATCAATCATAGAATCAATTTCACTATCAGTTAATCTATTTAGCGGATCACTATCAATATGTGCTTCATCAGGAATCTTGCCTTCATCTAGTGGATCAATAGCATCTATGATTGCATCAGATAGTAATTGTTTAACTATATATGATGGCGTACCTTTAAATTGAACAGCTTGGCCAACATTAACATCGGTTGAAATTGCTGTTACTAAAATTGAATCTTCACCTAAAATATCAAGTGCATCAATCATTGCATCAATTTCGGTATCAGTTAATCTGTTATTCGGATCTCCATCAATGTAGGATTCAAGTGGAATATTTGGAATGCCAATAGCATCAATTACTGCATCAGATACTAACTGTTTAACAATATATGATGGAGTACCCTTAAGTTCTTTAACTTGGCCAACTGTGACATCTGTGCTAATAGCTGTAACTAAAACTGAATCTTCTCCTAAAATATCTAATGCATCAATCATCGCATCAATTTCGGTATCAGTTAATCTGTTATTCGGATCTCCATCAATGTAGGATTCAAGTGGAATATTTGGAATGCCAATAGCATCAATTACTGCATCAGATACTAATTGTTTAATGATATATGATGCTGTACCCTTGAGTTCTTTAACTTGTCCAACAGTGACAGCTGTATCAATTGCTGTTACTAACATATCGTCATCATGTCCAGATAAAGTATCTAATGCATCAACCATTGCTGTGATTTCAGCATCTGTTAATCGGTTGGTTGAAACACCACCAATACGCGCTTCATCAGGAATTTTACCTTCGTCAAGTGGATCGATTGCATCTGTTACTGCATCTGAAATTAATTGTTTAGTTACTATCGATGGCAATAAAGTTAATTCCTTAACCTGACCAACATTAATATCAGTGCTAATTTCTGTAACTGCCAAATCAAGATCGCCATCTGCCAAAATGACTAAAGCATCAATCATTGAATCGATTTCTGCATCTAATAGACGTCCATTGATATCCCCATCAATGAATGCTTCTGCAGGTATTGCATCGACACCAAGCACATCAACAAGCGCATCTGATACTAACTGTTTAATAATATAGGATGGAGTGCCTTTAAGTTGCACAGCTTGTCCAACATTGACATCAGTGCTAATATCTGTCACAAGCATATCCAAATCATTGTTCGCTAAAATAACAAGCGCATCAATCATTGCCTGTAATTCTGTATCTGTTAGGCGATCGGTGATTGCAGCAGCAAGTACAACAGTACCTGTACTAAGGAACGCTATATGATGATTAGAGGTTGCAGCTAACCCAAATGCTTCATCTGGAATAGCATCAGTACCTATCGTATCAATAATTGCATCTGAAATCATTTGTTTGATAATGACTGATTCATTGTCTGAAAGAGCATCTACATCACCAACAGTGATATTCGTGACATCAATACCCGTAATCGTTGCATCAGGATCGTTATCCCCAAGCAAATTTAACGCTTCAATTAAAGCATCAATTTCGGTCGATGTGAGTAGTTTATTTACAGGATCTCCTTCATATGCATCGATAGGAATCTTGTTTTCATCATTTGGATCTAATGCGTCAATAATCGCTTGAGATAATATGGATTGAACTATTGCTGAATCAGTTTGATCCAATAAATCGGTAACATTGCCAATCGTAATCGTCGCTGGATCAATATTATTCAAATCAGTAATGCCTAATATATCTAAAGCGAGGAATACATCTTGAACTTCACTCTTTTTAATCATGTCTACATATTCGCCAGCATCTTCAAATGCTGTATCTGGTAAAGTTAACGTTCCTTCTGACTTAATCATCAAATCGATGACGACATATAGATAAGATGAACTGAGGAGTTGATCGATTTCACCGCTTGTTAGACTAGTTACGGTATCTATACCAATATCAACATTCTCAAAATCAGCTAGACCTAGCAAGGTTAAACCGGCAAATAAATCATATATTTCTTGATTGGTCATTCTTTCATCGGTACCGACTGTTACGGTTGCTGATGGAGGAAGAACGAACTCTGCATAAGTAAAACGATCGGCAGCAATCAATTCAACAACTTGTTGTGATAATAATAGCTGTGAAATTTTATCCGTTAAATATTTTGATAATAGGAAACGATCAAAATCATCTTCTCCATCAATATCCTCATTAGCACCAATCATATCCATGATGGTAGATACCGAGATATCAGTGCCGTCACTTAATCCAAGCATATCAAATGAAATCATGAGTCTGCGTAATTCGTAGCGTGTCATTAAGTCTTCTTCAACGCCAGTAGTTCCTTTGGCATCTTCAGGTGCACCCATAGAAAGTGTGATTGGATCATCACCAAATGCGCCACCAAGCATGTCACTGACATAATTACCAAAACCTTCATTTTCAAATAAACGTGCTAAAACAACATAAATGAAATCGGATGCGATGAATGTGGTGAAATCATCCTCTGGAAGTTCGGGATCTACTAAGTTCGAGAAGGTATCAAGACCAACGGTGTTTAAGTCACCTAAAACACCTAAAGAATTAACCATTCTTCTAAACTCATCTTTAGGAATACGGTCTACTTCAATGGCTTCATCGTCAACTGCATTACCTAACATTGCAGGAGGAGGAGTCAAATCAAAATCTGTCATATCTGTACCTAACGAAGTGCTTAATGTATCACTCACAAAGGTTCCGATTGCATCTAATTGAAGAATTTTATCTAACGTAATATATAAATAACCAGACCCTAAGACGCGATCAAAGTCATCTTCGCCTGTATCAACATCTATATTCTTATCAATTAATGCTGTAAATGTTTCAACACCAATTGTTGCAAGTGCTGCTGAATCTATTATACCTAGTGAACGTATTGCAATCAATAAGCCACTGATCTCTTCTGCCTTTACGGCACCTTCAGTATCTAAAAGAATCGGATCTACTGCAAAGAAATCTTCATCGACAACGAGTAAGTCTTGCGAACTGTTGATTGTATCTACTAGATATGCCTGTAAGTCAGGGCTTAATAATGCATCACTGAACATGCCACGAACAATCGTGATATTGCCAAGTGCATCTATACTTTCATCTTCAAGTTCGCTAAATGCGTTAAGGTATGCATCGGTGCCCCCAAGAGCTTGAAAATCTGCAAGTGTTTCTACACCCATGGTCACAAATGCATCCTCAGCAACTATTGCCAATCCATTAATGAGCTCAACAATCATACCCTGTGCTAGCATTTCACCATCTAAAGCAATATCCGGTGTAACTAGTGCGTAACCAATTGTATCTACTGTTGATTCTCCTAATGAATTGATGATATTTACAAGACTAGTTCTTAATATTTGTGATGAATCCAAACTACCGAATGCTTCGGTTGCTTTGGTTACATCAGAAAACTGTGTAAAGATCTCCATGCTTGCTGTTGAGGTATCGCCTGTCAATGTCAAAACATCTCGAACAGACAGACTCATAACAGGTGAACCATCAAATGAAGCACCTAAATCAAGTATAGCCCCTAAAAAAGCATTGACTTCTGTTTCCCACAATGCACTTTCAGGATCAAGATCAACCAATGTGGATGGTATTGCAACATAACTAGAAAGAGCTTCATCCTCACTAAAACGTTGAATATTATATGCTATATTAGTAAATAATAAATTGGAATGGTTTTCTAAATCGGTAGACAACAAATAAGATCTAAAGGTTTCATCAGCCAAAAGTGGTGCGAAATCTATTTCTTCATAGCTATCATATTCCAAACGATGATCATAGGTATATTGAGCAGCATAATATGCTAAACCTAAAAGAGAGGTAACATCATTACCTAAATTTACCTCGGTAGGAACATATAGTTCCTCAACACCAAACTGTGTTTTAGCATAATCGAGTGCACCTGTACCCATACGATCAAGCAACTGCAGGTCCTTAAATGCATCTTCAAGTGCAGTATATTCTGTGTCTGTTAAAGATCCGAATTGGGAAAATAACTCTACTTTTTGATCTTGTGTCATCGTAGAGAAATTACCTAACTCAGATGCTGATGTGAATCCGTAGAAGGATTCGACAATCGTAAGCAAGCCATTGACTTCTTCTCCAAAGCTAAAATCAACAACACCACTTGAGGGATTGCTCATTAACGCTTCATTGACCAAATCTTTGAGTGCAGCATCTTCTATGAACCGATCGACAATTGCCGGACTGGCAATTTCGATTGCAACGTTGACCAGTTCGCTGCCTTCAAATATACTTTCAACGATTGCTCTAACTGAATCCATATGATTAACGACAACGTCATCAATAAAACCAAAAGTATCAATATCCGTACCTAAAACACTTGATAAACCAAGTTGTAATAATTCAGTATAAATATCGCCAATATTTAATATTTCCGCATCCCATTCAATACCCTCTAAGGCAACGGCAATATCTTCAGCCAATTGGGCTTCAACTTGATCACCTAAAACAGAATAGACTCCATAGTCCACACCAACTGGGATGGATTCTACAAGTAATTGCAAATCAACCAGTTTTTCAATCAATGAACCAATCCATTCAGGATTTTGTGCATCAAGAAAGGCCGCTGGATCACTTATGCTATTAAATAGTTCCACAAGATCGACATCGCCATATTCATCACTGAAGACTGCTTCAATAAGTGCTGCAAGTCTTGATATTTCCCCATCTTCACCAATGAAAAAATCAGGATTGTCTATGATAAAACCAAAACGGTCAGCAATATATGCTTCAACTTCTGTTGGGTCAACCCAGGTAATTGCAGATTGTACTTCTTCAAGTGTAACTGCATAATCAAGTGCAGCATTGATTAATACAAGAGATTCCATATCGCCAAATGCGCGAATAATATTTGTAAATTCCGTAGCTTGTGCAGGTGACATTTCTAATAACAATTCCGGGTTATTCGCATAATCCATTAATTTTCCAACAGAACCAAATTCTAGGGTTGCAGCAACAATACCATATAAATTCATGAATTCTTCAGACCAGTCGATGCTGGTAAATTGATCAAGAGAAGCCGCTGTTTCTGGGCGATCATAAGGGTTCTGATAATCAGTGAATTCTTCTAGTGCCAACGATAATCCGTATTCTGTTGCAAAAGGAATCAAATACCCCAATAAATCGGATTGACTGATATAAGTAAATATCTGTTCAATATCATCCAAATTGTTTTCTGAGATATCTTTAAAATCAAAATCAGCTTCAAGATAACCCCCACTGAACAATATACTTGCAATACCCGCAAGACCTTCAAATTCTTCACCAAAATTCAAATTAGTAACTGTGCCTGATGCATTAACAACTTGCGTTGTTAATACTCTATCAAAAATGTAGCGATCGATTGATTTTCCGCCAATTAAAATACTCCGCGTAAATGATGATAAACCATTTTGATTCATATCTTCGATATTTGCTAAAATATCTTGAATTTCACTAGGAATAGCAATCAATTGTTGATTGTCATTACTGAGTGCTTGATTCGAAGTATCACTCACAGGCAATGACGAGGTAACATCAGATGCTAGGCTAGCTAATACTAAAACAGGAATGAGAAAAATAAAAGCAACAATGAATCCTCTTACAGCACCCATTGTTCCTCCGAATAAACGTCCAAAAACACTCTTCTTCAGCTTCTTGCTTGGGACGAATTTTTTATTTGTATTATCATCTTCATTAAAATTAATTTCTTGATTTTCGTTTTGTTTCTTTAATAATGCCTTCTTGATTCCATGTTTCCAAATAGGCTTGAAAATTGAAAGCGTCAACAAGAACTTAATTATTGGATAAAACACAATGAAGGAAATGATTCTAACGACCAAATCCAAGATTGCAACAACAAAACTTATGATTTCGGGATTTTCTAAATAGGATTGATACTGATCAAACCCTAAATTTCCCGTATATGTTTGTATTAGAGTTAGCAATGATGTCGGACTGAATGCTGAAAATAGCCAATTAAGTGAAATACTAGAGACTATCCAAAGAGTAACCACCGTTAAGATAATACTGACGATGGTGAAATAGGTAGACTTACTTGAACCTCTTAAGAAACCTAACAGGAAGTGAATTGCCACAAAGAAACCAACAACACCCCATTGAATCATTAATAGTGATGGCATGAAATCCCGCCTTTCTTGTTTGTTATCCCCTGCTTGTATTTTACCAAATAAGCCACATAACCACAATTAAATATATACGAAGTAGTATATTCTTAATGTTTTTATTGGCTTGTTTGTATGATTTATAACTTATGTGGGTTCACATGAACCATACAGTGCAAAACTTCGGGAAATGCCTTTTCAACCTTATGATGGACATTTTCAGCTATCTTATGTGACTTTTCGAGAGTCAAACTCGATTGAACTCCAATTTCCACATCTACATACTTTTGAGTCATGTGTCTTCTAACCTTGAGATCATCAACTGTCAATACACCTGAAACCGATAGAATCACTTCGTGAATTTCTTTAACTTCTTCTTCACTTGGCGCTTGATCAACCAAAAAAGTGATAGACTCTTTGAGTATTTGCAATGCGAGACGAAGAATAAACAAGCCAATGATAAGGGATGCTATATAATCAAAAATAACAAAATTTAATTGTGTCAGAGAAATCCCAATAACTGAGAAAAAAGTAGCCCATGCGTCAAGTAAATGATTTTTCGAATCCGCTTTAAGTGTTGGGCTTTCATATTTTTTACTCACACTCAAATAATATCTAAACAAGATGATTTTTATGATCAATGCAATGACAGATACAATTAATGTCATGATATCCGGAGCGATGGCATCTTCCGGATTGTTGATGAAATCAAGGATTGAATTGATTGAAATATTTCCAATAAAAATTGCTGTGATAAAAAACATAACGCCAAGAAGAAAATAGGCAATTCCCTCAAACTTTTCATGACCATATGGGTGATCGTGATCGGGTTTTTTGGTTGCTATTCTTAAAACAACAAGCAACATTATACTGATAAAGACGTCAGAAAAAGAGTTGAGTCCGTCACTCATTAATGCCTGAGAGTGCCCAACAATCCCTGAAGTCAGTTTAAGTAGAGTTAATAATATGTTGATAATCAATCCAATGGATATAGCTTTTAAGATATCTTTTCTATTTTCATTTGTCATTTAAAACACCTGCTAATTTAATGCCTTCTTTGTTTGATATTGATTGTTCATTTCAAGAATATAATCCTGATCAATGCCATCTAGAAGCTGATAATCATTAATATCCATTTCAGCCTCACGGTCATAGTGCAAAATATGGTCGTATTGCTTGCCAACATGCATAATCATGATGATTAGTTTTTTTAAATCATATGCATTCTTGATTCTAATGTCTGTGTATTCGAATACTTGGTAGTGATTATAAAAATAGATATTGGCTTCGTGTTCTCCAATTTCTGGTTCACAAAAAAGCAAAACGTCATATTCTAACGCTGATAAACACATTTTTTCAATCAACATCTCCGCTTTACTTTTTCCTTTAGTCTGCATTACTTGATACAAAACTGAGCTCACGCTTTCTAATAGTTCATCTAGTGTTATGCTATCTAAATTTGTCTTAAATAGGGTCTTCATCACTGAAATCTGTCCTCCGAAAAGGCTTTGATACTCCTGTTCTAGTTCGTTTCTTTGTCTTTTTGTTAGTTTTTCTAATTTCATTAGATGCTCTCCTTTTGATTGATGTTTAGCCAATGAATCTAATGGACTCAATGACATATGTCTTTTGATCCTTATAGCTGTTGACTTTAATTTTAAAAATGCAAATATCATTGGTTAAGATACTTTGATATTTAGCGTAAGTATCTTGGAAGATTGTTGCTTCTAATTGTACCATACCATCATCTAATTCTACGAATGCCATTGGTTTTCCTTGTTTGGTTTTAATAGTTTTTGTTTTTCTGATATAAGCCAACACTTCGATTTCGTTTTCATTTTCCAATGCACTTAAAGTCTTCAAGTGCTGTGCCTTGATGATATCTTGATATGCCATGATTGGACTATAAATCATATTGAAACCCAAGGCTTCTTTTTCATATTCAGCTTTTTCAGCAAATGAATAATCTTCTGTTATGATTAATTTGAAATCAGTAATATATTGCTCATAACCGGCGTCATCGATTTGTTTGTGATAACTCATTGTTTTTCGATTCAATTTAAAATCATCAAGTGCACCACTGTGAATGAGCATTTCCAGATTCTTTTCATTAAAATCCTTTTTCATTCTAAGTTTGAAGCTTTGGTAATCCGTAAAAATACCCTTTGTTCTTTCTTCGCTAATCCTTTGAACCGTTAATCTTCCGATACTCTTTATAGCTAGTAAAGGTAAATAGATAGCATCATTTTCGTAAATGTAGCGATCAGTGGATTGATTGATATTAGGAGGCAGAATTCTGATTTGATGTTTTCTAACTTCGTTAAGATAATCATTGGTCAATCCATCGTTTCCCGTAACGCTTGATAAAAGAATCGTCATGAAAAGAGGATAATAATTAGCTTTTAAATATGCCATTTGATAAGCAACCAAAGCATAGGCCACGCTATGGCTTCTATTGAATCCATAATCGGCAAATTTGACAATATAATCGTATATTTGTTCGCTGATATTCGTACTATAGTTTTTGATTTGACATTTTTGAATGAATCTCTTGCGTTCTTCCTCAAGAATTTGCTTATCTTTTTTTGAAATACCTCTTCTGAGCAGATCAGCTTCAGCAAGTGTATATCCCGCAAATTCATGTGCAATGCGCATGATTTGTTCCTGATAAACGATGATGCCGTATGTGGATTTGAGAATGCTTTCTAATTTGGGATGAACATATTCAAAATGCTTTCCATTTCTTCTTTTGATATATTCATCTATATGATCCATCGGACCTGGTCTAAATAATGCTAATATAGCAACAATATCTTCAAATTGGTTTGGTTTCAGTTTGCGAAGAACTGCACGCATACCCATGGATTCCAATTGGAAAATACCATCAGTTTCAGCACTTTCGAGTAATTCATATGTCTTTGAGTCATCCAACTTCAAATCTGGCAGATGAAACACCTCACTTCTTTGGTGTATCATCTTAATAACATTATCGATGACAGAAAGGTTTCTAATGCCTAAAAAATCGATTTTTAGAAGTCCGAGAGATTCGAGATCCTTTGCTTCAAGTTGACTTTGAAAAAAGTCATATAACCCTTTTTGTAAGGGGATATATTTAGATAAGTCCTGTTGTGCAAGAATCATGCCTGCGGCATGTGTCCCCGTGTGTCTTGGAAGTCCTTCAATCTTTTTAGCTACATTAAGAAGTCTGACCATTTCATAATCGGTTGGGTCAATATCATCATTAACGACTCTTTGAATGATTCCCTTGACTCGAGATGGATCAATTTTCATGACACGTGCTATATCTCTAATCGATGAGCGTAACGCAAAAGTACCAAATGTAACGATAGAAACAATGTGGTGATCTCCATACTTTTCTTTGACATACTGTAAAACTTCATCTCTTTTATTGTCGGGAAAATCCATATCAATATCAGGCATGCTGATGCGTTCTGGATTTAAAAAACGTTCAAACAAAAGATCATAAGTAATGGGGTCCACATCAGTGATGCCTAAACAATATGCCACAAGTGATCCCGCAGAAGATCCTCGTCCTGGACCTACTAAGATATCATGCGTCTTAGCATATTTGACAAAATCATAGACAATCAAAAAATAATGATCAAAACCCATTTTATGGATAATGGAAAGCTCATAGAGTAAACGCTCTTGATACGTCTTTTCATCGGCATTTGCGATTTTTGTCAATCTTTTTTTCAATCCGACCTTAGCTAAGGAGCTTAAATATTGACTTGGGGTGCCTTCCTCTACCTTGTAGATTGGCATTTGAAAGGTTGGCATTTGCCAAGTATAAGAAATTGTAGCAATCATTTGAGTAAGCGAATCAAAGATATATGGATAATCAGAAAACATGTGAATAAGCGCATTTCTAGATAGCAAGGCATAGTTTGCATCCTTTGGCATTTCGTTTTTTTCGTCATCAATTTTGATTAAGGCTTCATAAACGTCTCTATCTTCTGGGTTCAGGTATGATGTCTGATGTATAGGAAGCATTCTGATGTCTGTTTGTTCGGATAACTGATACAAAATTGGAGAGACTTTCATCTCCATATCAAATGTATCAAGACATAAGCCTAAATAAAAATCATCAAATGCGTTTTTAAATTGGATAATCCAGTGTTTAGCCTGGTCATAGTCTTGTTTGATAATTGATGAATCAATGAGTGAATCACTACCCGAAGTTACAAATATCAGGCCTTCTTGATGAAGTACTATCTCTTTAAGGTCTAGGTTTTGTTCGCTCTTCATCAGTGAAATAGCTAAAAGATTTTGGTACCCGATATCGTTTTTGACATAGACTAAAAAACCTGTTTCAGCAAGATCGGTTTGAACTTTAATCTTGAGTCCTAAAACAGGTTTGATTTGATTGTCTTGTGCTTCCTTTTGAAGCTTTAGCATGCCATGTAAATTCTCATCACTTAGGGCAATAAAATCATATCCCCCCAATTTGGCTTCCTTTACTAAGGAAGAAAGGGGGATTGTATTTTTAAGCATGCTATATGAACTTTGCATATAAAGAACACCGAACATATTAATCACCTAGTCCTATTATATCAAGATAAACAGTATTTATCTAAAAAAAATGCTTGACTCAGCATTTTTCTATAATCGTTAGAACTTTGCAAATTCTTCCCCAAATGCAACACATGTATCTTCTTCGTCACCGCTTGGAGTTGAATTGATTTTCAAACCCTCTTTGAAGAGTACTGCTCCAGATGCAACAACACGGTCTTGCCAGCTGTCCATCCATTCGCCTTCCCCCCATCCATAGGATCCGAATATTGCTACTTTCTTACCTACTAATGATGGTTCCACTTCTTCAAAAAATGGTTCAAATTCGTCTTCTTCTAATATTTCAACACCCATTGATGGGCAGCCAAATATAATTTTTTCAAAATCGATTACTTCGCTAGGACTCACTTGATCAACTGTTCTATAATCTACAGATATACCTGCGTTTTCAAGTCCTTCCTTAATCTTTTCAGCCATAATTTCGGTGTTACCAGTTCCACTCCAGTAAACGAGCAATACATCAGCCATAATTGTGATTTCTCCTTTTAATGTTATCTATTGTATCTACCTACACATTATATTTTAATTTAGAGTTTTTGTCAAAAAATAGAACCTACCTTAATCGTTTGTAGAAATAGTAGCATGCACCAGCTCCAATGATGGTAATCAAGGTTATGGGAACGTATGCAATCAGGCTAACCTCTTGTTGATTAGGCTCAACAATAACTTCGCGAATGTGAGTCGTATAATTACCTCTTTTGTCAGTAACGACATAACTTACAGTCTTTTTTCCTGGTGTACTGGTGTCTAGTATTTGAGGAAAGTATTGTACTTCAAAGTCGTCTAGGTTATCTTGAACTTCAATCCCTAATAAGGGATCAAAATAATCTCCTACAGATAGTATCATCAGAGAAGATTCAATTGAAGGTGGTGTCAAGTCATCAACTGTGACATAAAGACTCTTTCTTGTGATATTCATCGAAGAATCGTTGAGCACAAATTCAATCGTATAAACCCCAATAACAAGGTAATTGATTTCTCCCTGACAAAGGACATCAAATATATCAAGAGAGTCATAATTGTCTGATGCTTGAATGATATAGGATGTTAAATTGATGGGTACTGAGTAGATTTCAATTGTAATAACGCTTTGTTTTAAAATGAGTTCAGGTTCCAGTATATCGATAATCATGAGTTCTGTATCAAAGTACTCCATATTCGAAGATAAATCATAAGCATAGACCGTTATTGGATAGCTTCCTATTTTCTCGTAATCCACATATCCATCATCAACAGTTATAATTAGCTCATTCAAATCGTCATAATTATCGGTTGCTTTAAAATAATATACTAGTGATTTTTTGCTAAAATCAGTGATGATGATATCGTTTAATTGCTCAATTTCGGGCTTGATGCGATCGATAATATGGATATATGTTCTGAGAATGGTCTTATTACCTGATGTATCGGTGACTTCAATCGTTAAGGGATAATTTCCGATGATATCCATGCGAACGGATTCAATGATTTTAATGATAAGCTGCTCATAATCCGTGTAATTATCGACATATTCTATGTAATCAATATAAAACGGTTCTGGACTAAATACATCAAATTCAAGTGGCGATAACATGGTAATGACTGGTTTTTCTTGATCTACAACGTAGATTTTCATCTTTATTTCAGCACGATTTCCAGAAAAATCCTCCAGTTCAAAGTAGATATAGTAAGCTCCTAACATATCAAATTCAATGTCGTAAGTGATGATGACATCACTGATGGACAATTGATCATAATTGTCACTAACGCTAATGATGTAAGAAAAAAAATCTATATCTGACGGACTTGAAAATACCGGAATGGGCAAGGGTTGACTTTTTACTGCAATTTCCGGTGGTTGATTATCGATGATCGATAAATCTAACAACAAAGTTGTTGATAGTCCATTTTTGTCAGTTGCTGTTACTAAAATCTGATATGTTCCTATATGAGCATAATCGACATTAGAATCATCAATATAGACATCAGGAAAAACATCATCATTATCTTGGATAGTTAGAAAATCCTGCCACCTCAGTTCATCTTCATAATTAATGATTATGGGTTTCTTTAAAGTGATGATGGGTGCCAAATAATCATAAACTTCAAGTGTTGTAGATGCTATTGTCACATTCCCTGAAGTATCCGATAACTGATAGAAAATGGTATATGTGCCAACCTGATCCAAAATCACTTCCAAGCTGTTGACATTCAACTGCAAATCTTCAATTTCATCATAATTGTCATAATAGATTAATCCATTTGTGAAATTTGGCATGCTTTGATTAAGGGGTATTCTAAAACTGGGAACTTGTTGAATAATTGGTGGTATTAAATCGACAATGTTGAAGATGATATCTTCTGTATGGATGAGATCATAGGTTGGAAAGTGAACCCGGTACCTGATGGTAAACGATTTAACGTAACTGGTTGTTACAACTGAAAAGAAAGTGTGATCAACGCCATCTCGTTCATAGAACATCAATGGATCTTCAGTTAAGATATCATCAATGAACAGTCTTGCCTCAGGCAATTCTTTATAGTTTTCGATGTTGGCCTCTAGGGGGATATCTAATCTATGATTAATCCATTCAACTCTAACAGTCAATACTGAAAAGAAACTTAAAAACGATAATAAAAAGGACATCATATCACCTCTATCTTATGGTAGAGTGTCAGATGCCCTTTTACTTGAATTATAATGTGTCTTCGTATTCTTTTTCTTTTTCTTTGATGAACTGGTTTCGATAGAGTTCAAAGTATGCTCCTCTTTTGGCAAGCAATTCCTCATGAGATCCCATCTCG
Organism: Bacillota bacterium; assembly: GCA_043819945.1. Classification (GTDB taxonomy): domain Bacteria; phylum Bacillota_I; class Bacilli_A; order Acholeplasmatales; family Acholeplasmataceae; genus Peloplasma. The sequence continues at coordinate 13,916 of JBDREH010000001.1, forward strand.
ATGATTTCACCCATATCAAGCATGACAATTACATCGGCACTAACAATCGTAGATAATCGATGTGCAACAATAATACTTGTACGATCATGCAATAACATATTCGTCGCATTTTGAATCACAATTTCGGATTCGGAATCTATCGATGATGTTGCTTCATCTAAAATTAAAATTCTAGGATCAGCAAGAACAGCCCGAGCAAATGAAATGAGTTGTTTCTGGCCAACGGAAAGAAGATTTCCTCCTTCACCCACAAATGTTTGGTATCTATTATCCAGTTTTTGAACAAAATCATCAACCCCAACCATTTTGGATGCATAGATAACTTCATCATCAGTAGCATTCAAACGACCATATCTAATGTTTTCCATGACTGTTGTACTAAATAAATGTGGACTCTGAAGCACATAGCCAAGTCGACTATGCAACCAATGAATACTTCTTTCTCTATAATCTCTGCCATCAATTAGAATCGATCCAGATTTAGGCTCGTAAAATCTCGATAAGAGATTGATGAGCGTTGTCTTACCTGAACCCGTATGTCCAACTAGAGCTACACTTTTTCCTGCTTCAATTTTGAGATTAAAATTGGTTAATATATTTTCATTTTCATTGTAGAAAAAAGTGACTTCCTTAAACTCAATATTACCAATCAATGACTCCCAATTTTCTTTCTTATCATCAAATAAAGAACCATAAATATCTTCAACTTCCCGAGTATCCACAAGATCAGATTTTGTCTCTATCAAGCCAACAATACGCTCAGCTGATGCTTGTGCGTTTTGAAAATCCGATAGGATTCTAGAAATAGCCATAACAGGTTCGAAGAAATTTACAGTGTATGAAATAAACATTTGTAAGGTACCTATGGTTATGATAACTTCAAGGACATAGATAGAGCCTTGAACCATTGTAGTTGCTACAGCAATATATGCAAGTACCAAGATGATAGACGAGAATAACGCTGACGAGATAACCGCTTTAACACTTGCGCGTTTCAGCTTATGGGCAGTTTCTGAAAATTCCATAAAATTACTTTCTTCAATACTTAAGCTTTTCGTGGTTTTAGCACCTAAAAAACCTTCGTTATATTGTGCTGTCAACTGGGAATTATGCTTTCTAGCAATACGGTGTTGTTTTAAAATCAATTTTCTAAAAATGTATGCGACCGTTAACATGATAGGTAGAATAATTGTAATGATTAATGCAAGTTTAAAGAATGTTATATAGAGCACAATCATGATGATGAACATTGAGAATGCTGCCCAAACAAAATCGATGATACCCCAAGAAATGATGAGTGATAATCTTCTGGCATCAGAAGTCATTCTTGCCATAATCCACCCTTGAGGAGTTTTATCAAAATAAGAATAAGATAATCGCTGTAAATTTTTGAATGCTTGTCTTCTCAACTCATAGCTTGTTTCCGCTTCGATAATGCCAGCCTGATGAATAAAGCCCCAAATGCCTAATCCGAATCCAGATGCCACCAATAAATTGACAACAATGAAATAAGGCCAAGTTGAATAATCGCCACCAATGAAGAAAACATCGATTGCATAGCGATTTATCAATGGAAATAAAGCATCAAGTACTGCAATAAATCCAGAAAACATGACTAAAAGAAAGATTCTTTTTTTCGATTTGAAAACGATTGTTAGAATCTTCTTCCATGTGCCTAGTTGAACTTTATATTGAACATCCTGATCATCTTCACGATGCATCGTTCTCACCTCGCTTTATCAGCTCTTGGAATTCCTTTTCAAGCTTGCCTTGGATACTCCATAACTTTTGGTAAAGTCCAGGGAGTTGGCTAAGCTCATCATGTGTTCCAATAGCTTCAATGTTACCCTGTTCAAGGACAACGATTAAATCAGCTTCTTTAGCTGTGGTAATGCGGTGTGTGATAATGATTGTCGTGTTTCGATAATTTTTATTAAGCAGTGCTTCACGAATCATCATATCCGTCTTCGTATCTACTGCAGATAGTGCATCATCAAAAATAAGAATTGGCTTATCTGAAACGAGAACTCGTGCAATGGCAACTCTTTGTTTTTGTCCTCCGGATAAAGTCGTTCCTTTTTCACCAACGACAGTTTCATATCCTTGCTTGAATGTTTTGATATCCTTTTCAAGAGCTGCTGTTTCTGCAGCTTGATAAACACGGTCTTTTTCCGCGTTTTTATGTGCAATAGCAATATTCTCAAATACAGTTTTAGAGTACAAGAAAGGATCCTGTAAAACGACACCAATTTGATTTCTAATGTGCTTCTTTTTTATATCCTTAAGTGATATGCCATCTACGAAAATATCTCCGTCCTGATAATCATACATACGTAATAATAGATTGATGATTGTTGATTTTCCGCTACCGGTTCTACCAATAATGGCAACAGTTTGACCCGCTTGAATCTTAAAACTAACTTTTTTCAATAAATGCTCATTCGTATCAGAGAATTTGAAGGATACATCCTTAAATTCAATATCGCCTTTGATTGTTGGTGATAATGTACCATCATCATTATATTCACTTGGTTTACTCAAAATTTCATTGATACGATCGGATGCTACCAAAGCTTTACCGAAATCATTGATGATTCGACCTAAACCTCGAATAGGCCAAATGAGCATACCAACAAGTGAAAGTGATGCGACGACTCCAGCTGCATCCATTTGACCTCTTTGAACATAATAGACTCCAATTGCAATAATAAGCAAGTACTGACTGATTCCCACAAAATCCATTACACCCCAATAGACAGCAACAATTTTATTTGCTCTTTTAAGTGCATTTGCATATTCTCTATTCTTTGAATCCATTTTTTCGATCTCGTAAACTTCATTGGCAAATGCTTTGACGACTCTTGATCCTGAAAGATTTTCTTGAATAACTGTCATCATTTTTGATTCTGTGTGCTCAATGTTCATGAAAATCTTATCAATTTTCACAAAGTAAATTATTGAGGAAACAGCAACAAAAGGAACGATGGATAGCGTAATCCAAACCATCGTGGCATTAATCAAGATGAGTTGATAGGCACCAAAAAATAAGGTAGCAAATAGATGCACAACATCGAGCATACGTCCTGCTAAAAATCCAGTTGTTGATTCAACATCTGTTGTCACGCGTTGAATCAAATCTCCAGTATCGGCATTGTTGTGGAATTGATAATTCAAGTCTTGGATGTGTCCATAAAGCCGAATGCGCATTTTTTCTCCCATACGTTCAAGGAGATATCCTTTGGTCCACATTTCTACAAACCGAAGTGAAAATCTAAAGAGTTGAAGTGTCATCAATGAGATAGCGATTCTCATCACAATCCCCATAACATCCTGAGTTTTTTCAAAATAGGAAATCAAAAAAGCAGGTAAATATACTTCACCTACGGATACATTACCAACCGCAATTCCCGGTTGAGCGAGTAATGTTTTGATTAAATATTGTGTGAATAGGGGGACATTCGAGTAAGTCCATTGGTGAAATGCTGTTAAAAGTGCTGCAACCAAGAAAAGTACAAAGAAGCCCTTTGCTAAGCGAAATAGTTTTACAATGCGCATGATGCTTCCTCCTTAGCCTATATAAGTATATAGGATTTTTTTCATTTAGTCAATTTCTCGACAAAAGAAACCTTCATTTTTGTTATTATAAAAAAAGAGCTGAACCTAAGTTCAACTCTCGTTTACAATATGTAATTTCATAATCAGACAAGATAACTAATGATAAAAGAGTGATAAGTTTTTTCGTTCGTATCTCACTCGGATATAAAAGCTTGCATGGAATTTTCATGGATTTCTTTTTTATGAATAATATGTTCTCTATGGACTATAATTACTTGTAAATTCAAATTTTAATCATTATTCAAAAGAGTGTTATTCATATTGACAATAAATGATGCAATTGGTACAATACATTTATAAATGTGCAATAATGCACAAAAAATTTGGGGGTAAGAAATGAAGAAGATAGTTATTTTTACAATGATGACATTATTAATTGTTGTCGCTTTTGACTTTGGGCATGTAAATGCAGATGCAACATCTAATGGCATGGGGTTTACAGTTGATTCGGTTCAGTATGGGACATGTAAAGATACTGAGACAGTTGAAGGTTATACTTATGTGGAGAATATGTATGGTGTTCTATACGCTGTTGGGTTTTCTCAAATAAAGACTGCTGTATATGAGGATCAAACAGATGATGATTGGGCATCTGTGATTATCAGAACTACAACAAATCCAATAGATGTATGGATTAAAGGATTTTTGGGTATTAAAACATTTTTTGATAGTTATACATATACTCAAAATATGCATTCAGATATCACTGATGGATTTGTTGATTATGGTTATGGATACTATATAGAACTGGAACAGGTAATCAAATGGAACAACCTTCACCTATGGAAGCACCATCAACAACAACATACACAGCTTCAATAGAAATCAGTGATGTCCCAAAAGTAAGTGGGTCTGTAACCTTTGAAGTTAGTGAATTAAATTTTAGTTATGGTCACCAAGCATATTCCGAGATATTCGATATTACTTTTTTATATCAATGTAACGGTAGTGACTGTAGTTATAGAAATGGTATGACTTACAATAAAGGTACATTCTTGGTTGATTTGACCAATAATATGAGTACAGCAGGTTCATTTGTGAATAATTCATATGTCTACACAAGATTTTCATCGACTACTGGAATATGGAAAAACGTATTGTTTGGTACATCATATCATACGCATATATACTATTAATCATTAATTATTGAGGAGACACAATGAACGGAAAAGGAAGCAGCATAATTATTATTGCATTTATTATTATTATTGGCATCGCAATTTTTCTTTCCTTACCATTTAATAGGATACCTGATGGTGTCCCTGCAAATTATTTTGAAAGAATTGAACTTGTAGAAGATACCGATGCAAATGTTTATGTTTATAGTGATGCAATTGATTTTAATGGAGATTTTAATCCGATTAGTGTAACGAATATTGATGAGATTCCTCTAAACCACTTTTTAGACTATAATTTTTTGATTATAGACATGAATGTTTATGATGAAGATGAATTTGGGACAGTTGACCAAATAGATGGATTGTACAAAGTGCAGTGTTTCTACATAATAATAGTGAATAATGGAGATTCACAGAGCACAGAATTAAATCAATTATTTACTGATAGTTCTTCAAATCTTATCACTCTATCTTATGATACATGTCATGGAAGTTACTATACAGAAACGAACGTAGGGGAATTTCCTTCATTCGATATGCTTATGTATGCCATCTTGGACAAAATGTGTTATATTATTGAAGGAGTATAAAGTTTCTATCTGAAAAATTCAAATTATAGATATACGAGTGGAAAAATACAAAAAATATTTGAAACTGCCTTTACTTAGAATCTATCAAATAAATGAAATCACGAATAATTCTATTAAAGTTCGAGTCTGTTTATCACAGAATCGGACTTTTTTACTATGCTAGTTGAATTATATCGTGATTGAGTGATTATGTTTTGTTATATGCAAAGCTACTTAAAATTAGAAGATGAATTTTCAGTCCAAATTTGCACACAATTACTAATGCTTATTCATCCATATTATTTTTACTTTTATTCCCTATAGGTGTTCATGTAATTTATCCAGTTAGAAACGATCTAATTCAACTAATTGTTCTTTTTATTCTTCAAAACATCATCATTAATTTTAGCTTTTCAGTATCATCTAATTAGATTTAAATAGTCTTGCGAGTTCGCCTTCATAAACTACATGGACATTTTTAGATCTAATATTGTCGTTTCTTAATGTGCACTCATCAGAATAAACAATAAGATTACTAATAGGGGGTTTACTGATACTAATTGCAATTATTTTATGGATGATAAAATGAATTCTTAATATAGATTACTATTGCAAGGGATACGAGAACAAAAGTGAATAAATTCACTCGGGGCGATTAAATCGCCTTTTTCTTTTTCTTCAAATCTTATATAATTAAACTATGAACCCTATTTTGGTTAAATATAAGTATCAAGACCTCTTATCTCTTGCAGCTATGCAGGGAAAAGATATTTATGAGAACGAACTCAATAAGTTATCTAACCTTAAAGTTTATAATCAAGATAAACCCTCAATTCAAGTCATCTTTGCCACTTACTGGGATACCTTTAAACTTCATTTTTCTCATCTTCTTCGTCCAGCAATCATTGAAAACGTCGAAAAGATGATCAAATGTCGTAATCTCAAATATGGCTATCTTTTCTTCGAATGTCCTTCTTATGATAACTACCACCTTCAAGGACTTTCATGTCATTTTAGATTTTGTCCATCCTGTAACCAGACCTACCGACTCCAAAGGACACTTGCTATTCAGTCCAAATTAATGGATTGTCCTCATCGCCATTTCGTTTTCTCAATTGCTAAAGAAATGCGAAAGTATTTTTGGATGTATCGCGGCTTATTTGATATTCTCTTTCAAACCGTCAACGAAGCACTTCATCTTTCCATCAGGAAAACCAAAGATGACATCAAACTTGACAGGCGACTTGGCATCATCTCGTTTTTACACTCTTACGGTAGGGATATGAAAACCAACCCTCATATCCATGCCCTAGTTGCTGAAAGACTGATCGATAAAGACCAAAATCTTTCTGTCATGTCCTTCTTTCCTTTTGAAAAGCTGCGTAAGTGTTGGCAGTACCTTCTACTTAAAAATGTTTCCGATTACTTGAAAGACCACGCTTCCAAAGATGACTATAATCGATTTAATCGACTCAGAACTTTTCTTATCAAAAAGTATAAGCACGGTTTTTACACCTACGGCCCTCAGGTTGATAAACAACCTTCAATCAAAAAAACTAAGCAGATTGCTGACTACATCGCACGTTATGCTTCTCATCCCGCAATTGCTGAATCAAGAATCGATGACTTTGATCCTGTTTCTCATACTGTCTCTTGGCCATTGACCCTCATGAAGATGATCATATCTCTAATGAAAATCTTAAACTGGGTAGACAAACCATCACTGAACATGTCTATAAGTTTATGATCAAACTCATTAAACATATTCCCGATAAAGGATTTCATCTCATCCGTTACTATGGTTTCTATTCGAATCGAACAACAAAAAACCCTCCATCAATTAAAAAACTCATCAGCGCTTCACATGTCCTTCATCTTAAACGTCAGATCAATTGGGTTTATCTCCTTAAATCAACATACAAGTATAACCCGATACGTTGTCACTGTGGATCTTTGATGATTCTCAATCTCGATTATTCATTTCTACCAAATTCTACGAAAGAGGGGTTTATCTCCGATGCCTAAATTCTTTAATACCATCAAAACTAACATCTCTTTTATTCAAAAACAGAATCTCTATGGTGAGTATAAATCTGCTGTTGAACGTGGACTTATACCTGGTCCTCTTTCTTCATTTTCTCAGTTTATCTCAATTCCAAATTTCGATGTCATGGTAGACATGAAATGTTTGTCTTGTCACTTTGCTCTTCGCGTTAACTTTGCTATTTATGCTGAATATATGAAAACAGAAGATGCTCCTTTTCCTGTCGACACTTGCCCTGAGTGAGGGTAAGTTACAGTTTGTCCCTTTAGACATTTATAACAAACTAATGATTTAGGTTTTTTATAATAGATGCTGATACACTCACTTTTTTAATGGTGAGTTTTTTGTCTATGTTGTTTTCTGGATAAATAATTAGAATTTGCTATCATATAAAAAAAGGATATTGCTATCCTAATTCTTTCCTTGTTTATATAAGATCTGATTTTTTCAGAGTTTTAAGTCTGGGTAAATAGTGTGTAGTCACTTGTACTGCTTCTTTATAGTGTTGATGTGTTGAAAAGAGATGCTGAGCATCAACCATTAGATAGTCTAATACGTGGTATTCATCAGTCAAATGCTTGACTCCAAGTATTTCTCTTCTAAGGTAACTTAGTAATTGCTCTTTGTCGCTTTTATATTTGTACTTAAGATGGGCAATGAGTAATTTTGAAGTATTGCATAAATCGGACAACTCATTTGTATTGGAAAGTAGTACTGATATTTCATTATGCTTCTTAGCATAATCCAAAGACATGAGGTAAAGGACAAGCCATTGACTGTATTGCCTATAGTATGGCTTCGCCAAACGAATGACATCTTCATATCTTTGGTGAAAAAATAGTGATTTCGCTTGTGCATGATTTTTGTCAGCTAGACTTAAACTATTCATTTTTGATAGCGTCTTTTCCATGTTTTTCGGAGATTGGAAGTAAGCTTCAAATTGTACATATTCATTCCTAATTTCCTGTAATAACTGGTAGTGTTCAATATCAACAACCATATTAACATAAACTGGATAATGATTAAAAACTTCTGAGATTTTATGCATTCTAAAGGCATTTAAGAGTCTCCACTTAAGCAAAAGTAAGACAAGATTTTGGGGTAAGTGCTCAAATTTGGCAGCCATCAATAAAAGTTCATAAGCTTCACTGTGTCTATTTTCTTGATAGAGATAAATATTTGACAAGATTAGAAACAAAGTAAATTCATCATGTCTCAAGTTCGGTAAATACATTTTTAAATCATGGAAGGATTTCATGGCTTGCTCACTATTTTTTAGAATCGTATGATATCCCATTTGTATGAGCTGAGCCTGGTAATCTCTTCTTTCTTGATAGTTTAACATTAGATCATTTTGAGGTGTGCTACCCATTGTTAAATGCTCGATAATTTGAGTGAAATCCGATACATACGTATCTTGGTGCTCCTCATAAAAATCTTGTAAACCGAATCGCTTAGTAAGTGAGTCAACAAATTGCTCGCCAGGTTCAATTAAATTGTTTTCTAGTTTGGATAAATATGAAACACTACATATACCCTCAGCACCCTCTTCAAGCGTCATATTCATTTCTTTGCGTTTAAACTTTATTGCTGATCCAATGGGTTTTGTTTCGTATAACTTTTGTTCCTTTCTGCTCATAACCAGTTTCTTGATTTGTATCATATTGATGTTCATTATTCTCCCCCTGTCTTTATTCTCAGCAATTATATTTTTATATCAAATCTAAATCAAAAAATGCTTTGATAAATATATAAAAAATATGGAGAATTGAGTTCATTTAATTTGTATGGGTGTATACTGAAGTCAAGAAGGTACATCATCAATTTTTCTAATCAAATTAACGCTAGAGCGTTTTTAAAGAGGTAAAAAATGGAGGCTAGCAAAACCCATGTTGAGTCTTTAATTCAACAGGAAAGAAAGAAACATTATCATTTAATCATACCTATGATTATGTTTCCAATTATATTTGTTATATTTTATTTCATCATAAGTTCAACTGAAGAACTAAATATGCCGATATTTATTGGTATATTTGGAACTATTTTAATCCTTTTCATGGGTGGGTTTATTGGATCCTATGTTTCAAAAATGAATAATGTTACAAAATATGGTGAAAAACTTTACGCATACTACGAAAGACTTTCACGTATCAATATCCCGGAAAAGACTTACTCCATTTCTGAAATGAGCTCAAATTTTTTTCAAAACCAACATATATGGTTCACGAAAACAGCTATTTCCTTTTTCCCTTATCCTCCAAAAGTCAGCAATTGGAAATCGTATGCGCAAATTGACTTATTTGAACTGAACTTTAGTCAGATTAAATACTACTATGTAAGTGGTGATAAATATTATGAAAATAAAATATCTGGGGGTGGAAGTACAGGTCCAAATATTGCAGGAGCAATCGTTGGAGAACAAATTGCTGGTATTGGTGGAGCAATTGTCATGGGACAATCGAAGACAAATCCAATTGAAAGTCATCTCATCGTACATGATGATCGCAGAACAGTGATAGTCTATAGAGATTCAAGTGAGATGATGATTAAATATCTTCTTCCATTCGACTTTTATGAAATACTATACGGACATTTACCAAATCTTTGTCGAGACCAAATTGAAAAAGTTAAGGAAATGCCAAATAAGGAAAAACAACAAACTGATTCCCTTGAAGCAAGATTGAAAAAATTACTGGATATGAAGAATGCAGGATTAATTGATGAGAAGGACTATCTCGAACAAAAAGCAAAGATATTAAGTCAAATGTAAAACAACGGGTAAATCTCACCCGTTGTTTTTTTTGTGATTTATTTTATTTAGACCTTAATTTTTATTTTGGTATACGCATAAATCAAATAGTAAGCATTGACTGCATTTGGGATTTCTAGCTAAGCAGTGATATCTACCAAAAAAGATGAGTTGGTGATGTACTTTTTGCCACTTTTCTATTGGAATCTGACTCATCAGTTTTTTTTCAATTGCTAAAACGTTGTCACTCTCTTTTGCCAATCCCAGTCGAGCCGATACTCTAGAGACATGTGTGTCAACCGCAAACGCTGGTATCCCAAAGGCATTACTTAAGACAACATTAGCCGTCTTTCTGCCAACCCCAGGTAAGGATTCAAGTGCTTCTCGAGTGTTTGGAACCTGGTTATTATATTTTGAATACAATTCTAAGGCAAGTGTCTTCAAATTCTTTGCTTTATTTCTATATAATCCAATCGACATAATAAGCTCTTCAAGATCCTTTAATTCTGCTTGTGACATGTCTTTGGGTGTAGGATACTTTTGAAATAACAAGGGTGTTATCTTGTTAACACTGACATCTGTGGTTTGAGCACTTAAAACAACAGCAACAAGCAATTCAAAATGGTTGTGGTGCAAAAGCTCGACATTCGCATCAGGAAACATCTGATCTAAAGCTGAAAGAATTTGTTCGACCCTACTCATTTGATCTTTTTATAGATTTCATCTAATGCGTTTTCCACATCCTGATCAATTTCAATCGGATTAGGAATGGCTTGAGTCAAGATGCGTTCCACATATTTAATGCTGACTCTATCTTTTGCTGATTTAATAGCCTTTATGATTTGTTCATGCTTAAAATCTTTTTCATCATACCATCTTCTGATATTTTCTAATTCAAACGCCATTAACTGACGACCGAGTCCTTGCTCAAGTAGTCTAATGGATTCACTGATGGAAGTTTCATGTAACTGTTTTAGCTTTTCTGTCTCGTCTTGTTGATATAATTCTTCAATTTTTATAAATGTGGGATCAAGTTCAAATACTTCTCTTTCTTTTTCATCTTTTTGTTCAAGTGAGATACTCATGAATCCTTTATTCATCAAAGCTTCAATACATGTTCCAATTTCATTTTGATTAAATTCTACTCTTCGTGCAATTGCATTGATAGAAAATGTTTTTCTTTTCTTATAGACTGAAAAAAGAGCAAGTAAAACTGACATCTCTTGCATGGATAATTTTAAACGCTTATATTCCTTAATCAAAATACGTTCAATTGCTAAATCATAATCCTCATACATTTTCTTTAGAATCATAATTGCCCTTCTTTAATGCGTCATGCGCAGCGTTTTGTTCAGCTTCTTTTTTAGTTTTACCTCTTCCGACACCAAGCGTGATATGATTGTCAAGTTTGACAGCAGCTTCAAATTCACGGTTATGAGATGGCCCTTTTTCTTTAAGGATTAGATAACTGATATTACGTTTATCTCCACTTTGAATAAATTCTTGAAGAGAAGATTTATAATCCTTGATTTCCCACACTAATTTAAAATGAGGAACTACAATTTTGTGAAATACCCTATAAGTTTCTTGAAATCCCAAATCTAAGTAAATTGCTCCAAATAAAGCTTCAAATGCATCAGCTATCATGGAATCATTCGCTCCTTTGAGCTGCTCTCCTTTACCTAACTGGATGTAATCTTTTAAATGTATTTTTGTAGCATATTTAACAAGAGCTTCTTCACAGACCGCTTGAGCTCGCTTTTTTGTCATCGTGCCTTCATTCTCTAAATCTTCTTTATAAAGATAATCACTCATCAATAATTCAATCACCGCATCACCGAGAAACTCAAGCTTCTCATTTTTGTCGGTTTGATTTTCATAAGCATATGACGAATGTGTCAGTGCCATAATGTATAGTGATTCATCCTTATATGGGAGATTTAGCTTTTTTAATAAAGCTTTCATTCTCCTACCGCTTCTTTCTTTGTCAGTACTTCTGATACGATTTGAATAACATTGGCTTCAAGCATTTCTTTTGCCTGTCGAATGGCATTAAAAAATCCTTTTTCCTTGGATGATCCTTGAGCTTTGATGACAACACTGTTAAATCCCATTAAAAGCGCACCGCCAATTTCAGATCCATCTAAAGATTTCTTGAATCGTTTGAGCGCATTTTTCATGAAAAGCGCACCAATGGTAGCAAATATGGATGATTTGATTTCCCGCTTTAACACTTGGCCCATTCCCATAGCGGTTCCTTCCATGGTTTTCATCACGATATTGGCAGTAAAACCATCAGAAAGCAAGATATCTGCCTCTGTTACAAATATTTCTTTGGGTTCGAGATTTCCATAAAAATTGATATCCTTGCTTGCTTTTAATAATGCAAAGGTTTCTTTGTCGAAATCTCTACCCTTGCCATCTTCTGTACCTATATTGATTAGAGCAACCTGTGGATTATTTCTCTTTAGAACCTTTTTTGCCATGATGGTTGCGTATACAGCAAAATCAAGTAGATGCTCAGGTTTGAAATCGACGTTCGCTCCTGAATCTAACAAAATTCTTCCTCTACCATCATACGATGGAATAATAGGAGCAATCGCAACTCTTTTCATGCTAGGCATTCTGCGAATGATGAAATGCCCACCAACAACTAATGCCTGTGTTGGTCCTGCACTAATAATGGCATCTGCAAGCCCGTCTTTAACCATTTGCATCGCCATAAACATTGATAATTCTTTATTTGTTCTGTATTGTTTGATTGGATCTTTTTCACCCATAGACAAATAATGAGGCGTATGAACCACATGAAGTCTTGGATGTTGTTTTAAGAAAGGTGCCATTTTAGTTTCGTCACCAAATAGTGTGATTTCGATATTATCAAATTTATCTAAGGCCATCATTGTCCCTTTAACGATAGGTTCGGGTGCGTAATCTCCACCCATGCCGTCGACTGCTAAGCGTATCATAAAATCCCTTCTTTCGTTATAAATCATTATATCATATCTTAAGTGACTCTGTAATGTACTTGTTTAAATATTTATAAGTAGGATTAGTTTTAAAATCTGGTCTTGATAAGAGTGAAGAAACATTCTTTTGAGCCTCAATTAGTATAGGGTAATCACTTAATAAGTCCAGAAAATTAAATTTCAGATATCCACTTTGGTCAACGCCTAGAAAATCACCTGGACCTCTGGCGATAAGATCATATTCACTCAATTTGAATCCATCGTCTATTTTGGAAAGCAATTCCAGGCGTTCAACATCATCCTTTTCAGATAGCAGATAGCATATACTTTTAAGTTCTCCTCTGCCTACACGACCACGGAGTTGATGGAGTTGACTCAATCCAAAATGCTCTGCTGAATATACTGCCATCAAGGTTGCCGTAGAAATATCAATACCTACCTCAATCATGGTGGTAGAAAGTAAAATACTTCCAGGCGTATAGACAAAGTTTTCCATCATGCGTTCTTTTTCTTCATTTGGAAGTCTTCCGTGTAAAACAAATATAGGGCACGTAAACCTTGAACTGATTTCTTCATAGACGGTATCAATATTATCTGATACCTTTGTAGAATCTATCGCAGGAACAACAAGAAAAACATGCTCATTTCTTGAAATTGCTACATCTATGGACTGATAGAGTTCCCCAATTTTATCCTTTTGAATATATCTGGTTTCTATAGGTATTCTGTTTTTTGGTTTTTCTTTAATGATACTCACATGAGACTCTCCAAATGCAATCATAGCAAGCGTTCTTGGAATGGGTGTTGCAGTTAAATAGATGACATCTTTCCAATGAGCCTTAGCTATAAGTTCATCTCTCGTGTTAACTCCAAATTTATGTTGCTCATCGATGATAACCAGTCCAAGGTTAGCAAACACAACATCATCTTCAATTAATGCATGTGTTCCAATGATTAGATCATATTCGTGATTTTTAATGGATTCTTTTAACAGATCTTTTCTTTTTGTCTTACCGCTTAATAATGCGATTTTACACGACTTGAGATGCGTTGAAAAATACTGAAAGTGCTGACTTGCAAGCAATTCTGTAGGTGCCATGAATGATACTTGTTCACCTGCTGTAATGCTCGCATAAATCGCTAATAGAGTAACAAGTGTCTTACCAGATCCAACATCGCCTTGAATGAGTCGGTAGCTTGTATATGGTTTTTTAAAGTCTCTAAAGATATCATTGACTGCATCTTTTTGATCTTGAGTGAGTGTATATGGCAACTCGTTAATTAATGATTTGACCATTTCAAGTTGATATGGTTTTGGAGGTCTTGGTGTATGTGCTGCTTGTTGTGAAATCAATTTTAACTGAAGATAAAATGCTTCTTCATATTTAAATCTTCTTTCTGCTTGATGTACATCAGAAATTGCTTTTGGCAAATGTAATTTTTGATAGGCTTCTTGTCGACCCAATAAGTGATACATATCAATAAACTGCTTGGGTATGGTTTCAAATATGGATACCTGATGCTCATTAAAAATAGTTTGGATGATTGTTGAAAGTGATCTATCATAAATACCTTCTATGCCATAGATAGGTTTGATGGGAACTTTCTTATCAAGCTTCATGATGGATGCAGCAACAATTTGTTTTCTATACAAATGATAGACACCTTTAATGATAACTTCATCATACACGTTGAGTTGTTTCATTAGATAGCCTCTACCGAAAACAATAATCTCAATCGTCTGATCAAATATTTTTGCATCAAACACAACGCGTTCACGTTTTGAAAAGCGTTGCATTTGCAATTCGGATGTAATCATTGCTTGAACTGTGATTGTGTCTTTGTGTCCTGCTTTATCAAGTGATGTTACAGTAAAATCCTCATAGGCTTTGGGGTATTTCAAAATAAGGTCATAGGTTGACCATATGTGTTGATTTCTTAAGATTCTTAACATACTGGGACCCACACCCTTGATTTGATCTAACTTAATTTCCAAATCCATCACCTATATCTATTATACTCGAAATTAAATAATCAATTTGGCATATCTGTTTTATAAGATAAAAAAAACCACTAATGGTGGCTCTAGGGAAAAATGAACTCCCAACACAAGGATTTTCAGTCCAAGATTGCAATAGAAATGACAATTTTACTTCCCTATATCACTTTTATTCATTCTATAACCTATATATATACCGAAGATATTGTAATAATAAAGCTAATTTTGTATATTATTTGTTGTTTTTTGTGATACTTCTAGTAATTCTTAACGCAAAGAGAATGATGATTCCAAAAAACCAATAGCTCCTGGAATAAAAATGATACCAAAGTAGTCCAGTGCTGTGAAATCAAAAATTAGTACCATGACAAATACAAAAATTGCCAATCGAATACAAAACGCTCCACCAATTAACGCTGTAATGTCAATAATAAAATCAAATTTGTCTTCAAACCAATCAATAAATTTGTTAATCTTCTGTTTCATTAATATCATCTCTTGAGATTTCAATAATATCACCAAATAATAACCATACAGAGCAGCTTGATGTATTTATGATGTAATTGTTGATTGCTCTAGAAATAATTGAACTCCCAATACAAGGATCTTCAGTCCAAAATCGCATACATTGAAGATTGTTTCATATTCTCTATAGTGAATTATATTCCATTAGTTTTACTAGACATTTCAAAAAGAAATATTCTTGTGAATCTTCAGGATATTTGCGATATATATCAATTTGATCCGTTTCAATTCTATAAACATATCCCAAATATCAAATATCTTATCTGTTTCTTCTATATACCTCGAAGAGTTCAAATTATCAAGAAGTGCATCAATATCTTGCTGATCCGCAAGAACAATCGATTCATACATCTTAACATTCTGAGCACCCCACAAAAAAGATATGCATAAAATTGTAATAAATAATAGTGCTTTTTTCATATAGAGATCTTTCTCTTTTTTAATCGTGTCCGTTTTAATCAAATAGTTCCTTTTATGCTTTTATTGATAAGCTTTATTGATGAGATATAAATCTGCCAAAACAATAGCAAGCGCATTTTCTAATACAATCCCTGCTCTTCTTGCTATACAGACATCATGTCTTCCGCCAATTTTTAGATTTTCAACTTCATTAGATTGAAAATTAAAAGTTTGTTGTTCTTGTTGAATGCTGGATGTCGGTTTGATAAAGACCCGAATGATAAGATCGTTTCCATTGGATATGCCTCCGGAAATGCCACCACTATGATTTGTCTTTGTCTTTCCTTTTTCATCAATAATTATGTCATTGAATGCACTGCCCATCATTTCAGATCCAGAAAAGCCTATCCCAATTTCAACACCCTTCACGGCAGGTATAGAAAACATCATCTTACCTATTTCAGCGTCTATCTTATTGAAAAATGGTTCACCTAAGCCGACAATTATGTTTTTAACAGTTAATTCGATAATACCTCCAACTGAATCTTTTTTTGATGCTATATCTGTTAAATATTCATCAAGCTTGCTCATATCGGTTAATGATCCGACTTTGATTAATTGATGTTGAAACTCAAAGGGTAAGATCATTTTTGCGATAGCTCCAGCAGCAACCAATGGTGCAGTTAATCTACCAGAAAACCTTCCGCCTCCCCGATAGTCCTGAAACCCATGATACTTCACACTTGAAACAAAGTCGGCATGACCGGGTCTTGGTTGTTGTTTCAGATGTTCATAGTCACTTGATTTAATATCTTGGTTTTCAATCATTAAATGAATGGGAGAGCCTGTTGAGTGATGGTTAAAAACACCAGAAGTGATTCTAAAAAGATCGGCTTCTTTTCTTTTTGTTGTTCCAATAGCGCCAGGTTGTCTTTTTTTTAAGTCATTCATTATTTTTTCTTCATCAATTAAGATACCTGCAGGCATGCCATCAATAATGATACCGATTGCTTCCTGGTGTGATTCACCATAGAGGGTTACCTTAAAAAAATTTCCATAGCTATTCATCAAATATCACTCCCTTCAATTCACTAATCAATTTGTTAGTTAATTCTATTTCTCGTTCAAACCAGATTTCTTCACATTTAAGAGCTTGGATGATGAGCATGTTTATTCCACCGACTCCCTTTTTACTATCTTTCATGATTTGTGTCACTGATGGATTATAAACAAGATCAATAACCGTTTTTCCCTTGACTTCTTCTTTTGTCAAAACAGAAGCATTTACGTTGGGAAAGGTTCCAACAGGAGTTGCCTGAATATATAAGTCTACTGAATTAGGATTGAGATCTCGATACTCAATCACATGTTCAAATTCCTTTTCTTTATCTTTTTTGTTTCTACTTACCATTGTGACATGAGCACCTAAGTCACAAAGAGCATGATAAATAGCTTTGGCTGCACCGCCAGTACCAAGCACATAGACATTTTTAGATTTGACATCAATCTGATGTGTTTTCAACACACCAACAAATCCATCATAATCGGTATTTTCGCCTTTCACCATTCCATCTTGATAGTAGATGGTGTTAACCGCTTGAATCGACTTGGCTCTATAAGAAATATCGTCTAGGTAGGATATGATTGCTTCCTTGTAAGGTGTCGTTACATTAAATCCCTGATAATATCCTTGTCTTAACTGCTCAATTAATTTAGGGAGTTCAGCTGCTTCAACATCTAACAAGTCATAAGTGATATCTATATGGAGTTTATGGCTCATATATTGATGTATCTTAGGAGATTTGCTGTAACTGATATTATTACCGATGAGTCCAAAACGCATACTCATTTTTGATGCTCCTTTGATAATCTCATCATTTCTTTTAATAGTGATTCATAAGATGGCCATAGCTTTTCATCATTGAATTCACGTTTTCTTTGAAGCAATATTTCTTGTTCTCTTATAGAATCTAAAATCGGTAAATTGTGAATTTTTTTATATTCACCAATGCGAAAAGAAACATCTATTCTCTTTTTAAACAATTCCATCAGCTCTTGATCGATCTGATCAATTTGCATTCTTAAACTATCAAGATTCATGAAGGTCACCTCCAAGTGATTGATAAACATCGAAAAAATTAGGATATGATTTATTTACAACTTCAGCGTTTAAAATCGTAACCGGTCCATCAGCTCTAATCGCTGCAATTGCTATCGCCATTGCAATCCGGTGATCACCAAATGAATCAAAGTTTTGATTACCTTTGAGCTTTTCCATACCTTTGATTATCATCTTATCTTCAATGATTGAAACATCAACACCGAATTTAAGAAGTGTTTGATACATCGCTTCAAAACGATCTGATTCCTTGATTCTCAATCTTGAGGTATTGAAAAATGTTGTGGTTTTTTGGCTTAATGATGCCAAAACCATGAGAATGGGTCCTAAATCTGGAATCTGGCTTAAATCAATGGACATACCCACCGTTTCACTTGGCTTCACTCGATAGATTCTCCTTACGTTATGGTATTCGATGTGACCTTCCATTTTCTTTATGATATCAACAACTTTGAAATCGCCTTGTTTGCTTACAGGATTTAAATGAGTAAGTTCGATGGTTTTGCCTATTAAACCTGCAACCATCCAAAAAGCAGCTTGAGAGTAATCGGCTTCTACAGTTGCTGTTTGTGGAACATACTTTTGCCCGCCTTTGATATAAAAATATTGGTCTACTTTTAATATATGGATTTCGAAGAGTCTTAAAACCTCAAGTGTTAAATCGATATAGCCTTTAGATTCTAGTGGTGTTGTAATTTCGATTACTGAGTCTTTTTTCAATAAAGGTAAAGCAAATAATAATCCAGTTAAAAATTGTGAACTAACATCACCACGCATCTGATAAAAACCGCCTTTAAGTGGTCCTTTAACCTCAAGTGGTAAGTAGTTATCACTTAATTTCGTATAATAGATATTTTTTTTCTTAAATATATCAAAGTAAACATCGAGTGTGCGTAAAGGCAATCGTCCTTTGCCTGTAAAAGTGATCTTCTCTTTTTGCAACAATGCAATTGGAATCATAAATCTTAATGTTGACCCAGATTCATGACAATCAATGACCGGATTGTTTAGAACAAGTTCTTGCCCGATAATCTCTTCTTGATTGAATTGAGTGCCTAAAGTACTTAACGCGTGTTTAGTCGCATCGATGTCATCAGAGTCCAAAACATTTTTGATGATGCTTTTTCCAACAGAAAGTCCTGATGCGATGAGATAGCGATGAGATAGGGATTTGGATGAAACCACAGGAACCTGACCTGTTAGATCTTTGGGTGTAATGGTGATATTCATCAAAAATCACTTTCTTTCAAATGGATAATCTTAGCATCCCCTACTTTGTGTACAACAATGAAATGCAGTTCATTGTCTAAAAATTTCTTATCATGAACAATTTCACTCTTGTAATCATCAATCTTCAGCAGTGGCTCTTTAATAAGGCCTTTGCTGAGAAGTAATGTTTTGACCTCATCATATAATTCTTGTTTGGTTTCACCATGCTTCATCCCAATTTCTAGTGCCATTAACATGCCATAGCTAATAGCTTCACCATGTTTATAGGTTTCATACCCATGCTTTTTTTCGATAGCATGTCCGAAAGTGTGTCCAAAATTAAGATACATTCTTTCTTTTTTGTCATACGGATCGATTAACACAACAGCTCGTTTAACTTGAATGGCCATCGTTATTTCTTCATCTGTCACGATTTGGTGATTTAAAAGATGATGGTAAAGTCTTTTATCTCCAATTAATCCCGCTTTAATCATTTCAGCTAAACCGTTGGCATATTCTTTTTCTGAAAGGGTTCCTAAAAACTCAGAATCAATTAAGACAAATGCTGGATTATAAAATGAGCCAATGAGGTTTTTTCCTTCAACTAAATCAATACCAACCTTACCACCGATACTGCTGTCAACTTGAGCAAGCAATGTGGTTGGAAGCTGAATAAATAAAATACCCCTGTAGAGTGTAGAAGCAACAAAACCTGCTAGATCTCCGATAACTCCTCCGCCAAGTGCAATCAGCAAATGATTGCGCTTGATACCTTTTTCAATTAGTTTCTCAATGACTTTATGATATGTTTGTAGCGATTTGGATTTTTCTCCGGGTTCGACAACGACAAAAGAAACCTCGAAATCAACCAAAATATCCTTTACTTTCTGACTATATAAGTCATATACTGTCTGATCGGTAACAATATAAATCTCTTTATAGTGGTACACAGATTGGATATATTTAGGTAGATTCAATAGACCATTTTTTTCGATAATAATGTCATATTCTGGCATCTTAATGAATATCAAAGTCTTTCCTCTTTTCTTTCGCTTGTCTCAAGTAGCTCATGAGTGCTTCCTTGTCTTCTATCAAAATGAGTTCTTTGATGTGTTTGAGTTCTTTCATGAAATCATTGATTTTCTCAACGAGGGGTTCCTTATTTTCTAAAAACAATTCACTCCACATGACTTCATTGATTTTGGCAATTCTTGTGAGTTCTCTAAAAGAATCGCCTGTAGCTTGTTTGGTTTCCTTCAAATGATCGCTTTGCATAAGTGCAACCGCCATCACATGAGTAAGCTGGCTAGTATAAGCAATGAGTTCATCATGTGTTTTCGCTGGTACTACCGTTATTTTACCAAACTTAAGGTTATTTGCGATAAGTCTTAGTGCTTCTTGGTCTCTTTTATGGCTTCTTGTGCCTGGAACGATGATAAAATTGGCATTTCTAAACATTCTATAATCTTTAGAATCAAATCCACTCGTCTCTTTACCTGCCATTGGGTGATGTGATGTATAGCTGATACCAGCTGGTAGCAACTTTTCAAGTTCACTCATCATCCAAACCTTGGTTCCACCGACATCAGTGACCATTTGTCCAGGTTTAAATAGATGTTGATAGTTTTTTACAAACTCAATATTGAATTTAGGATATAATGCCAAAATCACCAAATCACAGGTTGAAAGTTTTTCTAATGCATTATCCTTTTCGATGAAGCCTTCTTTAATTCCTTCCAATATGGGTCTGTCACTTCGATTATAGGCATAGATAAAATGACCATTGTTATGGAGTCCTTCGGCATAGGAAGCTCCAATAATTCCAAGGCCAACAATGAAGATCTTCATCTGATTTTCTTCCCCAACACAGATGAAATCTTTTCAAGCTCATCCATCATATGGCTGAACTTGTTTAATTTCAGTGATTGAGCTCCATCACTTAGGGCATGTTCGGGATCGTGGTGAACTTCTACGATCAGGCCATGTGCACCTACTGCTAGGCTTGCAAGTGATAATTTTTCAATCATATTCCATCTACCGGCTGCATGTGACGGATCGATAATGACTGGTAAATGCGATAATTCCTGAATAGCAAGCACCGAACTGATATCCAATGTATTTCTCGTGTATTTTTCATAGGTGCGAATGCCACGTTCGCACAAAATGATGTTTTCATTACCGCCTGCCATAATATATTCAGCAGACATCAGCCATTCCTCAATGGTTGCTGATAAACCTCTTTTTAACAAGATGGGCTTCGTTGATTTTCCTAGTGCTTTAAGTAAATGAAAGTTTTGCATGTTCCTGGCACCAACTTGAATAATATCAACATATTCTTCAAATAAAGGGATTAAGTCAGCACTTGGAATTTCAGTAACGATTGCCAATCCGGTTTCATTGCCTATTTTCTTAAGTAATTTCAAACCTTCAACTTCAAGTCCTTGAAAAGCATAGGGTGATGTTCTTGATTTGTATGCTCCCCCTCTTAAAAGATGAGCACCTGCTTTTTTTACACTTTTAGCAATGATTCTAAGTTGTTCCTCGGATTCAACGGAACAAGGACCAGCCATAACGATAAATCGATTCCCGCCAATTTCTATACCGTTTTTGAGCTTAACGATGGTGTCTTTTTTCTTAAAACTTCGACTAGCTTTTTTGAAGGGCGTCGAAACTCTGGTGACCTCTCTAACGCCATCAAATGCGTATAGATCACTTGGATCTAACCATGAAGTATCTCCGATAATCCCAAAAACACGAATCTCATCACTCGATACGTCTTTTACTTCTAACTTTTTGGATTTTAAATACTCGACAATCTTTTCATACTCCTTTTTAGTGGAGTCCTTCTTCATTTGAATAATCATATTTAATACGCTCCTACGTTGAAATAAAAAAATCCCTGAGAGGAACCCCAAGGATGAACGTTAGTCATTTTTTGGCTGCTCCTTTATTCACTCAAAAAGGAATGCCACGCAATCCTCTTTTCTAATGATATGCGTAATAATAGACAGCTTTCTTTATTTTTAACATAGAAATCACCTTTCTTTGTTTGTTTTATGGTATCACATTCCTTTAAAAAAGACAATATAAGGACAAAAAATACTTTTTTTATTTTGGGTATTGTGTTTTGCACAGTAAGGTGTTATTATAGTAGTGTGCAAGACACAGTAAGGAGAAACGGCATGAATACGCAGTTTAAAAAAGGTATTTTGGAAATGTGTATTCTAAGCATCATTAGAGCAAGAGATATGTATGGCTTTGAAGTCATTGAAAAACTCGCAAGTGACATTGATGTGAATGAGAACACTGTCTATCCAATTTTAAGAAGACTTACGGGTCAGGGGTTGTTTGAGACTTACATAGAGCAAACCAATATTGGTGCCCCAAGAAAGTATTATCAGATTACTGATTTAGGTAAAGAAAAGCTAGACGAATACGAAAAGGAATGGACTTCATTCCTTAAGGGTGTCTTTAGATTATTAGGAGGTAATGAGAATGAAAAGTAAATATTTAGAAAAACTAAAAGAACAATTAAAAGAGTTTGGTGCGAGTCAAGTTGATATAGATGATATCATCAATGATTACGGTCAACTCTATGATGATGCACTGGCTACTGGGAAAACAGATGAGGAAATCGATACGTTCTTAGGCAATCCAAAACAGGTAGCTTATGACTTAATCGACACCATAAAAATAAAACACCACAAGGATAAGAGAAATAAGATTATCGCTTTAATGCCGTTTATCAGTCTCATTATCTTTATGGTTCTTGGATTGGGATGGCAATTATGGCATCCTGGTTGGGCAGTTTTCCTATTGATCCCAATGATGGCAATCATCTTAAATTCAAATGCAAAGAATACAATTATTGCCTTATCCCCTTTCCTAAGTACGTTAACTTTTCTATATATAGGTTTTCAGTATGACTTATGGAATCCGGGTTGGTTGGTATTTCTATTTATTCCAATGATTTCGATCATATTAACTACTAGATTTAAAGATATGCTTGTTGCAATATCTCCATTTGTTGCACTCATTGCATTCATCATCATGGGTATATACTATGATTTATGGAATCCAGGATGGCTTGTCTTCTTAGCAATTCCGATGTTGGGTATTTTGCACGAAAAAAACATCTGGCACCTCCTTATTTTTGAACTATCATTTATTGTTGCTATTAGTTTTTATCTTTACATGGGATATAGTCAAGATTCATGGGCTCTAGGTGGTTTGGGATTCATATTGCCAGTTGCTGTTGGTATCTTTTTTGGTGACATCACATTCAATTGGGATTTTCCAAAAGATCCTCTGCGTAAAAAAGTTATATTGCTCCTATCAACTATTGTCTTCTCTATTGTTGTTTTCCTTGCACTAGGCATCTTTCTCAATGGTTGGATTTATGCATGGCAAATCTTTTTATTGATTCCTGTTGTATCGATTGTTTCATTTGATAAGTTTAGATTTACGTCAATTACTCCATTTGTTGCTGTTGTTCTCTTCTTTTCAATAGGTTACTTCTTTAACGCTTTCCATTTGTCTTGGCTAGCATTTTTAATCATTCCTATGGCAGCCATCGTTGAAAATGCTTAGATTATCATAATCAATTCACCTTGATTTAAAAACAGGGGTCAGTCAATGACTGAAACCTGTTTTTATTTTCTTCTTCCTACTATTTTTATTAATCCATGCATTCAATATTGATTGCATGAAGCAATGCGAAAAATGCCGTTGTGATTTCCTCTGTTCTTATTCCGGAATATCCAATGACAAGCGTTGGTTTATGCGTATCGCGCTGATTGTCAAGATCGTACGCATGAAGTCCAGAAACATAAATGCCGTGATTTCGTGCTTTGATCACACAATCTTCTTCGCTTAAATCGAGATTGATTTCCATTAAGAAATGAAGTCCAGTATCATATCCCCTAAGTTTGATCCAGGGATACTCTTCAACCATTTTAAGTATCAACTCTATCTTTTGTCTATACTGATTTCTCATACGATTGATGTGTCTCTCAAAAAGTCCTTTATGCATGAATTTATACATAATAAATTGTTCAAAATTTGGTACAGTGCACCCATGATAAGACATCATTTTTTGATATTTGGGTATTAGATTTTTTGGTAAAACCATGTAGCTCATTCTAAAAGATGGAGCAAGTGTTTTTGTAAAGGTATTCATATAGATAACTTTATCGTTTGTGTCTAATCCTTGCAAAGCTGGAATAGGTTTACCTTGAAACCGAAATTCACTATCATAATCATCTTCGATGATATATCTCTCAGGAAAGCTATTAGCCCAGTTTAATAACTCATTTCTTCTTTGAATGGGCATGACGATGCCCATTGGAAATTGATGTGAGGGTGTAATATGAACTACCTCTGCATTTGTGTGTGCTAAATGGGAAATGCTTAATCCAGATTCATCTAATGGGATTAAGGAAAGAAGTACATCGTTACTTTGGTATAGATGATAGGTTTTTTGATATCCTGGGTTTTCAATTGCATAATGTTTTTTTCTTCCCAAAAGCTCGATAATGATGGTGACTAGCGAGGAGCTTCCTGATCCTATAATGATTTGTTGCTCATCAACTTTCATTCCTCTGTACAAATCAAGGTACTTCGCTATTTCTTTTCTGAGTAAAAGCATGCCCTGTGCATGTGTTACATTAAGCATCTCGTGATGATTTTCTGATAAGACCTCTCTTGAGAGCTTTGCCCATGTAGCATTGGGAAACAACGATGTGTCGACAACATTGGTTTGAAAAGCATATTTATATTCTGTTTTTTTTTCACTTTCTAATACTAAAGATGCATATTGAAGCTTATGTGATCCTTCAACAAGCTCTACTTTTTTATCCACAAAGTATCCACGCTTTTCAATCGCGTAGACATAGCCTTCAGCAATCAGTTGCTGATAAGCAGCTTCAACGGTTAATGGACTAATACGCAAGTCTTGTGCTAATTTTCTTTTTGAAGGTAATTTTTGTCCTTCCATATATTTATCATCAACAATCATTTTTTTAATGTGTTTGTATAAAGAAACATACAAGGGTTCCTTCTTTTTTTCTTGAGTAAATGCAGCAAACATCTAATCACCTATCTGGTATGCTTATATTTTATTAATCTGACTATTACAACATACCAGTTAACATTATATAATAGATATGGAAATATTACAAGTGGAGGTTAAATCATGCAAAACGAAAGATATCAATTAAACAAGGAACTCGCTCAAATGCTTAAGGGTGGAGTGATTATGGATGTTTCAAATCCAGAACAGGCGAAAATTGCTGAAAAAGCAGGCGCGGTTGCCGTCATGGCGTTAGAAAGAATTCCTGCTGACATTAGAGCTATGGGTGGGGTTTCTCGCATGAGTGATCCTAAAATGATCAAACAAATTCAAGATGCTGTATCGATTCCCGTGATGGCTAAGGTCAGAATCGGTCATTTTGTTGAAGCTCAAATTCTTGAGGCGATTGAAATTGATTATATTGATGAAAGTGAAGTTTTATCACCTGCTGATGATCTTCATCACATTGATAAGACAAAGTTTAATGTGCCTTTTGTTTGTGGTGCTAAAGACTTAGGTGAAGCATTAAGACGGATCAGCGAAGGTGCTGCAATGATCCGTACGAAGGGCGAACCGGGCACTGGTGATATCATTCAAGCAGTTAGGCACATGCGTTCCATTCAAAAGGACATGCGTGCTATTCAATCCATGAGTGATGATGAAGTATTCATTCTTCAAAGACAAATGGGTGTTTCTTTGGATTTACTCCTTTTCGTCCATAAAAATGGAAAATTGCCAGTCGTCAATTTTGCTGCCGGTGGCATTGCCACTCCTGCTGATGCTGCGCTAATGATGCAGCTTGGTGCAGAAGGCGTCTTTGTTGGATCTGGCATATTCAAATCAGGAGACCCACAAAAAAGAGCTGATGCAATCGTAAAAGCTGTAACCAACTTCAATGATCCTAAAATTCTTGCTGAAATATCAGAAAATCTTGGTGATGCTATGGTAGGTATCAACGAACAGGAAATCAAAATATTGATGGCAGAACGAGGAAAATAATGATTATTGTTGGCATCCTCGCAATTCAAGGGGCATTCATTGAGCATACTAAAGTTTTAGCAAAACTCGATATTAAATCCTTCGAAATCAGACAAAAAAAAGATTTAATGAATCCTATGGACGGTCTCATTCTTCCAGGAGGAGAAAGCACAACCATGGGAAGACTACTTACTGATCTTGATATGTTTTCTATCCTTCAAGAGAAGATAAAAAGTGGACTTCCTGTTTTAGGAACTTGTGCAGGTATGATACTCTTAGCAAGAACATTAACAAATTCTGATAAATCGTACTTTCAAACAATGGACATCAGCGTTGAACGCAACGCATATGGCAGACAACTGGGGAGTTTCTTCATTCATGAAAAATTTAATAACGTCATCATTCCAATGACTTTCATACGTGCGCCTTATGTCCACGAAGTTGGACCAGATGTTCTAGTATTATCAACTGTTGATCAAAAGATTGTTGCAGTTCAGCAAAACAATCAACTCGCTACAGCATTTCATCCTGAATTAACCGATAGTACTTATGTTCACGAATACTTTCTTGATATTATTAGAAAAAGAATATAAAGAAAAAGCTTGGTTCCCAAACGAAACCAAGCTTTTATTATCTTTTATTCATTTTTCGTTCTTTCCTTAGGGCTCTGAGCTTTTGATACTCGAATTCCTTAAGCATCTTATGATAGTTATTCAATCTTTCGGGTGATAATGCTCCTGATTCTATGGATTTTTTTACTGCACATCCTGGTTCACTCGTATGTGTACAGTCATTGAATTTACACGCTTGACTCAAGGTTTCCACATCCTGAAAGGTTGTTTCCAAATCCGCTTCATCAAGCTGTAATTCTCTCATGCCTGGCGTGTCAATGATGATTGCTCCGTCAAAAGTGATGTAAAGTCCTCTGGATGTTGTCGTGTGTCTCCCTTTATCGTGATCTCCAGTAAATTCCGTCTTTTGAATACGTTGATTAAGCGCATGATTGACCAAAGTAGATTTGCCAACCCCAGATGATCCAATAAATGCATAAACTAAACCCTTCTTCAAATAGCCATCTAGCTGTTTGAAATATGGTTCTACATATTCAGATGTAAATAATACATCAACTCCGAAAGTAACTGTATATACCGATTGAATCATTTGATCCAAATGTGATGCTAAATCAGCTTTGGTTAATATAACCACTGGCAATGCTCCACTATTGTAGCAAACAGCCAAATAACGTTCAAGTCTTCTTAAGTTAAAATTCTCGTTTAAGGACATACAGATGAAAATGACATCAACATTGGTTGCTATAATCTGCGCATCCGATGTAAGCCCTGCAGATTTTCTTTCAATCGTGCTCTTGCGATTTAATATAGCGTGAATAATCGCTATATCATTTATATTTTCTACCATCACCCAATCGCCGACTGATGGAAATGCTTTTGGTGTTAAGGCTTGATACATCATTTTTCCTGATACCTTAGCCATACACTCTTTTTCATTGACAACAATTCGATATAGATCTCTTTGTTGTTCAATCACTAAAGCGAGTTCATATGTCCCATATGCATTTGCTTCTTCTTTTCGTTTTGGGTCAATAAAAACCCGAACTAAATTCGTTTGATTCATAAATCCTCCATTTTTGTATTTGGAGGGTTAAATAATACGAATGCCCTCCGTCATTTTTTGATATGCTTCTTTTTCAACAATTCTACGCATAAGACATTCCTCATTTCTTGATAAATTTAATGAATTAAGTTTCATTATCGTAACTATTATATGTCATTAAAGTACTTCTGTAAACCCATGATTATTAAATACATGACAAATAGGCCAATTTCAATTTGTTGTTTTATTTAGATTCTTTTCCAATAATTTCTTAATATCTACAAGTAAATCTTCAATCTTAGGTTTTTTTGCATCCAATGCCGTTTGTTCCTTTTTCTTTTCTTCTTCAACTAATTTAACTGCAATTTCTTCTTCAATTCTCTTTTGATTTGCTAAATCATTTGCTTTATTGAATAATTTGACAATCAAGAAAACAACAAACGCAATAATAACGAAATCAATGATATTTTGGATGAACATGCCGTAATAGATTGCATTTTCAGCAACACCATTCACTTCATCAGCTGTTGAAATGACATATTTATAATTCTCAAATCCACCGCCTCCGGTAACTAAACTAATGATTGGCATCAAAACATCTTTGACTAAACTGGATATGATTTTTCCAAAAGCAGCACCAATAATAACAGCAACCACTAAATTCAATACGTTTCCTTTCATCATGAAAGACTTAAAGTCATTTAAAAACTTTTTCATAGTATCAGCTTTAAGGATATTATAGCATTCTAAAAAATCGTAACGCAATGAAAAAGCTGGAAATATGCAAATTTCCAGCTTCATAATTACTTATATAGGATATTATAGTTTGATATACCCAACGCCAATACCTTTGGGTCCCGTATGTGCACCAACAACTGGGGTAAGATATGCAACAACAACTTCTCGTTTAGGATATGCTTTTTGAATTTCATCTTTAAACCATTTTGCTGCTTCTTCGTTATGTGCATGTGCAATATAGGTTAATACATTCAAATCCTTTGTTTCTTCAATATACTTGTCTAAAACGCGTTGTTGAGCCTTATGTGTCGTACGAATTTTTTCTAGGGATGTTACTTTTCCATCATCGCCTAAAACCAATAAAGGTTTGAGTTGAAGCATAGTGCCTAGTGTGCCTTGAAGCTTGGATAAGCGGCCATTCTTTACTAGATATAACAATGTGTCAACAGCAAAATAAATACGATCATTATCTCTAAGCTTTTCAAGATAAGGAATGATTTCAGCAACCGTTTTGCCTTCTTGTGCCAGGCGGTGAGCTTCTAATACCATATAGGCTTCGCCATATGCAAGTGTCAATGAGTCAAATGCTGTAACCTTTATCTTAACTTCGCTCGCAGTTCTTCTCACTGCTTCATATAATCCACTCAGCTTTGAAGATATGGTAATCACTAATGCTTCATCATATCCTTCTTTTTCTAGTTGTTCAAAATATTCAAGCATTTTGCCAATAGTAACAAATGAAGTCTTAGGAATATCATCTGGGTCTTCTGCAATTCTCTCATAGAAAGTCTTCGCATCCATATCTACAAAATCATCATAGGATTCATCTGTACCAAAGTGGATAGCAGATCTGAGAATAATTATATCCTTTGGATAATCTAAATAGTCTAGCCCAGAATTGCTGCAAGTCAAAATAGCTACTTTGCTCATTTTTTCTCCTTATTTTATTAATCTCGATTTTTGATACACTTATATTTTACCAATTAATTCACTAAATTTGCTAATAATCTTGAAGTTTGACAACCGTGTGTGATGCTGATGTCCTTTAGTATATAGAATTATATCACAACCAAGTTCATTTGCTACTTCAATATCGTGAAGCGTATCGCCAATCATCATAACATCTTTAGGATCAATGTTGTATTCATCAATAAATGCTTTTGCTACATCAACCTTGCTTTTGGCATAAACATCTGAAGTTCCTAAAATATGATGAAACAAATGTTCAATCTTAAAATGAGCCAATTGTCGATGAAGGTTATGAATTTCCGAGGCTGAGAGCATAATATTGATAATGCCTTGAGATTCATAATGCTTGATCGCCTCAATAACGCCATCATGTAATTTTAAATTGAGACTTCTAGGTTGATATCTCTCAATGAATCGATGTGCCAGAACCTTAAAACTTGTCTTTTCTAGATCATAAACCTTTGCATAATAAGCTTCAACAGGAAAATCAAAGATCATCAAATACTCATCAAAAGTAACCGTTGGTCTTTCTTCTTCTATAAGCATCTCATTTAGTATCTCATAACATAAATAAGCATCATCTAAGACTGTTCCGTTAAAGTCCCAAAAAATATATTTCATAAAACCCTCACTTATGATAGGGATGATTTTTCAAAATCATATATCCCCGATAAATTTGCTCAATCAATATCAGACGCATCAATTGATGTGGAAAAGTCATTTTTGAAAATGAAATTTTCTGATTGGCTCTTTTCATAATAGATTCACTGAGTCCATAAGATCCACCAATGACAAAAACCAAATCACCTTGATGATAAGTTGAAGCCTCATCAATCAGTTTAGCAAAACCTTCGCTATCTATCATTTTACCTTCAATTGCCAAAGCGACAATCAAATCTGAATCCTTGATTTTTCCTAAAATACGCTCACCTTCAATATCGATACCTTGGATTGAAGCCTCATCATTGACTTCTATCCATTCCAATTTGACAGGTAACTGCTTGTGATAATATTGGATACCATGATCCAAATATTTTTGATTCAGTTTTCCAACAACTACAATTTTAATCATAGTTTAATACCCGGAAGACTTTCTTGTGAAGCATAATAGATTTCTATCTTTGTAGGATCATCAAACACCTGGACAATGGCTTCTTCAATATCCAATACCGTATTGCAGTCTTCTGATATATGAGCAACCACCCATTTGCTAGGCTTATCTTTTACAAACTGATTCACAAGCCATGCTGCATCATCGTTAGACAAATGACCTCTTTCACCTAAGATCCTTTTCTTTAACAAAAACGGTCTAGCTGATTGCATCAGTTTCGTTGGATGATGATTAGCTTCTAGCAAGTATAAATCAGCGTTGCTAAGGAGTTCATGGTAGCTTTGATCAATATATCCGGTATCCGTTAAAATAACCATTTTTTTATATTGATTCTCAATGACAAACCCAACAGGTTCAGCTGCATCATGCGATAACATGAATGGTGAAATCTTAATATCGCTAATATGAAACGGTTCATCAGCAACAATAAAATGGGTACGTTCAAAAAACGCAACCACGTCAGTTGGTAGCGCATTGTATGTACCCTTCGTCAAATATATGTTTTCGATAGCTCCTTGTTTCAAAAGCATCTTCAATCCAGCTGTATGATCATGATGCTCATGTGTAATCAGAAGCGTTCTCACATCATATAGATTCTCATTGTATGCTGTCATCTTGCTCTTCACTTTTTGATAGCTTATGCCGGCATCAATAAATATCTTAATATCGCCTACTTTTAAGTAGGCCATATTTCCTTTTGAACCGCTAGCCAAAATAAAAACTTCCACAGTATCACCTTCTTTCATGATAACATACAAATATGTGATATTATCAAATAAAATGAAAGTGGTTGCAATACCCCCTGAAAAATGCTATATTATATTTGCTTGTATGAAATACATTGAAGGAGTGAACACAATGAATCAAATGAAAAATTTAAGGAAACTAGCTATATTTGTGCTAATATTAGCTGGTCTGCTTACATTAGCTGCATGTAGTAGCAAAGAAGCAACACCTTATGGAAGTATAACAGATGATGCTTACATGACCGTAGGTGGCGTCACAGTTACAGAAAAAGAACTATATGATCAATTACGTTTGCAAGGAGCAGCAATTTTAGCAACCATGATTGACGAACAAGTCTTCTCAACACAATTGGCAACAGTTACACAACTACTGACTAGTGGTGACGAAGATTTAAATGCATATTTAGATGACACTGTCAATGGAGCAATCCATGGTGGAAAAGATGCTGAAATTCTTGATGATATGTATACAAAGTATCCAGATCGTTGGGTAAGAAATATTGAACAGTTTGCAGACTCTCTATATTTGCTAGACAATACACTTGATATCGATGCAGTTATCGCTAGCCTCGAAAACTTATCAGCAACTCAAGATAATGCTTATAGTGGTTATTCAAGCATTCCTCTTCTTGTTGAAAGATATGGATTAAGAGTTGCACAAAGATATTATGCACAACAACTTCTTGAAGATGAAGTGCTAGATGAAGAAAGCGACTATTTTATCAGTGATGAAGATGTTCTAACTTATTATCAAAACAATAAGAGAACTCGATATGATGTTCAAACACTTGTTGTAAGATTCATTAATTTGAATGAAGCAAACGCAGCATTATACAAAATGAGCATCAAAGCAGATTCAAAAGGTTTTTGGTATGCAATTCCTGATATCCGTATTCTTCAAGGTGAAACTGGTTATATCGATTTGACCGATGAAACACCTCAATCCGGTTACAAACACGTTAAAGACATTCTTGAGAATCTTGGACTATTAGGAAAACTTGGAGTTAATTATGAAGATCGCGCTCAAATCAGCGTATCTGATTTTGAAAACTATTATAAAGCATATGTTATCAGCACTAGTAGATCTGATGGTTTAAGTGATGAAGCTTTAACGACAGCACAAGTTAAAGATGAATTCGTAGCAATCTATAACGTCTTGAATCCAGCTTCACAAGTTGAAGTTGCTGTTGACGGTTCCATTGTCGGTTCAGCAGGAACAGAATTTGATCCTACTTATACTTATGATGACTTAACTAAAATCAACACTAGCTTAAGAGGCCACCTGTATACGACATTGATCGCTGAAGCATCAATGACGGATCCAAATGATACTGCAGATGGTAAACCTTATTCATCAAGAGTACAAACTTTTGGAACTTCACGTTTCTTAGTTTTCAAACTTGATGACGATAGTGAACTAGAAGATTTAGTCTATAATGAAGATTCCGAAACATTTATTTCCACACCTGAATCTGAAGCTATGCAAACTGAGGTTTTCGATATTATCAAGGAAACTAAATTATCATCGACTTATATTTCAACTAAGGTTAACGAGTTATATGAAGAAAATTCATTAAATATTTATGACTACGTTGTTCGTACATTCTATGAACAATCCTATGGATATGAAGGTTCAACCAAAGATAAAACAGGTGATATTCTTGCCGATCTTGGTGACATTGAAATAACTGTTGATGCTTTCTATGCAAGATTAGAACAATCTTACGGTATCAATTTAGCCTTGGATGTTGCATCAAACAAGTATTTGTTAAATGAAACCGATTATGAGGTTAGTGATGCTGATATGGAGGACTACCAAACACAGTTTGAAGATATCATTTCTCAATTCTCCGCAGATAATTTTGCATCTTCTGGTTATCCTGCAAGCATGGGTAGACAAAACTTCTTATTACTTGCTTTTGGAGCAACTACCAATGCTGAATCCATTAACCAACTCTTTGTTTTTCCAAACCTAAGAGAACAATATTTAAAGGACAAAGAAGCACATTATGGTTCAGGTCTTGATACAATTTATGTGAAACTTGCTGAACTTGCTGCCCTACAATATAATAAT
This sequence comes from Bacillota bacterium, assembly GCA_043819945.1. Taxonomy (GTDB): domain Bacteria; phylum Bacillota_I; class Bacilli_A; order Acholeplasmatales; family Acholeplasmataceae; genus Peloplasma. The sequence continues at coordinate 47,531 of JBDREH010000001.1, forward strand.
TTTGAATCCATCAGTGTAAGTCATCTCTTGATTTATTTCGATGAAAATGGCGATGGCACTCCAGATGATCCTCAAGAATATCTTGACAAATTAGGTGTTGCAGGTGCAACTCAGGTTTTGGCTGGTTTAACTAATCTTGTTCAACTCATTTATGCTAAGGTTGGCGATTATACCGGTATGGCTGCAGGTTTAACTGCACTTGCTACTGAATTCAATAATTCAGGACGCATCGATCGTGGAAGCATCATCCCTCCCTATGATTATCAAATTGAACTCATTTGGTCACAATACCGCCAATTAGGTTTCTATTTGAAGTATGAAAGCATTCCATCACCAATTACCAACACATCAAACTTCATTACTGGCTCAAGTGTACTTGATGAAGTCTTCTACAATCGTGCAATGGCTTTAAATAACACTCTTGCAGGCATTGAAGATGATGATTCTAAGTTCCCTTATCTTGATTTATATCAGGATGTTGTAACTGATGCTGCATTAGATGAAGTTAAATCTTCATTCGGTTGGCATTTGATTCTAGCAACGAAGGTTACTGAAAAAGCCAGCGCTATATATGATGAAAGTGAAGATGAAGATGGAAAATATATCAACGAAGATGAAACATTAAGTGCATATAATAGAAACTCTGAGACATTGACAGCTGTACAGATTGAATACTACATCACTGAATCAGCAACTGATGAAGGTGTCGTTCTACCAACTGTTGTTCAAACGGCTATCACAAACTACTTAACTCCAGTGCTTACACGTTATGAAAATACATACATGCAACGTGAGCTTGTCTTCAAGCTTATGGAAACTGCAGTATTTGCTGATTCAGCTAATATGGTTAGATTTAATACCATTCGCGAAATCAACAGACGTCAATTCAATGAATATTTACTATCAACAACTGGACACTTCGATCAAAATTATGACAATCTTTATGGTACATGGTTTGATATCCTAGAAAATTAAGCATTGAAAAGGACTGAACGAAATAAACTTCAGTCCTTTTTTTAAAGAAAAAGACTCGACGAGTCTTTTTTATTATGCAATTTGTTCGATACACTCTGGTTCATCATGACTTGCACGATTGACAACAGATGATACGGGATAGGCAAACATTTGATTAGGCTCGTATGGTTTGAGCAGTGTCCATAATAATTTATAATCTGAAATTCTAGGATTCAACCAGGTTTTTCTATGATCTTCTGTTAAGATAACTGGCATACGTTCATGAATTGATGATACCAATTCATTGGCTTGTGTGGTTACAATCGTGCATGTATGCAATTTAGAGCCATCAGCTTTTTCATGGGTCGACCAAAGCCCAGCCATTGGAAAAATAGTTTTGTCTTTCATCAAGACACGCATCGGAATTTTATTGTTCTTTTCCTTTTTCCATTCATAGAAACCATCAGCAAGAATGACACATCTTTTATGTTCAAATGATGCTTTGTATACTGATTTTTCATGAAGTGTTTCTGATCTGGCATTAATCATGCCGTTTCCGATTTGTTCATCCTTTGCAAATGGGGGAACAAACCCCCATTGAAGAAGTCCCACACGATTTTTCTTTCCGTCGTTGATGATTGAAATGATCTTTTGTCCTGGAGCAACATTATATCGCGGTACTTCAATCTCATCCTTTAACTCATCAATCTCATAATATTCCTTCAAATATTTTCTAAGTTCATCTTTACTGACGGTGATTGTAAATCTACCACACATAGTATACCTTCTTTACTCGAAATATAGGGTGTTGCAATATATATCCATTATTCAACTTCATTATAGCATAAAGAAGAAATGACATCAGAGATGAGATGTAAAAAAATCCCAGACGGGATTTATTTTTCTTCATCTTTTTTAATTGTTGTCTTGTAGAAACGCATCTTATCCAATACGGAAGCCATATTAGTAAACGCTCCATCTGCTGTATCTTCAAGTATTTCACCCAATACTGTGAATTTTGAATCGATAGTATCAATAAACCATAGTAACAAAGCTTCACCGGTTTGAGGCTTTTTAGGTGATCCAAAATTGAATTGACCATGATGTGAAATAATCATATGCTTAAGCATTAAGACTTCTTCACTATTTTCATATCCCAATTTTCTGGCAACACGGTCAATATCAACAGTTTGCATGACAAGATGACCTACGAGAAGCCCTTCTTTTGTATACTCACCGTCAACGCCACTGATTTCATCTATTTTAGACATATCATGCAAGATGGTACCTGCATAAAGCAAGTTCTTATTCAAATAAGGATAAATCGTAATAAATGGATCAATAAGCTTTAACATCGTGAGTGTGTGGTGGCTTAACCCTCCAACATATGCATGATGAAATTTGGTAGCTGCAGGGTGCATATAAAATGCATTTTCATTTTCTTGATAGAGTTTTTGAGTAATTTTAAATAGGATTGGATTATCGATTTTATTCATGAATCCTTCAATACCTTTTTTGATTTCCATCATCGGTATGGGTGCATAAACATAAAAATGCTCTAATACCCTTGCGAGTTCAACATCAGATAGCACTTGTTCAACTGGTATAATTGAAAGACATTTTAAAATGAGTTCATCTTCTAGTTTGATAATGGCTTGTGCCTCAAATTGATAAACCTTACCCATCCCAACGAATGGCAGTTGATCAAAATCAAGTTTGAGGTTGATATGCTCACCCTCTTCAGTTCTAACTGTCGTGTTGCAAAAGTGTACACCTTGATTGATGTTTTCAACTTTGGCAATTACCACATATTTTTCATTTTGGTTGAGTTCCATGAAATTCTCCTATTCTTTAACGTGCTCAAGAACATAGTGCTCAAGTGCACTTTTTTCATTTTTTAATCTGTGATTCAACACTTCAATAACCATTTCCGTCTGAAGATTTTTAACCCAAGCTCCCGCCTTCTTATTTGCTAAAGTAATCATTTCAGGTGCTCTAAGCTTTAAGTCTAGATCACTTTGAATGGGGAGGTTTTTGTAATCCTGCTCTATTTTGGTTTTAAGGTTTTTTGTTTTTTTCAACATGTACTTAACACGGTTAGCAAGTAAGCATAAATCGATTCCATACGTATATAATGTATAAGCGTCAAATGATTGATTGCGGTCTGCAAGCATTCTTGCCATTTCATAACGATGACGATGCTTATTTGAAAATGGCCAAGTATCGGGAATCGAACCGTTCAGAGTGAAACACAATGTGAAAAATGCGTCAACAAAGGGAATCTCATCCATTCCTTCAGCATATTCAATACCCTTTTTCAACCCTGGTAAAAGCTCGTGTACACCTGTGGTTATCATTGATTTCAATGCCTTTTTAACATAGCTACCCTGAAGTATCTTGATCATCTCATTCATGATGCGTTCCATTGCAATATCTTTGAGATTATCCTTCATTTGCGTGATTGCATCTCTTGTTTCTCTATCGATTTGGAATCCCAGTTTAGCTTGGAAATAGAAAGCTCTCATGATACGCAGCGCATCTTCATTAAACCGATCTATAGGATTGCCAATCGTTTTGATAATCTTCAACTGCAAATCTCTTCTACCTTCAACATAGTCGATAATTTCTTCTTTTTCTGTCATTAAGATTCCGTTAATCGTAAAATCTCTTCTATTGACATCCTCTTCAACAGTTTCACAAAAGGTGACCTCATCTGGATGGCGATTGTCAATATATTCTCCATCGATACGAAAGGTCGTGACCTCAAAGGTTTCATCGCCCATAAAAATGGTAACAGTGCCATACTTGAGTCCTGTGGGCTTTGTTTTAAACATTTTAGCAACCTGATGTGGTTTAGCGTTGGTTGTTATATCAACATCGGTTGTAGGTTGTTTTAAAATATGGTCCCTTACGGCACCACCTACTATATATGCTTCATAGCCTTGTTTTTTTAGATCATGAATTACTTTTTTTGCACCTTTGATTGTACTCATTGTCTTCACCGTATCTATTATACCAAGAGTTTAGTTATTTTAGTAGTCCTAAGTATCTTTAATTGCTGATTGCTTCTATAGATGAAAAATCAATTTGGGGTGAGAATATATCGAGAAAAACCATACTATATATCACAATGTCTCTTGATGGGCATATTGTGGTTACTAACGATCAGTTACGCTTTTTAGAGCCTTACGAACAAATTGAATTTGCAAATCACAGCTATCTTGAACTACTTGATCAAATCGATACGTTAATCATAGGCAGGCAGACTTATGATATCGCACTACTCATGCAAAGGAGTGGATTTATCCACATTGTCATACTTATGTTTTTTCATCTAAGACTCATAAAAGTAATGATTTGTTACATTCACTGATTCAAGATATCAAAATGTTTTTAGCAGATCTAAATCAAAAACCTGATAAGGATATCTGGATTGTCGGTGGGGGAAATCTTGTTCAATCATTTCTTAAGGATGATTTGATTGATGAATTTCGGGTAACGATTGTTCCCAAAATTCTAGATGATGGTATTCCACTTTTTCGTACAATCAAAAATTCAATTGATTTAAAGCTTATCCAAGCATTTCATGAAGACGATCTCGTTATGCTGACTTATCATCGAAAACAACTGGCTTTATGATATACTGGATTTGGTGATGAAATGAAATATTTAAAAGAAAAAATAACGCATCAAATCGAGATCAACAAATCCGTTTTTATCACTATCCTTTATCCATTGGAACACCAAGAAGATATCCAAAAGCATATCAATGAAGCTAAAAAAATTTATCCAAAAGCTAATCATTACTGTAGCGCTTCGATTTATGGGGAGTCTCAAGAGCATGCTACTGCAAATGATGATGGAGAACCCTCTAGAACAGCTGGAATACCCATATTAGAAGTTTTAAAGCACCATGATGTCACTAACATCCTATGTGTCATTGTACGCTATTTTGGGGGAATTAAGCTTGGTACTGGTGGATTGGTTAGAGCCTATACTAAAGCCGCTGCTGATGCAATCAAGGATATTAAGCTTTATGTGAAAAGAATTGTCCCTGCATATGTAGTAGAATTCGATTATGCTCTCATCAATCAAATCGATCATTATTTCGAAAAAAAAGTAACAATCCTAGAAAAGAGTTTCCTAACAACTGTTACCTATAAAATTGTTTTATTAGAAAATAATCATTCCATTATGGATGACATTCTTCATCAATTAAAGAGTCATCAACGATTAGATGATGAGATTTTGTGGATTGAAGACTAAGCCTTCGGGCTTTTTTTATTCAAAGACCCCATTTAGATATGCATTTTCAAGCATGGTTTCATACATCCAATCGGAGCGAAGATGAAGATAAGACTCAAGATATGAAACCTGTCCTAAAAATGTGTTTTCAGCCATGACTTCTGCTGGATTCGGCCAAATATAGATATCCATGATATCCCACATTGCAAAATTGCGATCCGCCAAGGATGAAATTGATTCGGAAAGAACGGGAATCATATCATAGATTTCAGGTAAGACATCAAAATAGATATCACTAAACCGATCTCTAAATGTCAATCTGATTTCAGGAACATCAATCATCAGTTTAAATAATCTATTTTTATAGTCTTTCATACCATAAAAGTTTTCCGGACCATAATCAATGTAATCCGCATTGCCAATAGCAAAATCAAAATCCCATAATGGTCCCGGTCTTAAGGGTCCTCCAGCTTCCTTATAATAGAAAACGCTAGAAAAACCAACATCAACATTTTTGGTTAACTCATGAATGATGAAAAAATCAATCCATCCATCAACATCCAATAATTCTTCATAACCGACTTGAGCTATTAAAGCATTTTCAACTGCAGTCATATATTCAAACATGAAATCGGCTTGCAAACTTGTGTATAGAGGATCATCTGTTTTTGGTTCTTTGATTTCATAAGGTATGTCGTTAACGACAATCCAATCAAATCCCGGAGTTATGAATTGATCATAAAATCTCATGTCAAGCTCTATCAAATATCCTGTATCTAACAAACCTGGAATAGATTCAACATCAAGTTTGTTCTTTTGAAACTCAACTTGTTCAGCTAGGACATATAGTCCCATATAGACTGTATTGATGTATAATTCAACAAATCTAGTTTCCAATGTATATGATAAATTATCAGTCAAACTACTGAATTTTTGTACTATGGTATTTCTCATTAATGATTTATCAGCGTACTCGGCTAATAATACGTAATCTTTCGCTTCTGGCATACCGAAAAGAGAAGTATTATTGTCAAATCTCAATCTAAATGGCTTTTTGGGATAAGAAAACCAAGTCGAATTTCCGCGACCTCTAATTTGTGCTGCGTCGGTTACCAATTCAGTTACACCTACACCATTTTTATCCCTCACGGCAGTCACTGAAGCTTGCATATAGGTATCTTTTGTCACTTGAGTGACGGATACAGGTAAATTGAGATATATTTTATAATGATTATATCCTGAATCGTCTGCAAGTAGATGAATATCTGTTGAAAAATCATATACTCTAGAATTCTTCGTAATTGAATACTTCAGCTCTGTGTCTTGATCATAAAAAGGGGATTCGTAGATGAATTCATTTGTAAAACTATGACCATTTAATTCATAGATAACTTCAACATCCTCGAAAATAGGCAGCGTAAAATTCGAATTGATGATTCGAGGTAATAATCTTTCAATATCCCCGGATCTGGATTCGATAAGATTCATATAATCAGTAAAATCACATCCCGTTAACCCCAGAACCGTACTGAATATCAAAATGAGCATTGCTACTTTTTTCATTTATTTCTCCTACAAAAACGCATAGGAATCTCCTATGCGCTTTATAAATTGTTTGTTAATAATTGAGATAATTTAACCATTACTTCAGCAAGTATATGCCCAATAACAAGTGAAATTAGAAAATAAGCGGCTTTGATTTCCCAAATTTTCATTTTTTCAAACTTGTTTTCAATATGCACAGCTCTTAAAATTCTTAAACTTAATGCAAAGAAAACCGTCAAGGATACAAAATAAATGAGTTCATCCATTTCAAATTCCTCCTATAGCTGTCCTGCTTTACTTTTAGTAATATTTTCTTTTAGATCTTTTTCAAATTTGGAAAAATCGACATTTTCCTTTTTGGTTAATTCCAATTTTTCTTTTTTCATGTGATTAAATGCATCTCTCGCCTTTTGAAGGGTTGCACCCATTTGGGCTTCAAGTGCCAAAATGACGAGTTCATTATTTTTAAACTCGACGACTCCCTGCTCAACAACGAGATAGCTTTCATTTTGATTGCGGACAAATTTCAAGTACCCTTCTTTAATTTGAAGGATAATTGGCGTATGATTCTTTAAGATAGCCAATTCTCCATCCTCATTTCGAATGACTACATAGTCAATTTCATCTGTATAGGATTTTCCTTGTTGTGTGAGTACATTAAAAATCATAATGTCTTCGCCTTCTTTATTGCATCATCGATAGTACCAACCATCATGAATGCATCTTCAGGCATATGATCGTGTTTGCCTTCAATGATTTCTTTAAATCCACGTACTGTTTCCTTAAGTGGAACAAATGATCCCGGCACACCAGTAAACTGTTCAGCAACGTGTGTATTTTGTGATAAGAAAATTTGCAATCTTCTTGCTCTATGGACTAATAACTTATCTTCGTCAGTGAGTTCATCCATACCTAAAATTGCGATGATATCAAGCAATTCATGATAGCGTTGAATCATTTTTTGAACGTTTCTAGCTACTTCATAATGCTCTTTTCCAACAATTTGAGGAGATAAGGCTCTTGATGTTGATGCGAGTGGATCAACAGCTGGATAAATACCGATTTCAGTTAGCTTTCTACTTAAGTTTGTAGTAGCATCCAAATGAGAAAATACCGTAGCTGGTGCTGGATCCGTATAGTCATCAGCAGGTACGTAAACAGCCTGAATGGATGTAATGGAGCCATTCTTTGTAGATGTAATACGTTCTTGCAATCTGCCCATTTCAGTAGCCAACGTTGGCTGGTAGCCAACAGCTGAAGGCATTCTGCCTAATAATGCGGATACTTCAGAGCCTGCTTGAATAAATCTAAAGATATTATCGATGAATAATAAAACGTCTTGCTTTTGTTCATCTCTAAAATATTCTGCCATAGTCAACCCAGTTAGGCCAACTCTCATTCTTGCTCCTGGTGGCTCATTCATTTGGCCAAAGACAAGTGCTGTTTTACTAATAACCCCGGATGCAATCATTTCCTGATATAGTTCATAACCTTCTCTAGTTCTTTCACCTACACCAGCAAAAACAGAAATACCTGCTCTTTCCTGTGCAATATTGTGGATTAATTCTTGAATAAGTACTGTTTTACCAACACCTGCTCCTCCAAATAATCCGATTTTTCCACCCTTGATATAAGGTGCTAAAAGGTCAATGACCTTAATGCCTGTTTCCAATATTTCAACATCACTTGCTAAATCGTGAAATGGAGGAGCAGATCTGTGAATACTCATTTTTGGGGCATCATCCAAAGGTTCCAATCCATCAATTGGATTTCCTAAAACATTAAACATGCGTCCTAAAACTTGTTTTCCAACAGGTACCTTGATAGAACTGTTGGTAGCTACGACAATTAGGTCTCGCTTTAGTCCTTCAGTTGGTTCAAGTGCGATTGTGCGTACGACATGATCTCCCATGTGAAGTGCCACTTCAAGTGTAATCGTCTTGTCATTTCCGACTTCTACGATGAGTGCATCATAAATAGCTGGTAGTTCGTTTTCGAAATAGACGTCAACAACAGGTCCGATGATTTGTGTAATTTTACCTTTCATTCTGTTTCTCCTTTCCTAGACATTTGACCCATTGATAACGTCAATGAGTTCGCTTGTGATTTCTTGTTGTCTTGCTCTGTGGTAAATCGTATTTAATCTTTCAACAATTTCATTTGCATTATCCGTCGCACTTTTCATAGCAATCATCCGTGAGGCATGTTCACTTAATTTGGCGTCTGCCAAAGCAGTGAAGATGCTGCTTTCAATATAGATATTGATCGTGTGATCCAAAACGATTTCTGGTGTTGTATCATAGATGAAGTCTTCCTTACTCACTTCTACGTCTTCGAAAATGACTGGAAGAATAATATGTCTTTTAACTATTTGTGTTGCTGTGTTGACATAATGACTATAATAAAGAATCACTTCATCGACATGTTTTTGCATGAAGACATCCTTGATTAAATCCGCATAATTTCTAAAATACATGGTTGTTATATCATCACGATTATAGATAATCTCTCGATTGACTGTAGGCAATCCCTTTTTTTGAGTAAAATAAAATCCTTTTTTACCGAGAACGAATACACTATAATCTTTTTTTGGTATGTCTTTAACTTCTTCAAGAAATGCTTTAAAAAGTTGATTGTGGTAGCTACCTGCAAGTCCTCGATCACTTGTGACAAGTATATAAAGCTTTGTCTTACCTTCATTGATTGAAGTCAAACGATGTTCTTCTTCAATATTTTGGTTAGCATAAGCCAAGATACCGTGTAACTCGATGACGAAGGCTTTAGTGTTTTTCACCATTTCTGCAGACTTTTTAATTTTGGATAAAGCAATATTGTGCATTGCTTGAGTAATCGAGGCAGTCTTTGTGATTGCCTGCATTCTCAATTTGATATCCTTTAATCCCATCTTAAATCATCCTTTTCAGAGATTTGATGAACTGATCTAAATCTTTAGTCACTGGTAATGTTTTGGTTTCGATTAAATGCTTATGTATTTTTTGTCCAAGCTCATTCATATGAAGACCTTGGTTGATTTCTTTTTCCAATACTTTAACCTGTTCAAGATCTAGGTCATCCATTAAACCCGTAGATAAAGCATAAATAGTAACTATTTGTGTAGGCATTTCAATGAGTTCGTGTACATCTTGTTTCAGGATTTCAACTGTCTTTCTACCACGTTCAAGTCTGCGCTTCGCACTTGCATCTAAATCTGATCCAAATTGAGCAAACGATTCAAGTTCACGATAATTTGCAAGATTGATACGAATGGTACCAGCAACCTTTTTCATACCATTCCATTGTGCGGCACCGCCGACACGAGAAACGGATAGACCCGCATTAATCGCTGGACGAATACCTGAATAAAATAATTCAGCTTCTAAGAAGATTTGTCCATCGGTAATAGAAATAACATTGGTTGAAATATAAGCAGAAATATCTCCAGCTTTAGTTTCAATAATAGGCAATGCAGTAATGGAACCACCGCCTAATTTATCATTGAGTCGTGCTGATCTTTCAAGAAGTCTTGAATGCAAATAAAAGACATCTCCGGGATATGCTTCACGTCCTGGTGGACGGCGAAGCAATAACGATAATTCGCGATAAGCAACAGCATGTTTGGAAAGATCATCATATACAATCAAAACATCCTTGCCTTGTTCCATAAAGTATTCACCCATGGTAACACCAGCAAAGGGAGCCAAATATAATAACGTACCTTCTTTTGATGCTCCAGCAGTAACAACAATGGTATAATCCATGGCTTGATGTTGGTTCAAGAGTTGAACCAATGCAGAAACACTGGACTCCTTTTGACCAATCGCAACATAAATACAAATAACATCCTTGCCTTTTTGGTTGATGATTGTATCAACAGCAAGCGTTGTTTTCCCTGTTTGTCTATCGCCAATAATCAATTCTCTTTGCCCTCTTCCAATAGGAACAAGTGCATCAATGATTTTAATTCCGGTTTCCATCGAAGCGTTAATTGAACCTCTGGCCATAACACCTTGAGCTCTACGCTCAACTGGTAAATACTTTTTGGCAGTAATGCCGCCACCTGCGTCAAGCGGTTCACCAAGAGGATTAACGACTCTACCCAAAAGTCCTTCACCCACGGGTACTTCAAAAATACGCTTAGTGGTTTTAACTAAGTCGCCCTCTTTGATTTTATTGCTTTCTCCAAGGAGAATAACACCAACGCTTAATTCTTCAAGATTAAAAACAAGCCCTTTAACATTATGTGGAAACTCAAGAAGTTCACCCATCATGGCTTGTTGAAGTCCATAGACAATGGCAATACCATCACCAACACTTAAAACCTTGCCTATGTTTTCTAGTTTAACATCCTGCTCAAATGACTCAATTTGTTTCTTGATAATTTCCGTCATTTCGTGGACTTTTATTTTTGACAATTTCTACACCACCTTAAATCGTTGTATATAACTCTTTGAGCTCACGGGCAATAGACCGATCAAGGGATTGACCCTGATGGACAATCTTAATACCACCAAGCAAATGCTCATCAACTGTAATATGAAAATCTAACTTTTGGTTAGGAAAACGGGGCTGAATCACTTTTTTTAAAGATTCTTCCTGTTGACCTGTGATTGGTTTTGCTGAATAAATGTGAATATGGGCAATTTTTTGGTAAGCGCGAGACATGTGAATCCATTCCTCGTAAATCTCCAAATAAAGATGGATGTTTCTTTTTTGAACTAGCATCTTTAAAAATGATAAAAATGAAGCATCATATTCTAGTGCGTCTATTTTTTTCATTTTCTCATCTAATGTAATCATTGGGGAATCCATCATTGATACCCAACCGTAATTTTCCCCGATGGTATTCTTAAAATCATCAAAGTGATAGGTGATGAGATCAATTTTGTTTTGTTCCTTGGCAATTCCATAAAGTGCCTTAGCATAGTTCGAAATGCTCATTATGCTTCTCTTTCCTGGACAATATCATCAATTATGTCTTGATGAACATTTTCATCAATTTCTCGTTTAACAATTTTTTCTGCAGCAGCAAAAGCAATCTCTTTGATGGATTGCTTGATTTGTTCATTTGCTTGAATGATTTCAAACTCAATATCCTTATCTGCCTGATCTAAGCGACGTTTCGCTTCTTTCTTGGCACCAACGATGAGTTCTTCTTGCTGCTGATATGCTTCAAGCGTTAATTTTTCTTTAAGTACTCTTGTTTCTTCCTTCATCTTCTCATAATCCTTGAGAGACTTTTCTTGGAGTGATTTCGCTAATTCGCGTTCTTGACTAGCTAAGTCAAGTTCTTCATTCAGTGCTTTTTGTCTAGCATCTACAAAATTGGTGACGTGTTTCCATAAAAATCTTTTGACAAAAAATACTAAAACAAAGAATGCCAGAATATTAAAGATGAGAATATCGGGACGTTCAAGAACAGAATTTAATCCTGACTGAATCATCTGAGTAGCTTCTTCAAATATTTCGTTCACAACATCAAATCCTTCTCTTATTTAGTAGTTAAAATAAATGCAATAATCAAGCCATATAGGCCTGTAGTTTCTGCAACTGCTTGTCCAATTAACATTGTTGACGTAATCTTACCAAGTGCTTCTGGTTGGCGTGCAACAGCTTCAACAGCTTTACCAGCTGCAATCCCCTGCCCAATACCTGTACCAAAACCTGTAGTTACTGCGATACCTGCTCCAATATATGCAAGTCCACTTCTAAAAAATTCGTTAGGTACAACATCTGCAATAAATGGTAAAATCTGGTTTAATATTTCATGCATAGTCTTTCTCCTTTATTTTAATTTATTTCTAAATCCGCATCATCAACCTTAGTTGATGCGAAGATAATAGTTAATAAAACGATAACCAGTGTTTGGATGAGTCCAAACGCAATGTCAAACAACAAACTGAGTACCGGCTTGACTACAACAGCAGTCCAACTTGCATAAAGTGGTAAGAGCATCAGCCCACGAAATGCTAAGGTCACTATGACTGCACCACTGGCAATATTACCAAATAAACGGAGTGCAATCGATAGAATAGGTGTGATATCACCAACAATATTTAATGGTGTCATCAGAACAAATGGCTTTGTTAAACCCGCGAAATGCTTGATACCATGACTTAATATCCCGGTTGATTGAACAATGAATACTGAAATGATGGATAAGGAAAACGTGATACTCGTAAATCTCGTTGGAGATTCCAAATTGATCACACCTGATATATTTGATATCAAAACATAGAATGCCATGGATAGAGTAAGAGGTGCTACATATTTCCAATGTTTGCCAACATAACCCTTGACATAGCCATTAAAGAATGACACAAAGCTGATAAAGAGTGTCAAAATTTTGCCAGGTCTTGCTCTTGCATCCAAGTGCTTCACTTTAGTTCCGACAATAACTGATACTGCAGAAATGACGGCAATGATAGCAAGCGAAGTTACAAAGTATTCAGGTAAATTCTTAAAGTATTCCAAAATTTGACTTATCATCGTCTTCTTCCTCCTCTTCAAGAGGTTTGATGTTTTCTTCTTTTGGCTTTTTAAATAGTGGTGTGGCATAAACAAAGATCCCGACCTTCACTGAAAATATGCCCAAGAGTAAAACAATATATGAATGAATCATTGTGGTAGTACCTAATTCTTTCGTCTCAAACCAAACAAATGCAATAATAATCAAATACAATAAATATCTTTGTACAAGATGAATGACAAGGCGATCTGTTCTAAATCTCTTTTTATCTGTCAGGCGAATCATCTGACCATGATTAAGTAGCGCAACTGCTGAACCTAAAACAGCCCAGATTACATATTCGTTGAAAAAAATTAAAACAACCAGTGACAACACGATGGCATAAACAATTCCGATGATTGCAATTTTATGTACGTCTCTCATAGCGTTCCTCACTTTTAACAAATTGCATGATGGTTATAAATCCAATGATGATACCTAAAATCAGTCCAGTTGCTGCTAAAATCGTGGATAAATCACCCTCTGGATCTATTCTACTTCCAATATAGACACCCAAAAGAGATAATCCAATGATTGAAAAAATAACTTGCATGACCATCATGTAGGTCATCAATACTTTTCTCGATTTACTTCGTTCCAAACAATCGATCCCCACAATCTCCCAAGCCTGGGACAATATAACCCATCTCATTTAAGTGACTATCAAGTGCTGCGAGATAGATACTGACATCAGGATGATCCTTTTGCAATCTGGCAATACCCTCAGGACAGCCGACTAAGCCAACATATCTAATATCGGTTGCTCCATGCTCTTTTAAGATATCAATTGCCTTTGATGCTGAACCCCCGCTTGCAAGCATAGGATCAACAACCAATACGACACTATTTTCAATGTCTTTGGGAAATTTCGAATAATAGACATGAGGCAGTAGTGTTCCCTCATCACGATAAAGACCGATATGTCCAATCTTTGCAGTGGGGATGATATTGTGAATACCATCGACCATCCCTAAGCCTGCACGCAAAATTGGAACGATGACTACCTGTTTTTCTAATTCATAAACAGTTGTTTCACAAATAGGCGTTTCAATAGTTTTGGGTTTTGTTGTGAAATCACGGGTGATTTCATAGGTAATTAACCCGCCTACTTCTGAAACACTTTCTCTAAATTCCTTTGTTCCAGTTCTTTTATCTCTAATCTTCATCATCTTATGATCAATCAAAGGGTGATTGAGTATAACTACTTTGCTCATTTTATAGGTTCTCCTCAATTTGTTTTATTTTATCTAAACGCTTTTGATGTCTAGGTTCAAATGTTGCATTCATATAGGAGTCTAAAATTTTATATGCTTCTTCTTTTGATGTCGTTCTTCCGCCTAGGGCAATGATATTTGCATTGTTGTGTTCTTTTGCAAGTCTTGCTGTTTCTTCGTTATAAACCAGTGCTGCGCGAATACCTTTGATTTTATTGGCTGATATACTAATACCGATACCTGTACCACAAAGTACGATTCCAAAATCAAAGTCTTCCTCAGTGACTGCCAACCCAATTTTTTTTCCATAATCGGGATAGTCGACCGATGCGGTAGAATATGTCCCAAAGTCAATAATTTCAACAGCTTTTGTTGTTAAATAGGTTTTGATTTGTTCCTTTAATTCATAGCCACCATGATCGCTACCAATTGCTATTTTCATAGAATCCCTCCTATATTTGACCTATTAGATATTATAACATAAAAACATAATTTTATCTTAAGATAATAATGGGCGAAAGAAAAAGATGACATGCATCTCTATTCTTTAGTTTCATTATAAAAAGCTTTTCTACGGTCAAGTGCTCTAAGTAAGGCTTTTCTCAATCGAATGCTTTTTGGTGTGATTTCAATTAGCTCGTCATCATTAATAAATGCCATACATGCTTCCAAATTCATTACTCTTGGTTTTTTTAAGACTACCGTTGAATCTTTTCCAGCAGAACGCATGTTTGTCTGTTGTTTTTCCATTGTCACATTAACAACCATATCCGTATCTTTATTGCCTTCTCCGACAATCATTCCTTCATAGACTGAAATTCTTGGTTCTAAAAACATATTGCCTCTTTCTTCAAGACGACCAATGGCATAAGCTGTTGTCATCCCTTGATTAAAAGAGATTAACGCGCCAGTTCTTCGATTACCAACAGTTTCATTAAATGTTGGACGATAATCCAAGAAAATATGAGATAAAATTCCGTATCCTTTGGTTGCTGTCAAAAATTGCGTCATGAAACCGATCAATCCGCGAGATGGCATAATATAATGAATTCTGCTATAATCGCCATTTTGGTGCATAGATACGAGATCGCCTCTACGTTCACCTATCATTTCGATGACTGTTCCAAGAAATTCAGTTGGACTGTCTATTTGAACATCTTCATAGGGTTCACACTTCATATTGTCAATCGTTCTGACAATGACTCTAGGGCGTGAAATTTGGAATTCATAATTTTCACGGCGCATGTTTTCAATTAAAATTCCTAAATGGAGTTCTCCACGACCAGAAACTGTCCAAGCTTCGCTATTGCCAATGCGCTCAACTCTCAAACTCACGTCTCTTTGCGTTTCTTTAAATAATCTTTCATCAATTTTTGATGCAGTAACATGTTTTCCTTCTTTACCTGCAAAGGGTGAAGAATTGGTTAAAAATGTAATTTGTACGGTCGGCTCATCGATATGTAAGTGGGGTAGAGCTTCTTCGAAGCCAACCTCACATATGGTTTCACCAACGTGAATATCTGGAAGACCTGCAAGAGATACGATATCACCAGAGTATGCTTCACTGACTTCAAACTTATCCATACCCATGCTTTGGAAAATCTTTTGCACCCTAAAAGTAATGATTGATCCATCCATTCGTACACACGAAACTGTGTCATTGGTTCTTAAGGTTCCTTTATAAATTTTGCCGATTCCCATACGTCCGACATAGTCGTTGTAATCAATTAAGGCTGGTTGAAATTGCAAATGATCTGTTTCATCTTGATTAGGTTTTGGTATCGATGCGATAATCGTGTCCAAAATGGGTTCCATTTTAATATCTAGATCAAGGTGTGGTTTATAATTTGCAAGTCCTTGAATACCTGAGGCATATAATACTGGAAAATCGAGCTGATGCTCATTAGCTCCCAAATCAATAAATAGATCATAGATCTCATTGACTGTCTTTTGAATATCAGCATATTTACGGTCGATTTTATTAACGACAACAATAGGTAAAAGTTTTGCTTCAAGTGCTTTTTTCAAAACAAATCTAGTTTGTGGCATGACACCCTCAAAGGCATCAACCAACAGCAAAACACCATCCACCATGTGCATGATACGTTCAACTTCTCCACCAAAATCAGCATGACCTGGTGTATCTAAAATGTTAATGCGATAATCTCTATAAATGATGGCTGTATTTTTAGCAAGAATTGTTATTCCGCGTTCTCTTTCAATATCATTTGAGTCCATGACTCGATCATCCATTTGCTCATGTTCATCATAGCGTTCGCTTTGTTTTAATAACTGATTGACAAGCGTCGTTTTACCGTGATCAACATGGGCAATTATTGCTATATTTCTTATTTCCATATGTTCCTCTTTTCATAACCTTATTCATTATATACCATTTTTGCAAAGATGGTGGGAAAAAGTCTCCGAAAAGACTTTATTTAGGTGTGATGAAAGTTTGGATTCTTCTTAGAGCGTCTTTGAGGTCCTCTTCAGTAACAGTACCCTCTCTTAATATTTCGATTCCACCAGTAGATAAATCGACCACCGTTGAGGAAATATTGCTTGGATCTCTTTTCTGTTCGTATATTTCTGCAACATATGGTCCAAATTCCCTTTTAATCTGTTCAATATCTGTGAAAGGTGGTTCCCCGCTTTTATTCAAGCTGGTCACTCTTAATACACCATACTTTTCAATTAATTCAAGTGCTAAGGGATGATTTGGAATACGTGCTGCAATCGTTTTTTCTCCTGTTAATTCAAAGTATTCTCTTAATGTGGGAAATATGAATGTCACAGGGCCTGGCCATAGGTTTCTCATCAGTTCCCTTGAAACGGAATTCGATTTGATAATGGTTACTAAATCACTCGTTTTTGAACATAAAATAGGGATTTGCTTGGATTGATCTCTACCCTTGATCTTATAAATTTTTTCTAATGCAACCCTATCGTATAGTTTTGCTGCCAGTCCGTAGACAGTATCCGTCGGTATAATGATTAAATCACCGTTTTTCATTTTTTAAAACTCCTCCTATACCAATGAAGGTGAACCGATCTTTTCCAGCTAAGTCCTTTAGCTGAATAATCTCAGCATTTGGAAAATATTGTTTTGCATAATTAGATATTTCCGTTTTTTGCTGAAAGCCATGTTCAAATCCTATCAGTGCTTTTTCTTTCAAATGGGTTTTAGAATGTTTTATGATTTTTTCATAGAAATCAGTTCCAAACTCTCCACCATATAAGGCAATGCTGGGTTCTATTTTTACAATATCTTGTACAATTTCCGTATCTGGAATATAGGGTGGATTGGATATAATGATATCAAATTTTCCCGTTATCTGATCAAATAGATCACTTTGAATAATTTTTGCCTTAACCTCTAAATACTTTTGATTCGCTTTTGCCACCTTCAGTGCATCTTCACTGATATCGCTAAGCGTAAGATTGAGATGTTTCTCCTCAAGAGCTAACGTTAACCCAATACAACCGCTACCTGTTCCAAGATCTAGGACATCTAGTTCATGGGGACTAAAATATTGGTCATAATAATGTAGAACGTGCTCAACAAGTTGTTCAGTCTCACTCCGTGGAATTAAGACGTCTCTGTTGACCTTAAATGAATGTCCGAAAAAATAGGAGTGTCCGATAAGATGTTGAACCGGAATATCGTCGTATAGATATTGGTTGAGTTTATCCATGAAATCCTTTTCAAATGATGTATCTGTTTCTTCTTTTAGTCGTAGAAAAAATTGGTGAGGGTCTTGATTTGATAATTCCATCAAGAGAAGCTTGACAGCTTCCACTTCCTTATGCTGTGTTCTTGCTTTTTTATTTGCGATTTTGAGCAACTCGTCGTATGTCACACTTTTTCACCCATCAGCTGTCTTTTCTGAAACTCATTAAGTAGGGGTTCTAAAATTAAATCAAGTCTACCGTCAATAATGACATCTAAGCGTTGAAGTGTTAATCCAATACGATGATCGGATACACGATTTTGGGGATAATTATAGGTTCGTATTTTTTCACTGCGGTCTCCGCGTCCAATCAATGCCTTTCGTTCAGCACCATCTTTTGCAAGTTGTTCCTCAATGATTGAATCGAAAAGTCTTGTTCTTAATAACCGAAATGCACTCGCTTTATTCTCATGTTGGCTTTTGCCTTCTTGACAAGCTACCATCAACCCGCTGGGAACGTGAGTTAAGCGCACAGCTGATTTTGTAGTATTAACACTTTGTCCACCGGGACCACTGGAATTATAGGTATCAACACGTATGTCATCCCATTTAATATCCAATTCTATTTCTTCGGCCTCGGGCATTACGTGAACTGTTGCTGTGGAAGTGTGAATACGTCCCATGGATTCGGTTTCGGGAACTCTTTGCACTCTATGAGTGCCTGATTCATATTTCAAAAACGAATAAACCTGTTTACCTGACACCATGAATTCAATCGATGTATATCCTCCCATGGAGCCTTCCATGGCATTCAATACTTCGGTCTTCCAGCTTTTGGATTCAGCATATTTAAAGTACATTCTAAAAAGATCTCCGGCAAATATATTGCCTTCATCTCCGCCAGCGGCTCCTTTAATATCGATGATAACATTTTTGTTGTCATTCGGATCTCTAGGCAGCAAAAGTACTTTTAACTTATCTTCGGTTTGCTCGATTACATGATTCAGATTCTCAATTTCTAATTGAAGCATTTCAATCAAATCCTCATTAGTTTCATCTTCCATCATGATTTTAATATCTTTTAGTTCATTTGACTTTCCCTTAAAAAAACGATATGTTTCAACCGTTTCCTGTATAGAACTGGACTCTATTAACAAATTTGTCATTTCTTTAACTTCAAGTCCACCAGATGCAAGTTTATCTTGAATTTCCTGGTATTGCTTTTCAATTAGTGCTAATCGATCATACATTTCATCACCTGCTCAATAATATTACCATATTTTAGGATATATTTCCATAGGAAAGGTATCAAGTTTATATAAAATCAATCTTGACTTCTAATATAACTCTCAAAGGACTATAAGTCATATTGACTGCATTAAATGATGTTCTATGATATACTGATAATAGAGAAATATAAGAAAGGAAAGGTAATATTTATGGAAAAATTATATCAGACTTTAAACAAACAAGTTGCAAATTTAAGTGTATTATTTACTAAATTGCATCATTTCCACTGGTATGTAAGCGGACTAAATTTCTATCCACTTCATGTGAAATTTGAAGAATTCTACGATGAAATCAATGAACTTTATGATGCATTCGCAGAAAGATTGTTAATGATTGGGGGGCAACCCGTTTCAAACCTTAAAGGGTATCTTGCAATCACTTCCCTCAAGGAAGCATCAGGCAATGAAAAACCAGAAGATATGATTGCTCATATTCTAAATGATTTTAAATTACTTGTTACTGAATTTAAAGAAGTTTTACTTCTTGCAGAAGAAGAAGGTGAAGAAACAACTGCTGATATGCTGATTGGTGCTATTGCAAGCTTTGAAAAGCATATTTGGATGTTATCTTCTACATTAAAGTAAAAATTTATGCGTAAAAAAATTCTCATACCTGATATAATCGGTTGAGAATTTTTTTTTGTTTTTTAATCTTTAATATTTATACTCAACTTTTGCATTGATTAACTATAGTTTTATTTAATCTTTATTCTGAGCATCATCATATCGTTCAGCTTGAGCAGTAAATCTGCTATATGCAGTATCAAACATGAAATGTAATGGAATACCTGCAATACCTTGACGATTCTTTGCAATACTTAGATCTACTTCGCCCGTCAAATTCTTTTCATCGCGTTCATAATAATCCTTTCGATAAAGAAACATAACGATATCGGCATCCTGTTCAATACTTCCAGATTCTCTTAAGTCTGCCAAGACAGGACGTTTGTCCTCCCTTTTTTCGACTTCACGAGAAAGCTGTGATAGTGCCAAAATAGGAACCTTGAGTTCTCTAGCCATTTGCTTGAGACCTCTTGAAATTTTAGCGACTTCTTCTTGGCGATTACCGGATCGACTATCACCCTTAATCAACTGTAAATAGTCAATAACAACGAAATCCAGTTTACCTTCCTGGCTCAACTTACGACATTTCGCTCTTATATCAGCGACTGTAACGGCAGCTGAATCATCAAAGGCAATATTGAGTTTAGCCAGTGACTGCATGCCACCTTCTAAAAATTGCCATTCACGAGCAGTCAGATGACCTGTCTTAATTTTTGTATTTTCAATATTTGATTCCGAGCTTAACATACGACCAGCGAGCTGTTCATTACTCATTTCCAAACTGAAGATTGCAACTGAGGCTTGCCCGTCTTTATTACGTTTAGCTACATTGAGAGCTAAATTCATTGCCATCGCACTTTTCCCCATGGATGGACGAGCTGCCAAAATGATAAGTTCTTCTGGCTGCAAGCCAGCAGTAATGTTATCTAAATTGGAGAAACCGGTTCTTAAACCAGTAATACCGCCTTTTTTCTCACGGTTTTTCTCCATCTTATCCTTAACTTCGCGAATAACTTCTGAAAGATATAAAAATGCAGAGGTCTTTCTTTTTTGTGCAAGAGCAAAAATACTTTCTTCAGCCTTTGATAGATAATCATTGGCATCCAATTCACCCTGATAACCTTCTTCTACTATACTACCTGCTAATTGAATGACCTGACGTTTCAATGAGCCATCCTTGACCAAATCAATATAGGTTTCCAGATGAGCAATGGAGGGTACTGTCTCAGATAAAGCTAAGAGATATTTCATTCCACCAGCTTTCTGAAGACTTTGATTTTGTTCAAGGCGTGAAGCGACACTTGCATAGTCAATCTTGAGATTGTCTGCAAATAACTCCTTCATGGCCTGATAAATTAAAGTGTGGCTTTGTTCGAAGAAATCTTCATTATTCAATTGGTCAATAACAGCATTAATCTGTTTTGGATCTAAAAAAATTGTCCCTAAAACAGATTGTTCTGATTCATGATGATGTGGTAAGCTTTTTGCCATGATATCTCCTTACTTTTCAATGATATGTACTTCAAATTGTGCTTTGATATCCTTATGTAGTGATACGGTTGCGGTGTAAATGCCAACAGAGTTAATATCGCTTGACATCTCAATCTTTTTCCTATCGATTAAGATGTGGTGTGCTTGTTCAAATGCTTCTACTATTTGTTTGGTTGTTACACTGCCAAAGAGCTTTCCGTCCTGGCCGATCTGTATACCCAATGTGACTTTTTTATTGTCAATTTCCGCCTTCAATTTTTTCATGAGGTCAATATGTCTTTGATTTGCTTCAAATGCATCTTCTTTGGCTTTATTAAGCTCTGAAAGATTTTCTTCAGTTGCCAATAAACCTTTCTTTTGAGTGACGAGAAATTGTCCGTATCCACCAGCAACTTCAATCACTTCATCTTTCTTACCCTTGCCCTTAACATCTTCTAAAAGTATAACCTTCACCGGTTCTCCACCTCCACCATATTCTAAATCGATATAATTCTTTAATTGATCGTATACATCATGAACTGACGTAT
Organism: Bacillota bacterium; assembly: GCA_043819945.1. Classification (GTDB taxonomy): domain Bacteria; phylum Bacillota_I; class Bacilli_A; order Acholeplasmatales; family Acholeplasmataceae; genus Peloplasma. The sequence continues at coordinate 69,536 of JBDREH010000001.1, forward strand.
TTTCAATTTGTGCTGCAGCGCTATTTAAGTGCCCACCACCACCAAGTGCTTCCATCAAGATTTGTACGTTAATATTTTGATAGGAACGCGCTGAAACACCAATGGTATTGGGATTCATACGAGCAATCATGAATGCAGCATCCACACCATTAATCTGAAGTGCAGCATCTGCAACCTGAGCTAGTAATATTCTATCTTGATATACGTCTGAAGTGATAACAAAGGCAAAGCGTTCCAAATAGATTTCGACATTACCCAAAAGTGTATTGATTTCTAATGTACGCATCAAATCACGACGCAGCCATAACTTAACTTCTGTAACATCTGCTCCTAAATCTCTCAATCTTGCAGCAACCTCAAAGGTTCTAGAGCCTGTACGATAACTGAAATTATTCGTATCAACCACTAAGCCTCCATACATAATGGATGCTTCAAGTGCCGATATTTTAATCTCTTCTCCCATATTGTAGAAATTCAGCAATTCCATCATCAACTCAATGGTTGAGGATGCGTAAGGTTCAATAAAACTAAAAATTGCATTAAAACTTTCTTCTCCAACACGGTGATGATCAATAACAATAAGCTTGTTTATTTTTTCCATTATTTCAGTACTCATTACCATCTTTGGTGACTGAGTGTCTACAATAATCAATAGGCTATCTTGATTAATTTGCTTAACTGCTAATTCTGAACTGACACAGCTTTCAATGAGTGCAGGCAAATCTTCTTTTACAATCAAATATATTTTTTGAACGGTTCTATCAAGTTTTTGTTCATCAATGACGAGAAATGCAGGCTTTTTACTAGCCTTTGCCATATGATAGACAGCAATCATTGAACCAAAGGCATCCAAATCAGCTTGGCTATGTCCCATGATGAACACATTGGATGATTTGTCGATAAAGTCTTTGATGGTTTGTGCATTGATTCTTACACCGACTCTTGAATTCTTTGCTGATGCATCATTCTTTGCACCAAAATAAGCAATCTTTTGGTCTTGTATATTGACAACAACCTGATCGCCACCTCGCTTTTCAGCAAGTTCAATCGCATTTTGTGCATAAATTCCCAGTTCTTCATAATTGACTTCCCATGAAGCAATTCCCATGGATATGCTCACTCTGACCTGATTTTGAGTAGAAATAAGGCGAACCTTATCTAAAATATCAAATTTATCTTGAATCATTAAATTGAGTTGCTTGCGATATAGTACAACAACCAACCGTTCATCTGAGTATGGCTTCAAAAATCCATTGTATTTATTTGCCCAGTCAGCAATCGCAGCCAAATATTCACCCTTTAGACTCGATTGTTCTGAAACGTCCATTGACCCTAACGCTTCATCAAGATTATCCAAGTAGATAATACCTAAAGCGGGAATCTGCTCATTATATCTTTGTTTGACGAGTTCTCTATCGGTTACATTAAATAGATAGAAAAATTTATATTCTGCTCGATATGTGACATCATACGACTCATTTTTCACTTGAATGATAAATTGAATTTTATTATTCATAGCTGCCAGATGAAGTTGCGGATGAACATCTTTTAAATCTTTACCAGTAATCTTCGCATCAAATATCGTCTTCGCATGGGGATTTGCCCATTTGATCTCAAAATCTTCATCTAAAGCGATAATACCGATTGGCAATTCATTAAAAACTTCATCACCAACTTGATTGACATGGTATGAGAGTTTCGTCCACATGGATAATCTATTTTGCAAGGTCTTGACTTTTTGTCTATTCTGATAATTGAAAGTGATATAAACTGCGACAAAAATAAGGACAAGACTGCCCAAAAGGATAATGAAGGATGTTAAATGTCCAGCTGATGCAATTTCCAAATAGGGTAAGTACAAATATACGCTTGCGCTTAAAATCATAAGTGCGAGTATCAAGAATAGCCATCGTTTCATGTGAACCACCTACTTTAAGCATATTATATCAATAATATGATTCTATTTCAATGAAAATTGAGTTTTGTAAAAATAAAAACTGCATATCTATGCAGTTTGAATTCATTAGTCTTTAACGAATGGCAACAATGCCATGTGACGTGCTCTCTTAATTGCTATCGCAAGTGGACGTTGCCATTTAGCTGAAGTGCCCGTTACACGTCTTGGTAAAATCTTACCACGATCTGTAATGAAGCGCTTGAGTAGCTCAACATCCTTGAAATCTATATGTTCAACTTTATTTTGTGTAAAGTAACATACTTTCTTGCGTTTTTTGAATCCGCCACTGCGTCTTTGTTGATGCATGATGTTTCCTCCTTAAAATGGTAAATCTTCTTCTGCAGCGAGTTGCTTACTTGTTTCATAGAACTCGTCATTTTCTGCAGTGTCATTTTCTTTTTGATTAGTTGTCTCATTGCCACTATCGCCCTTACTCTCTAGGAACTGGACGGAATCACAAACAACCTCTGTAACATAACGTGTACCGTTATCCGCTTCATACTGTCTTGTCTGAATGCGACCTTCGATACCAAGTAGTGCACCTTTTTTTACATAGCGTGCTAAATTTTCTGCTTGTTTGCGCCACACGACGCATTGAATGAAGTCAGCTTGTCTTTCTCCCGACTGGTCGGTAAATTGACGATTGACAGCGAGTGTAAAACTAACGACGGGAATATTAGATTGTGTCGACTTCACTTCAGGATCTTTGGTAATTCTACCAACTAAAATGACTCTATTAATCATAATTATTCGCCTTCCTTTACAACGATAAATCTAATGACTTCTTCGGTAATTCTAACAACACGGTTAAATTCAGCAATTGCTTCAGGAGTTGCATCAACGAGCAACCAAACATAATAGCCTTTTTTGTGATGTTCAATTTCATAAGCTAGATCTTTCAATCCCAACTCTTTTAGTTCAAGCACCTGGCTATTGTAATTAACGAATATCTCGTTAAAATGATTTACAATCGTTTTGATGTTTTCGCTTTCAACAGTTGGACGGATGATATACATAACTTCGTATTTTTTCATCTGTTCCACCTCCTTTTGGTCTATGGTCTTTATAAGACAAGGATATATCTTATGCCAAATCATTATATCATAGATAATATGAGAATACAACGATTTTCAAACTGTTTTTTCTAGAGACGCTCACTGAGTTTTTCGTAAGTAAATCTGACAGTATTTCTCATAGCTTGTAGCCTTGTAAAATCACTAAATTCAAGGTTATATGCGGTGATATCACCTTGATAATCTATTGCTATCCAAGCTTCTACTTTGTCTGTGTTTTCTTGAATCCCCGGACCTGCGTTTCCGGTAACGCTCACGCCAATATCGGTTTTCATCAAAGCTCGAATGGAGGTTGCCATCAGTCTAGCAATCCGTTCACTGACAACTGAATATTTCTCAAATTCATTTTCTGAAAGATTCAATAATTTCATTTTTTGTTCATTGTTATAGGCTACAATACTTCCAGGAATAACCTTGGAAGATCCTGGATTTTTAATCATTTCATAGGCGAGAGATCCTCCCGTCATGCTTTCAGAAAACGCTATTGTTAGGCCCTTTTTGAGTAATTGATTAAAGACATTTTTAGAAATCATGACAAGGTAATATTGACAGTAACCTCTTCGAATATTTCACCATTCTTGCGCATAACCTTAAGCACGTGAACATCTCCGAACTCTGCACCATCTAATTGTAAAGCTATATCGGCTATTGAAAAGACGGATGCACCATTCATTTCAATAATGAGATCATATAACTGTAAAAATAAGTATGCATTTCTTGTTAAATCAAATCCAATAACGACAACTCCGACTGGGTTTGGAGGTAATAGTGATGCTTGATTTTCTTCTAAGAATACACTGACTTCCTGTACAGTAATTCCAAGTCTTGGTTTTCTTACAACAACCTCAAAATCATTTTCAGCAAATCCTCTAACGATTGGAGCAATTTTATTAATACTTAACGAATAATTCAAGCCTTCAGCAGCAATCGTTCCATCAACGGTAGATATATTAGCAACCTTGGCTACATTAATCCCGATGAGTTCACCGTTCAAATTGAAAAGTGGTCCACCGCTATTACCTGGGTTTAACTCTGCATCGTGCATGAGTACTAATCCCGGAACTCCATTGTATGGGTAGGACGCTATGCTGACAATGCCTTGGGTTACATAATTAAACTTGTCAACGCTTTGTGGTGTACCAATTGCATAAACATCTTGTCCAACAATGATTTCAGTTATTGTGTTATCTTCAATTGGAGAAACCGTATGTACGCGAAGAACCTCAGTGGTTTCAATACGAACAACAGCGATGTCATAGGCTGAATTTCCCGTATAATCTACCACAGAAATATCGTCAATTACATCACCAAAATGAACCATCATTTCTCCGCCATCTTCAATGACATGATAGTTGGTCATGATATAATAACGTGTTAAATTATTTTCTATAGTTTCACTCTTGTAGATGATTCCGGATCCATGTCCAGTCTCTGTTTTTACAACAACGACTGAAGGCATGACTTCAGCAATCATATCCATTCTGAGCTGTTCATAAGCGATAGGTGATGTGTACGGTACTTCTGCTCTGAGTTCGAGTGAACAACTCACAAGCATTAAGACTGAGAATATAACAATAAGCATGGTGAATATTTTTTTCTTCATGATAATTTACCTCCTAGATTAAATAAATCTTGTGCATTTTTCGATGTTTGCCTCATAACTTCTTCAATTGAAATATCTTTGATTTCTGCAATTTTTTCAACGACGTATTTTGTATATGCTGGTTCGTTTCTCTTTCCCCTAAAGGGCATTGGTGCTAAATATGGACTATCCGTTTCAACTAAGATATGCTCTAAATCAATTGCTTTGACAATATCAACAAGTTCTTCAGCTTTCTTAAAAGTGATGGGGCCGTCAATACCAATATAGAATCCTAAGTCAATCGCTCTTTTCGCATCTTTTAAATCAGAGTTGAAACAATGAAATACCCCTTTGACTTTGCCTTTTGAAGGTAACAAGCATCGATATGCTTCTTCAAATGAACTTCTTGTGTGAATCACTAAAGGCAGTTTATACCTTTTGGCAAGTTCGATTTGTTCAAGAAACACTTCTTTTTGTAATTCATAATTATCTTGTCGCCAATGCAAATCAATACCGCACTCTCCTATAGCAACTACTTTTCTTTGTTTGAGAAGCACTTCTAAATGATCCGTTTTTTGATGGTCAACATAACCAGGGTGAACGCCAACAGATGCATAGAGCATATGATGCTCGTGCGCTAATCTGATGGCTAGCTCATTAGAAGGCTCATCCATACCTATCACAATAATCTGAGTGACATTATTTTTTTTTGCACGTGCCAAAACGAGATCCAAATCGTTTTTATATTCATCTGTATTCAAATGTGCATGGGTATCAACAATCATTATCATCATTTCCTCTTTGTATATTTATTTTATCATATAAAAGCTAAAAAAATAGGGGGATGCATACATATATAAAAAATCACATTTTTAAAAAATACATGTAAACGGAGCTTTATGAAATTGATATCCCGAAAACACTCAAATATAAGAGGATGTACAAAAATCGCTGTGTGTTTAGAAGTAGTTAAAAACAGAAATTCAAGCTTCTTTTTATTATACTCAAAAGATTAAAAAATATTGGAAAAAAAAAGGCTTTCGCCTCTTCTAATTTTTATTCAAGAATTTTAACAACTGAACCTGCACCAACTGTGCGCCCACCTTCGCGAATAGAGAACTTAGTTCCTTCTTCAATAGCGATAGGGTGAATCAATTCAACAATCATCACAGTGTTGTCGCCTGGCATAACCATTTCAGTACCTTCTTGAAGTGTAATAACGCCTGTAACATCAGTTGTACGGAAATAGAATTGTGGGCGATAGTTTGAGAAGAACGCCGTATGACGTCCACCTTCTTCTTTAGAAAGGACGTAAACCTGAGCTTCAAATTTGAAGTGTGGGTGAACTGATTTTGGTTTTGCTAATACTTGACCACGTTCAACTTGATCGCGGTTGATACCACGAAGAAGGGCACCGATGTTGTCACCAGCTTGAGCATAATCTAATAATTTTCTAAACATTTCAACACCAGTAACAACCGTTGTCTTCGTATCAGTGATACCGACGATTTCAACACTGTCGCCAACCTTGATTTGTCCGCGTTCAACACGGCCAGTAGCAACTGTTCCACGACCAGTAATCGTAAATACATCTTCAACTGGCATTAAGAAAGGCTTGTCTGTTTCACGAATTGGATCATCGATATAGCTATCAACTGCATCCATAAGTTCTTGAACGCTTGCTTCACCTTTGGGATCGCCGTTTAATGCTAATAAAGCAGATCCGCGGATCACAGGAATTTCATCTCCTGGAAATTCATATTCTGTTAATAGTTCACGAATTTCCATTTCGACAAGATCCAATAATTCATCATCATCAACCATATCACATTTGTTCATATAAACGACAAGTTTAGGTACACCTACCTGGCGAGCAAGTAAAATGTGTTCTCTTGTCTGAGGCATAGGACCATCTGCTGCTGATACAACTAGGATACCGCCGTCCATTTGAGCAGCACCAGTAATCATGTTCTTGACATAGTCGGCATGTCCTGGGCAGTCAACGTGCGCATAGTGACGCTTAGTTGTTTCATATTCAACGTGTGCCGTATTAATCGTAATACCGCGTGCTTTTTCTTCTGGTGCGCTGTCAATCGATGCATAATCCTTGATAGATGCTAAACCCTGTTTTGCAAAAACAGAAGTAATAGCTGCAGTTAAAGTTGTCTTACCATGGTCGACGTGGCCAATTGTACCGACGTTAACGTGTGGTTTGTTTCTTATAAATTTTTGTTTTGCCATTTTAATAGTTCCTCCTATAATTAGTATTTTTTGTTTTATTTTAATTTTTGTTTAACCATAATCATTGTATATTAAAATATACATTTTTGCAAGCAGATTAGTTCGATCCGCGCTTTTTAATAATTTCTTCCATAATTGATTTTGGACAGCGCTCATAACGTGAGAATTGCATCATAAATGTTGCACGTCCTTGAGTGTTTGATCGGAGCGCTGTTGCGTATCCGAACATTTCAGATAGAGGTACGCTTGAGCGAATAGCTACAGCATTACCACGACCTTCCTGACTCTCTAAACGACCACGTCTTGACGTTAAATCACCAATAACGTTACCTACATAATCATTAGGGACAACAACCTCAACATCCATGACAGGTTCTAGAAGAACAGGTGAAGCCTTGGTCTTCGTTTCTTTAAGTGCCATTGATGCGGCTATCTTAAATGCCATTTCGGATGAATCGACTTCATGGTATGACCCATAATGAAGAGTTGCTTTGATATCAATGACTGGATAACCAGCAATGATACCATTTGGAAGTGCTTCTTCTAGTCCTTTTTGAACTGCTGGAATGTATTCTCTAGGAATGACACCACCAACAATCTTATCGACAAATTGGAAGCCTTTGCCTGGGTTTGGTTCAAATTTGATCACAACATGACCATATTGTCCACGACCACCTGACTGACGTACGAATTTTCCTTCAATATCAGCTTCACCGGCAATCGTTTCACGATAAGATACTTGAGGTTCAGCAACATTTGCTTCGACCTTGAATTCTCTTTTCATTCGATCAACAATAATTTCCAAATGAAGTTCACCCATTCCTGCAATAATCGTTTGACCGGTTTCATGATCAGTAAACGTTTTAAAGGTTGGATCTTCTTCAGCAAGCTTTGTCAATGCCAAAGTCATCTTGTCTTGGTCTTGCTTTGTCTTTGGTTCTATTGCTACGTTGATAACCGGTTCTGGGAACACCATTGATTCTAAGATGATATCATCTCTTTCAGCAGTTAGTGTATCTCCAGTTGTCGTATCTTTGAGTCCGACAACTGCTGCAATGTCACCTGCGAAAACTTCTTTGATTTCTTCACGGTGGTTTGCATGCATTTGAAGCACACGGCCAAATCTTTCCTTATTGTCCTTATTTGTGTTTAACACGTAAGAACCAGATGTGATTTTACCGGAATAGACTCTGAAGAATGTCAAACGTCCAACATATGGATCGGTCATAACTTTAAATGCCAGGGCAGTAAATGGTTCATCATCTCTTGGATAACGCAACACTTCTTCACCATGGCTATTGTGTCCAATGACAGCAGCAACATCAGTTGGTGCTGGCAGATAGTCAACTACAGCGTCTAGCATTAATTTAACACCTTTGTTTTTAAATGAACTTCCGCAAATTACTGGAAAAAATTTAACTGCAAGCGTGCCTTTACGGATAGCTGCTTTAATTTGAGGAATGCCTATTGCAGTACCCTCAAGATATTTTGTCATCAAATCCTCATCAAAATCAGCAATAGCTTCGATAAGTTCTTCTCTTTTTTGTTCAACGATTTCAACCAAATGTTTTGGTATGGGTACTACTTTGCTTACTTCTTCTGCGAATCCATCATATAGATAGGCTTTTCTTTCAACAATATCAATGATACCATTAAAATCTGATTCAGCACCAATTGGCCACTGAATAGCATATGCTTTTACCCCCAAACGATTATGCATTGTTTTAATGGAATGTGCAAAATCCGCACCTGTTTTGTCCATCTTGTTAATGTAAACAATTCTTGGGACCTTATACTCGGTGGCTTGTCTCCAAACGGTTTCTGTTTGAGGCTCAACCCCGGCTTGGGCGTCTAAGACAGCAACTGCGCCATCTAGCACGCGAAGTGATCTTGATACTTCAACCGTAAAGTCAACGTGACCTGGAGTATCAATGATATTGACGCGGTAATCTTTCCAATAAGCTGTTGTTGCAGCAGATGTAATGGTAATTCCACGTTCTTGCTCTTGAGCCATCCAGTCCATTGTAGCAGCACCATCGTGAACCTCACCGATCTTATGAATTTTACCCGTATGGTATAAAACTCTTTCAGTCGTTGTTGTTTTTCCCGCATCAATATGAGCCATGATGCCAATATTACGGGTTTTATTTAATGGGAATACACGAGGCATATTTTAATCTCCTTACTTACCAGCGATAGTGAGCAAATGCTTTATTTGCTTCAGCCATGCGGTGTATATCTTCACGCTTCTTTACAGATGCTCCTAAACCTTGAGACGCATCAATAATTTCTTTCGCAAGTCTTTCTTCCATGGTCTTTTCATTACGCAGACGTGCGTAATTGATTAACCATCTCAATGCTAATGTTGTTTTTCTTGAAGCTCTGACTTCAGTGGGTACCTGGTAGTTTTGACCACCAATACGGCGTGAACGAACTTCTAAAATTGGAGTAATATTATTTAAAGCTTCATTGAACACTTCAATAGGTTCACGTCCTGTAGCTTCTTTGACACGATTGAATGCTCCATATAAAATACCTTGGGCAGTTCCTTTTTTACCATCAACCATGATTGTGTTAACAATACGTGTAACAAGTTTTGATTGATAAATAGGATCTGGTAAAACATCGCGTTTTACTATATGACCTTTACGTGGCATGAGTTCACCTTCTTCCTTTCATTTTGATAGATGATTTTTCTTTATATTAATTACTTTTTCTTAATAGGTGCTGCTTTAGGACGCTTTGCGCCATATTTAGAGCGAGACTGCTTGCGGTTTGCGACGCCTGAGGCATCAAGTGTTCCGCGGACAATGTGATAACGCACTCCTGGAAGGTCTTTAACACGACCGCCACGAATGAGTACCACGCTATGCTCTTGAAGTGAATGTCCGATACCTGGAATATAAGCAGTGACTTCAGTCTGATTGCTTAAACGAACACGGGCATACTTACGTAAGGCAGAGTTTGGTTTCTTAGGTGTCATTGTTGTTACACGTGTGCATACACCACGTTTTTGGGGTGAGGTGTAGTCGCTTTCACTTTTGTGTAGACTGTTGAAACCATAGCCTAATGCAGGGGATTTAGATTTGTACTTTTTGTCTGTTCTTCCGTTTTTTACAAGTTGTGAAATTGTTGGCATTTATTGTTCTCCTTTCTTCTAACACATATCCAAGTGTTTCTTTTTTTTGTTAAAAATATTTTTGGCTCTATTAAGCCAAAATATTGATGTAACTTACGTGTATTTAACACAGCGTATTTATTATATAATAAGTCTTGAATATTGTCAACTTTTTTGTGTAAATATTGTAGTAAAATTAGCAATAATACTAAATAGATAATTATCCCAAATGACTTGTTCTTTATTGATCTATTGAAATGAAAATAAAACACCTGTTTGACAGGTGTAAAGATTACATCTCTTTATTACAGAATTATTGCGCTTTTTAACATCAGGATTAGTATATTAAATGCAACTTCAAGGTATCAGTTCAATTTTTTGTAGTATAATTAAATCAACAAAAAAAACAAAATTTTTCTAAATCTATTTTATGTTTACACACACGAGACTTTCGTATGCTTAATTCGCGCGAAGTAACATACTTTCTAATGAATCATCTGTACTCAAACTCAAATCCCCTCAGCTCCTCTGTCTTTATATACCCAAGTTGCTATATGCATTTGTACTATCTCAATAACGAATATCTTATGGATTTATTCAACTTGATCCATTATTGCCTTAGAAATATACCAAGCAGTAATCATCGCCGTTGGGACACCTCCAGGGTTAGAAACGTAATGGCCGACAGGATAAAAATGCTTAATTGGTAAATCTTTTGCAAAATCAAAGTGAGGAGTATTCGTAGGATTCCAGTTCCAACCGGAGGTGCTTCCTCGCCAATTGGAAGTATAACGTTCGTAAGTCAATGGTGAGGCTACTTCTTGCACTTCAATATGAGAACGTAATCCTGGCAGTAATTCTTCAGCACGAGAAATGAGTTCTATGGCGAAAGCGGCTTTTTTTGTCCTGTAAGCTTGCAGATTTCCTTTGAACATTTCCCATTCTTCAAATGGAGAAAGAAAACTGATAACTAAACAGTGTTTGCCAGTCGGAGCGACAGATGGATCATCTTTACTCAATAATACAAGTTTAATATATTTGCCGTCGGCACAAGTGAAAACCACATGGCTTTCATGGAAACGGTTCAAAGTAGAGGATAACTCTATGCTGTCACGCAATCCCAAAAAAACAGAAAACAACGATTCTGAAGGTTGGGCTTTCTCAAGTTTTTTAACCATTGTTTGAAGAAGATGATCACGTCCAATGAGTTCAAAGCAAGTTTGTGTCAAATCCACAGCCGATACAACCCAATCGGCAGGAATAAATTCCTCGTTTAATAATTCCAATCCAGTGGCTTGTCCGTTTTCAATCCTAATTCGATGAATACGCTTTTCAAGATGAACCACACCACCATTTTCCTGGATGAAATGGACAAAAAGATCGGCAAGTGATTGCATACCACCAAGGGGAACCCAAGAATCATAATAGTATGATGCCCACATACCAAGAGTGTTCTTCCCTGCCATTACTGGATAACCAAGTTGGTTTAGAAGTTGTTTTAAGAAAACGTCCTTGAAATAGTGCTCGTGCAGACTTCGATTGGTATTCTTATTTGCCACATAGAATGCCCAAAATGACAACGGATGCCGAAATGACAACTGTAGGATGGCTTTGAAAACATCTTTTCCAAACATCATTCCGCTTTTCAAAGAGTCATAGAAAGCAGCTCCACCTATTTTAATCCAGCGGAAGTATCGCTTTAATGCTCTGCTTTCGCCAGGAAAATATTTTTTCAAATCATGACAGGTCTGGGCAGGATTCATCAAAGAAATATCATTCTTGTCCCAACTTATCTGATGTCTTATGCGGACAAACTGTTGTTTTTCCTCCAATCCAAGTTCTTTTAAAATCGGGAAAATAATCCCGTTTGAGCCAAAAGAAGTTGGCCCACAGGGAAAAGTAAATCCCTTTCGGACAAAAGACGAAACATAACCGCCTGGCAAAGAAGACTGTTCAAATACCTGTACTGCAAACCCAGCTCGAATCAAGTAAGCAGCAGTCGTTAATCCCGCCATTCCGCCACCGATGATAAGAATATTTTTTTTATTCATAATAAACACCTATTTTTATACCTTCTGCCGTCTGCCAAGCAGTACGGCGCCAAAAAGAACAAGCACAATCCCTCCCAAAGCCAACGGCAAGGAGATTGGATTCGAAGGACTAAGTCGAAAAACAATGAAATACGCTGCAATAGGAAGAATCTGTACAGGAACGTATTGAATGGGTACTAGTTTCGATGCCTCACCGAACTGGAATGCACGTTGTGTTTCCGCAATCCCAAGCATACTGCCGGCGAATACAATTCCGGAAGCTACGATGACAGGAAGGAGATCAAGGGGAGTAAACATCCCTATACCCCACTTTGCCAAGAAAACCATCAAAATCCCTAACCATAAGTTGGATTGTGATAAAAGCAACCCTGCATCCAGCGTTCGCAGAATTCCTCTCATACGAACATTCTTCTTTTGTGCGAAGTGACAGAATAGCGATAGCGCTGCAACAGTCACTGTAAAAAGACTTATACGCAGCAAGAAAGCAGGATCCCAAAGATTCAAAGACTGCATATCAACGGATAAACGGCTAAACCCAAAGAGAGTGACAGCTACGATAACCAACAAAATTCCGGCAATATCACCAATGTCAAGCGATTCGCCCGCCAATCGAACAGCTCCAATTGTTAGTACAATCAACCCAATGGCCATCAATCCAGGAATGATTGCCGGACCAATTTTCGATTGTGCCAACATGTTAAGTGGCATACCTACAATGAATTGCAAGGCAAACCCAGACAACCATAAAGGGCTTCGAACCAATTGGTGCATCAAACCTATATCACGAGAAGTTTTCTTGACAGCTAATTTTTGGATTACCATACCGAGATTGAAAGCGATCCCTGCGATGATGGCGGCAGTCACGCCAATCAAATATGTGGTGCTTTCGGCGGTTGTCGAAAGTGCATAGACTAAGACTACTGTTACAGTTGTTAATAACATCAAAGTATTCCTTTCTTTTTGTCAATCTAGAATTGAAAAATTCATGTGTTTATCATATATACTATTGTACAAGTGTCTTGTCATTACTAAGTTTATCGCGTTTTTCACTAGAAAAAATAGTGTCTCTACATACCCAAGTTGCTGTTTCTATTATATAGTATTTTTTATATGAATAAAATAGGCTGACGCATTTTACAGAAAAAATAATTCACTTGATTCATCCATATAAAAACTGGAATAGTAGAAATTCCAGTTTTTCTTCAGTATGCTATATTTTCATTAAAATACTGTCAAATTGTATTCATATGTTTAAACACACTAGCTGCGTGGAAACTACCACGTTGCTTTGAAAAGTGCTGTTAAATGTATAGCAGTAACATAAAAAACAGCCTTTTTATGTTATGTAAGACAAGAAAAATGGTTCACACCTTGTCTTACACAACATAGATTTTCCCAAATATATAGCCAAATTCACTCAAATATGTTTTAACACTCGAGACCTCTGGCATTTCACACTTCCGAAGTAACATATTTTTTGCAGATTTCATGTTTTCATAATGATATATGAAAATCAATACAACAAAAAATTGAATGAAAAAACATTATGATAAATGATAATTGGAAGTTAATTTTTTTTTAATGATTACATCCGTTACTTCCAGTTTGCTTTTAAAACTTTTTCTACAAATAGTTTAGCAATCTTTGGATCAAACTGTGTTCCTGAGAATCTAATGATTTCTGATATCGCATATTCTTGTGTCAATTTACTGCGGTACGGTCTATCAGCTGTCATTGCTTCATAGGCATCAACAACGCTTATGATTCTAGAAAACAGCGGAATATCTTTTCCTTTTAATCCGCTTGGATATCCATTGCCATCCCATCTTTCATGATGATGCAGTGCATGTATGGCCAGATCAGAATACTCATCTGCGGCTCTAAGAATTTGATAACCAACTTCGACATGTGTTTTAATGACATCGTATTCTTCATCCGTCAATTTTCCTGGTTTATTAAGAATGCTATCAGGAATTGAAATTTTCCCGATATCATGAAACATTCCGGCTTGTTCAAGCTCTTTCATATCATCTGCTCTTAATTTTAAGTGTTGTCCGATTAACTTACAGTAATAACTGACTTTTTGTGAGTGTATTCTTTCAGTTTCATACTTATCTGTCAATGTTTGCAAAATAGCATTGATAGCACGAGTTCGAACACTTGAGCCTTCTGTTATTTTATGCCGATACATATAATTTTCAGCTAATTTAAACAGATCATCAATATCTTCATCCATACTGTTTTTTAGCTTATAGCCTATTGCAAGTGATAATTCAACATTCTTAATTCTTTTATTTTTAACGATTGCTACTATTTGTTCTTTATATGCTTGAAGTTTTTCATTTGTTGTATTTGGTAATAATACAGCAAACTCATCTCCACCGATTCTTGAAATTATATCTTTTTGTTCAAAAGTTTCTTTCAAGACATTTCCGAGTGTCTTTAGGGCAATATCTCCTACTACATGTCCAAAAGCATCATTAACTATTTTCAATCCATTCACATCAAGCATCATGATTCCTAAAGGATAATATTCAGATTTATTAAGTAAATTGAATTGTTCAAAATAATATTTTCTATTATATAAATCTGATAAATAGTCATGATTACTTAAATATTCAATTTCTTTTTGTTTTTGCTTCTTAAAAGTAATATCTTCAGTTTGCACAACATACCCCGTCAAAGTGTTTCCATTCAGCAATGGACTGATAGACAAACTCAAAATTTTCGTTCCTGAACAATTGGTTTGGTATAGATTGAGACGCTTAACTTCCTCAAAACTGAATTCTGACTCCACGAAAACTCGTTCGCGATTCGCTATTTTGGTTTTAATTTCTAAACTTAGGTTTGGGTTGTCAAATAATTTGAACTCGAATACTTCATTTCGATCCAAGACGCCAAATAGTTGGATGCAGGCTTCGTTGGCATGTAGCAATAGTCCGTTAGCGTCATAAAACTCAATGGCAATTGGCGATTGGTTGAAAATTGCAATGTATTTTTCGTTGCTTTCCTCAAGTTTTTGTTTGAATAATTCGAGTTGTCCAATCACCTCTTTCAAATGGTTAATCATCATCTCCATTTTGCGCGCCATCTGATTGAAAGCGATGGAAAGATCACCAATTTCATCCTGCTTAATTATAGGAACTTGAACAGAATAGTCTCCGGAAGCATATTTTTCCGATGCGTTGATTAAGATCTCAATTGGTTTAAAGGCTTTTTTTGAATAAACCCAATGCAAAACTATGGCAAATGCAAGCGTCAGTGCCAAGAAGAAGAGGCTTGCCCATAACGAAGTGGTGAAGGGTGCTAATAAATGCGTTTCCGGTATTGCTGAAATGACTAACCAATCGAGTCCATTTTCATGAATCTCGGTCAACTTGAAATAGTAATTTCCACTATCGTCGGTTATCAGAAAAGAGCTCTCCCCCTTCGATAAATATTGATCATAGGCGCGCTTAACGAGGTCATTTTCCATTTCATCAATCGTCGTTTGATGGAGGGAATCATCTTCCAAAATGGTGAAATTGGCTATATCCAATGTATTGGCAATCAATTCCCCGGAAGCCATATTGATAATGACTGCAATCCCATTTGATTCATTCACGGTTTGATTCAAAAACATATTGACTCCGGATAAAATGTAATCTGCTGCAAGAACACCTTGTAATTCACCGTTTTGATTGTATATAGGGCAGGCCGCTGTTATAGTAAGGTCATTCATGATAATATTTTTGTAAATTGGCGGGAAAATGGGGGTTTGAGCATTTTTGGCAGCGATGTACCAATCCCTGGTCCGCGAATCATAAATCTCTTCAGTTTGGAATAGGTATGCCTCCGCTGTCAGATCGTCGCTTACAGAATAATACCACGTATGATAACTTGTATCTGTGTTATTTTTCATGATTTCAATCTCGCCTGCTGCGTTTCTCCGTGCACCGTAGAATTCTCCCATTTCTGTACCATACATGAAACTGTAAACTTCGGTTTCATGGGACAACAAAACGCTGACAAAATATTGCTCGTATTCGATCTCATTGGTCATGTCGACAATATTATTTCCAATCAGGTTGTAGTTGACTTCAGTGATGTGCATCGGACCATGTATGAATGCGGAAATTTGTACATTGATTTTTTCATTCAAGTCCTTTGCTAATTCAATTTCCACTTCTCTGTTAGAAGATGACCAATTCGAAAAGATGATATATCCTGATGTTACCGAGAAAATCGTCATAAGAAAGATGAAACTAAAAATGATTCTTCGTTTGATAGAATATTTTCTAAATTTAATTCTGTTGTTCATAGAACTTTCCTTTCTTGTTACCAAATCGAAGATCATTCGGTTTTGATAGTGTAGTTTTCGAGTCACACTGCTCCTCTTTTCTAGATCTATCTAATTTATTTAAAAGTCACCACTTATGTTTACTTGTGGACATAATGGGATTTGAACACCTATAATTTATTAAAAAATAATGCGCTTCAAAAATCTTAAAATAAACCCCCATAGCCAATTATTGGCTTTATTATAGCATATATTTTTCCTTTATCAACTTTCTAATTTACTTTAACATTCCGTTTTTCCAAGAATTTCGTGTCCAGATTCTCGACTATGAATATTCAGAATATACATTAAAATACCTCTTCTTATCCCTATTTTTGGTGCTTTTTTGATATATTTCTGATTTTGCAAAGATTTGCATACAAAAAGAAACGGAAATCCCTTCTAAATAAAAACATCTCTATAATTAAATAGACAGTCTTATAAAGCCCTCAAGTAAGGTTTTACTTTTCAGGACACCCCTATTAGAAAACCTTCTCATCAGGTTGTTTTTTTATTTTCGTCAGATATTTATCATACTGAAAATTTATGAAGTTTCTATGAAGTATCGAATGATTACAATTTGATCTTTTTTTCAACAATATATTTCCATGGACACGAGAATATTGTGCATCAACAAAAAAGGGAGGTTGCATGCTCCCTTTAGTTGGTGGAGTGAGGGGATTTAAACACCCATAACTTTCACAAAATATATTACTTTTCCCCACCTAAATTATATCTTTAAAGCTTATTGTTGGCTTTATTATACCATAGTTGGTGTTTCAGTCAAATATATTATTTTGAAATCAAATTCCGGTTTTCTAATAATTGGTTGTCCGACATTGCGACTATAATTATTCAAAATATGAGCCATTATTGCTTACTTAATGCCAAATTTAGACTCTATTTCGTGTATTTCAAAGCTTAACCATTATCAATTACTCTCAAAAAATGGAAAATATCTTTCAAAAAAAACACGTATAATATACTTTGGATCCCTTTATATAGCCATCAAGTAAGGTTTTCTAGGACAACCCAATTAGAAAGTCTATCCATTTAGCTGTTTTTTTATTTTTTCCCTTATATTTGTAATATAATGAGGAATAAAAAACAAAGGAGACTTAAAAATGGATGAGCAATACAAAACTGATATAAAGATTAAAATATGAAAGGAATACTATAAAGGGGAATCAGTTAAATATTTATGCAATAAGTATCAAATTAAAAAGAGTGCAGTATACGTTTGGATTAAAAAATTCAAAAGATGAGCTTATGCAAAGCAAATTCGAAACTTCTTTAGAAAACAAGTTGTATGTAGTTTCTCTTGTTTCAAATGGCACATCAATTAAGGAGGTCTGTCTTATATTTGGTTTAAAATAAAGTACCTTATACTACTGGTTTCATCGATATACACATGAAACCCCCAAAGATAATCCTTTAGAAAGAAAACAGAAATTAAAAGATATCAATCGTTTAGAAGAATCCATCAATATTCTTAAATTGGCTTCTCTGACAAACAACATGAACGACATGGAGAAAATGGGCTTCATCAAATCAATATCTCAAAGGTATTCATTAAAGCTTTGTGAGCTTTTTGATGTGAACAGGTCAACATATTATACTTATGCAAATCATAAGATTCCTTCATATATTGAAAGAGACAAACAGCTCAAAAAGATAATCAAAGAAACTTATCTAAGACATAAAAAAAGAATCGGTGCAATCAAGATCAAGCAGGATCTATTTCTTCAAGACCATCACGTTAGTTTAAGAAAAATCTATCAGCTCATGCAGGAACTTGAAATACGACCGATTGTTCCTAAAAAGAATCCATATATCAGGTTACATAAAAATGTAGTTGCAAATCTGACAAATCATCTAAAACAAAAGTTTAACCAAAATGCTCCGAACTTGGTATGGGTCAGTGATATCACAGAAATCAAAATCAATCAGAAACCTGTTTATCTATGCGCCGTTATGGACCTTTTTTCAAGAAAAATCATTGCACATCAGGTTTCAAGAAAAAACAATACAAGATTGACAATCGTGACACTCAATCAAGCAATAGATAAACAAAAAGAAAAGCCAAACATGTTTCATAGTGATCGTGGTGTACAATATACCGCATATATATTTAGAAAGCTTCTGCAAAAGTTAGAAATAACACAATCTTTTAGCGCACTGGGTTATCCTTATGATAATGCTGCTATGGAATCTTTTTTTGCTGCATAAAAGAGGGAAACAATAAAAAAATGATCCCGTTTAAAATTATTCAAAATTACATTAAAATGATTGATGACTATATCTTATATTATAACAATGTCCGTTATCACAAAGGCATTGGACTGATTACTCCAAATGAAAAGGAGGAAAAATATTACTTGTTAAATCATGCAACCAAATTTTAATCTCCACCTTTTTTAAACATCAAAAGGGTAACTAGCAGACGCTAACTACCCTTTAATATTCATTTATCTTACTTCCGAAAATTTAATTAATTATTGTTTTGATAATTTTGTTTCAACCAGATTGAGTGCGATTGCTCCAATCGCATTACCTATAATCATCAGCAATAGATAAAGAACTGCTTTTATTGTATACACATCACTTAAGATGAAATACAACATATTTGCAATGCTATGCTCAAACTTAGAAAGAATGAAAATCATCACTGCAAATATCAAGATAACGACTTTAGCCATATCATGTTTCGCATTCTTAAAACTATCAACAGCAATATACATCATCATGCCACAAAAGATTGCTAAAGCAAGTGTTTCATACCATTGATGCCCGATTTTGAGAATAAACAAATCGCTTCCAGCTGTTACGACTGATGAAATACCAGTCATTCTAAAAAGAAAAGCTACAGCAGCAATTCCAATCATATTGCCTAAAAGTGTTTTGAGAACCGTGATCAGATATCCTTTAGTGTAAGGCAGTAAATATCCTATCTTGCCAGTATATAAAAAATATCCTCTTGTTACAATCACCAGCAATCCAAAACTAAATAAAAATGCTCCAATGATGTGATTGTCCAAACTTAAATAGACAAGTCCGGCAATACCAATATAGGCACCAGCTATGATTGAACTCAATATTATGTTATCTTTGGATGCCATGTTCTATTTTCCTTTTTTAAATGCGTAGATTGAGCCTACAAGATTGTTCGCTAATCTGGCAGGTAATATTTTTGCTAAAAATACAATGATCTTATACTTGAACCCGACAGTTTTATACAATGGAATCCGTCTTCTTCTAACAAGCCTGTTAATAACTCTAGCAGCAGACTCGGGATCCATGCCATTGCGTTCATCTTTTTCCATGACTGCAACCGACAAATCCACACGATTCATATATTCAGGACTATCTAATTCATTCTTTTTGCGATTTTTGGTAAATCCCGTCTTGATATCACCGGGCATAATTGCACATACCTGAATCTTAAATGGAGCTACTTCATTAGCAAGAGCTTCAGAAAATGAGTTTACAGCAGCTTTGGAGCTGCTATAAAATGCTTGGAAAGGAATCGATAATCTTGCTGCAACAGAACTTATATTCAGTATTTTCCCTCCACCACTTAAGCGCATCAATGGAAGTGCTGCCTTGGTAGAGTTAAAGACACCCATGAAATTGACATTGAACAAATAGGTAGCATCTTCAACCGGAGTGTCCTCTATAGTGCCTGAAATACCCATTCCGGCATTATTGATGAGTACATCAATTCGCCCTTCAATATCATAGATTTCCTTATATGCTTCTTTCAATTGTTCATAATTGGTAACATCCGCCTGAATACTTCTAATGTTTTTTTCATGAATCTTGGTGCGCGACACACCATATACCCGATGACCTTTTAAACATAGAAATTGTGCAACAGACAATCCAATGCCGGATGATGCCCCTGTAACTACAATAACTTTCATTTTTACTCCTCAAATCCTTCTAAACCTTTTAAGACTTTGGTAATTTTATCAATGGCCGTGTCCATTTGCTCTTTTGTGTGTGTTGCCGTATAACTCGTGCGAATCAAGCATTCACCCACCGGTGTAGCTGGTGGAATAACCGGATTGACGTAAACGCCCTGTTCGAATAATTGATTGCAAGCAAGCATTGTTCTCATAAGCGTATATGTAAATATAGGAATGATCGGTGTTTTCGAATCTCTAATTTTTAATCCGTGTGCCTTTAAGCCCTGACGCATATATTCTGCAATGTCAGCAAGTGCTTTGACGCGTTCGGGTTCTCTTTTTAAGATGCGCAGTGCAGCGAGTGCTGCAGCTGTATTAGATGGTGTAATTGCTGCAGAAAAGATATAAGGGCGCGAATTATGTCGAATATATTCAACAACATCCTGATCAGCAGCCATGTATCCACCAAGGCTTGCCAGTGATTTAGAGAATGTACCCATGATGATATCTACTTCTTTTTCCAAACCAAAGTGTTCGGCAGTACCACGACCGCCCTCACCCATGACACCAAGCCCATGTGCATCGTCAATCATGACGCGTGCACCATATTTTTTTGCCAACACAACAATTTCAGGTAGCTTAGCAATATCTCCGCTCATCGAGAAAACACCATCAGTTATGATGAGCTTTCCTTTGCTGTCAGGTGCATTGGCTAGCTTATCTTCTAGGTCATTCATATCGCTATGATCATAGCGGATAACTTCAGCATAGCTTAGACGGGTACCATCATAAATGCTTGCGTGATTTTCTTTATCTGAAAAGATAATATCATTTCTTCCAGCAATGCTGGATATAATGGCGAGATTACTTTGAAATCCTGTTCCAAAAATAGAACAGTCTTCTTTATTTAAAAATTCAGCTAATTCAGTTTCTAATTCTCGATGTAAACTGAGAGTTCCATTTAAAAAGCGTGAGCCAGAAACACCTGTACCATATTTCAAGGTAGCTTCAATTGAAGCCTGAATGACTTCTGGATGTGACGTAAGTCCCAAATAATTATTGGACCCAATCATAATCATCTCTTTACCTTCCATGTGAACAACCGTGTCTTGCTTGCTGGTTAACTCATGAAAGTATGGGTAATACCCGCCTTCACGAGCTTTTTTGGCAGAATCAAATTGATAACATTTTTTAAATAAATCCATCATTATTCCCTCTCTTTAAAAACCGCTTAAATCTATTATATTACACTTTGGTCTTTTATAACCTTTATCTAGGTAATTTGAATAAAAACAAGGATATAATATATCCTTATTCATAGTTGACTAAATCACTATTCTATCATAACATAAAACTTAGCAATTTGTGCTGCTAATTTTGCATTATTATAAACCAGCTCTAAGTTGGCATAAAGACTTTCGCCTTTGGTAATTTCTTTTATTTTTGATAAAAGATAAGGTGTGGTATCTTTTCCTTTGATTCCAACTTTCTTAGCGTCATTCAATGCTTGATCAATCACGTTATGAATTAATTTTGAATCCATGCTATGAGCCTTTGGGATAGGATTCGCTACAACTACACCACCCGTTAGACCTAATGCCCATTTGGCATGGATAAGTTTTGCAATATCTTCTGGTGAGTTCATCTCATAATCAAGATCAAATCCTGATTCTCTAGAATAAAAAGCAGGAAGTTCTTTGGTTTGATAACCCAATACTTCAACCCCTTTAGTTTCTAAAAACTCAAGTGTCAATCCTAAATCGAGTATTGATTTAGCCCCCGCACATACGACTGCAACATTGACATTTGCAAGTTCTTCAAGATCTCTTGAAATATCAAATGTCTCTTGAGCACCACGATGCACACCGCCTATGCCTCCGGTAGCAAACACTTTGATTCCTGCCATTTCTGCAATGAGCATCGTCGCTGAAACCGTGGTTGCTCCAGTTCTTTTTTGTGATAATACATAACCAAAATCTCTTTTACTTACCTTAAATACGTCTTTTGATTTCGCGAGAAATTCAATTTCCTCTTTATCTAATCCTACTTTAATTCTTCCATTCAAAATAGCGATTGTTGCAGGAACTGCCCCTTCTTTTCTAATAATCTCTTCAACACGAAGTGCCATACTTACATTTTCAGGATATGGCATCCCATAGGAAATGATGGTGGATTCAAGTGCTACAACTGGTCTATTTTCAGCTAATGCCTTTTGAACATCTTTGTGTATATCTAAATATAAGTTCATAGTTGGTACTCCTTTATGGTTTGTGATAATTGAGCTTGATTCATCTTAGGTGAAACCGCTTGATCATCTTGAAGCGTAATGATTGATGCAGCCATGCCACATGAAAGTGGATTGAGTTGGTGCTCTTTGGCATAAATGACACCTGCAAAAAATGCATCTCCGGCACCTGTTGTGTTTTCAATTGGAATATTTCGACCAGTCATAAAATGGTGATTTTTTCCATCAAAATAATATGCTCCCTTATCCCCCAAAGTGATAAATATCTCTTTTATGCCTTGATTCATAAAGTAGATGCCAATTTCTTCAATATCCATTTTGGTTTCACAACCCAATTGGCTTAGAGATTTCGCTTCCATCAAATTTAGCTTTAGCATCTGAATTTTTGCATAATATGGTTTGATTTTTTGTGCTTTCTGTGTTGAAATAACATCAACATAGATTGGCTTATTAACATGATCAAACATATAGGATAAAACTTGATCACTAAAATTGGTGT
Source organism: Bacillota bacterium (assembly GCA_043819945.1). Lineage (GTDB taxonomy): Bacteria > Bacillota_I > Bacilli_A > Acholeplasmatales > Acholeplasmataceae > Peloplasma. The sequence continues at coordinate 92,528 of JBDREH010000001.1, forward strand.
CCATAATCAGTAAATCGGCATTTTCAATCGTTTTGTGTTTTTTGCTGATTTCAGCTATCGTGATCTCTTCATATTCATCCATTGCTGCTATAGCAACCAACATATCCTTATGTTGATCCAAAACAGCAACATATGTTGGTGTTTGTTCAACTTCAATGACATCAAAATGAATACCTAAATCCGTTCCTTCTTTGACGATTCGTCTCCCAATTGAATCTTTACCGATTACCGTGATGAGCGTTGGATTAAGATCTAATCTTGCAAGGTTTTCAGCTATATTTCTTCCAACACCACCAAAAGATTTTTTTAGATATCCAGGATTGGAATCATTAAACTTAATCGGATGGTGGGCATATGCAAAGACGTCATGATTGGTTCCACCTAATATGACAATATTTTTCATTCTAAAAATCGATATCCTTTGACATTTTCTTGAGCACTTTGATTTGGTCTTTTGACCCGACAACAATCATCTTATCGTCTAGTCTTAAAACTTCATCAGCTTTTGGATTAAAGATGAATACATCATTTTCTCTTCTGATGGCAAGTACAATTAAACCAGCTTTTTCTGATATTTTCGCATCTCTTAGTCTTTTATCAATTAATTCCGATTCTTCTTTGATGACTATTTCTTCCATGTCTATGGACATGTTTTTGGTATCAATGATGTTATCAACAAAATATTGCACATTGGGGCTAAGCATCATGGCTGCCATTTTCTTACCACCGATTTCATCAGGACTAACGGTATTATTTGCTCCAGCTCTTCTGAGCTTCTTGTCAGAACGCTCTTCATGCGAACGGGCTACAATATGCATTTTGGGATTGAGTTCTCTAGCTGTTAAAACGACAAAAACGTTATCCGCGTCTTTAGCAAGAACAGCAATCAATCCTTTAGCTTCTTTGACTCTAGCTTCTAAAAGTACTTCTTCCTTTGTAGCATCATCAAAGATATAGTAAACACCCATTTCCTTCAAGTTTTCTATTGCAATCAGGTCATTTTCAATCACGACAAAATCAACTTCTCTTCTCTTTAGTTGTTTAATGACGTGAATACCAGTTTCACCAGCACCACAAATAATGAAATGATTACTTAACTTTTCAATTTCCTTTTTCATCTTATTTTTCCTCCAAGCTTCATTAATACTTCCTTCACTCAAGAATCTAAAAACTGTCGATAACAAGAAACCAATCATACTGACACTCACTAAAATTAAGCCAATGGTAAACCATTTGCTTAAAGTATTCATTTCTGTGACCTCTCGATACCCTACGGTTGAGATAGTAATAATGGTCATATAGAGCGCATTGATAAATGTCAAATCTAAGATTAACATATATCCGATGGTTGCCCCAAAAATCAATAGAACCATGAATGCAATCCAAATGAAGATCTTTTTGATTTTCAAAATAACACCTTTTTCCTTTTTGATTACTCATATTATACCATATAGAATTTCAAAATTTGAGTACAAAAAAGAGCGTATTTCTACGCTCTAAATCTTAATAATCTAAATCTTCTTCTTCGGTATAAGTATTTGAACGATCATATTCAAAGACTGCTTCTCTTAAAATGCCCGTACCCGCTGGAATGAGTCCACCAATGATGACGTTTTCCTTCAAGCCATGTAGTTCATCTGTCTTACCCTTGATAGCTGCATCTGTTAGGATTCTTGTTGTTTCCTGAAAGGATGCTGCTGATAGGAATGAGTCACTTCTGAGTGATGCTCTTGTAATACCTAAAAGAATTGGGCGGCCAACTGCAGGTCTTTTGAATTCCTTAAATACTTTTTTGTTTGCTCTTTTGAATTCAGAAACAGACACTTCAGTACCTGGCAACAATTCTGTATCACCTTCGGTGACGATAGAAATTCTTCTTAGCATCTGACGAATAATTAGTTCAATATGCTTATCGCTAATTTCTACCCCTTGTGCGCGATATACCTTTTGAACTTCTTCTAAGATATACATTTCTGCTGCTTCAGCTGAAACAACGCGAAGTAATTCCTTAGGATTAATAGAACCTAATGTTAATCTTTGTCCAGCTTTAACGCTTGCGCCTTTACGGAATAATGCTTCAACATTTGGATCAATGGTATATTTAAAGTCTTTATCATGAATATCTGAGATAGTAACAACCGAAATACCGCCACGTTGGCGATCAATCGATTTAACCTTGCCGTCAACTTCACTAATAACAGCTTTCCCTTTGGGGTTTCTAGCTTCAAATAATTCCTGAATACGTGGAAGACCTTGAGTGATATCGGATGCAGAGGCAACACCACCGGTGTGGAAGGTTCTCATCGTTAACTGAGTACCCGGCTCACCAATGGATTGTGCTGCGACAACCCCAACAGCTTCACCGACTTCAACGCGTGTATTGGTTGCTAGATTGCGCCCATAACATTTCGCGCATACGCCATTTTCAGAATTACATGTTAGATTGCTTCTGATCTCAACACCTGTCATATCGGCCTTAATAATACTTTGTCCGATTTCTTCGGTGATCAGTTCATTGCGTTTGACTAACACTTGTTTTGTTTTTGGATGTATGACATCCTTGCTTGCATAACGTCCAACGATACGGTCGTATAATGGAACAATTTCTTTCATGTCGTCCATGATAGGTTCCATGTAAACACCACGTTCTGTACCGCAATCTTCATCAACAACGATGACATCCTGGCTGACATCAACTAAACGACGTGTCAAATAACCTGATTCAGCAGTCTTTAACGCTGTATCTGTAGATCCTTTTCTCGCACCATGGGTGGAGATAAAGAACTCAGACACTGTCAAGCCTTCTCTAAAGGATGCTTGAACTGGAACTTCAATAATTTCACCCTTAGGATTATTCATCAAACCACGCATACCAGCGAGCTGAGCAAAGTTTGATGCATTACCGCGGGCACCGGAGTCAGACATCATATAGATGTTGTTGTCCTTATCAAATTCATCCATAAGGCCCTTTTGAATATCATCACGCGTTTCTTGCCATTGTTTAATGATGAGATCGCGACGCTCATGATCAGTAAGCATACCATCTTCATACCAACCCATAATTTCTTCGATGTTTTTATTGGTAACCTCAATGCGTTCATGTTTTTTAGAATAAACGTTGATATCAGCAAATGAAACGGTAATACCAGCTACAGTTGAATATTTAAATCCAAGATCCTTAAGTCTGTCAAGCATCTTTGATGTTTCACTGATTTGCAAGTCTTTAAAAACCTGAGCAATAATTTGTGATAGAAACTTCTTTCTGAATGGCGAAGGTGTAGGTACGTCTTTTAGAACATCCTTTGGATTGACTCCCTTGGCTATGAAATATTTATCAGGTGTATGCTTTTCCAAATTCTCGAGGCTTGGTTCATTCAAATATGGGAATATTGGAGGAAGAATGCGGTTGAAGATGAGCTTGCCTAGGGTTGTTACTAAATATTTATGTCTTTGTTCTTCAGTAAACTTTTGATTGATCGATTTTGGATCAATAATAATTCTTGTGTGAAGTCCAATTTCCTGATGTTGGTATGCAAGATATGCTTCATCGTAGTGTGCAAAGAAATGTCCTTCGTTACGTTGTTTGAAATTGTGTTCTTTTTGTCTTTCTTCGACACGGTATCCACCAAATTTACGGTTTAGAGTTTCTTCAATTGTCAAATAGTAGTTCCCAAGAACCATGTCCTGTGATGGTGTAACAACTGGTTTACCATCTTTAGGATTTAAGATGTTGTTGGAGGCAAGCATAAGAAGTCTTGCTTCTGCTTGTGCTTCGTTGGATAACGGTACGTGAACAGCCATTTGGTCACCATCAAAGTCAGCGTTGAACGCTGGTGTAACAAGTGGGTGAAGGCGAATTGCTTTACCGTCAATCAATTTAGGTTCAAAGGCTTGAATACCAAGTCTATGAAGTGTTGGTGCACGGTTAAGCAGCACTGGATGCTCTCTGACAACCTTTTCTAAAGCTGCCCAAACATCATCATCCATACGTTCGTATTTGCTATTGGCATTTTTTTTGGAATTGGCATCATTGCCAGTTAATTTTTGTAATTCTCTTAAAACGAATGGCTTGAATAAAATGATTGCCATTTCTCTTGGAATCCCGCATTGGTACATTTCAAGGTCTGGTCCGACAATAATAACGGAACGACCTGAATAGTCAACACGTTTACCCAGAAGGTTTTGTCTAAAACGACCTTGCTTACCGCGTAACATATCAGATAATGACTTAAGGTGTCTGTTTCTTTCAACAGCAGCCTTCTTACCACGCTTTGCATTATCAAAGAGTGCATCGACAGCTTCTTGAAGCATACGTTTTTCATTCTTGGTAATCAAGCGAGGTGCCATCTGTTCTTTTTGTTTTTTCAAACGGTTGTTACGGTTTAGGATACGACGATATAAGTCATTTAAGTCAGTTGTTGCAAAACGTCCGCCATCTAAAGCAACCATTGGTCTTAAATCCGGTGGAATGACTGGAATAACATCCATAACCATCCATTCAGGCTTATTGTCTGAATTGTTGAATGCTTCAACAACTTCAAGACGCTTGATGATGCGGTCTCTTTTTTGTTTGGAACTTGTCTTAAGCTTCTTGCGTAATGATTTGACTTCTTTATCTAAATCAAGTTCCTGAAGCAATTTCTTAACAGCTTCAGCACCAGTCAATGCCGTAAATTTACTACCGTATTCTTCTGTTAAAGCACTATAATCTTGTTCAGACAAAATCTGTTTTTTAGATAGTGGTGCAGAACCCGGATCAGTAACAATATAGGATGCATGGTAAACAACCTCTTCAAGCTGCTTAGCCTTTATCCCTAAAAGAATTGCTAGGCGAGATGGAGAGTTTTTTAAATACCATGTATGAACCACTGGAGCTTCTAATTCGATATGACCCATACGTTCTCTTCGTACTTTGGATTCGGTAATCTCAATACCGCACTTCTGACAAATTTGGCCTTTATTGCCACTCTGTTTTTTACCACAAGCACATTGATAGTCTCTTGTAGGTCCAAAAATGCGTTCACAGAACAATCCACCCTCTTCAGGTTTAGATGTTCTATAGTTGATGGTTTCATGTGTTTTAACTTCGCCATAAGACCACTGTCTGATTTCATCAGGAGACGCCAAACGAATCTTTAAATGACTGTATGTGCGGCTGCCATATCCTTTGCGGATAGGTTGAACATGACGATGAATACGTTCGGATAAATCGATGTCCAAAAGATCTTCAACTACATCCGCAGGAACGAGTTCGGCTTCAATTTCATGAACGTGCTCTTTAAGTGCATCAAATCCATAAAGTTCTAATATGTTATTAATTTCTTGACGCAAAATTGCGTCATCTTCAAATAAATGATAAAGTGCATGTCTGTCAAATTCTAAGAATTCCTTTAAGTCCTGCATATTTGCATTTCTTAAGATTCCGACACTTTCTTCACTGATATTTAAGTTGTCCAAATTTCTTGGCAATGCATAGCGACGTAAAATCGATTTGATTTCTTCGAAGCTATCACCAAGCAACATGTTCAATTCCTTTAAATTGAATGTATTGAAGTCTTCAAGTTGATCGATACCTGAAAGCTTGAGGGCCTTGAGGGCTTCATTTGATAACTTCAAAGATTCGACATGTAATGTTAACTTTTCTTTAGCCATCAACGAAAACCTCCTCTGAACTTGCTTGGATTATTATCTACAAGTGATTTTTCAGCTTCATTTTCACCTGTTTTTGCATCAATCAGCTCAACATAAAGCCCAAGAGCTTGAAGTTCTCTTGTCAAAACTCTAAAGGATTCTGGAATACTCGCTTCAGGTATGGGTTTATCGTGTGTGATTGCACTATAGACCTTATTTCTACCTAGCATATCATCAGATTTGACAGTAAGCATTTCTTGAAGTGTATGTGCAGCACCATAAGCGTATAGTGCCCAAACTTCCATTTCCCCGAATCTTTGACCACCATTTTGAGCTTTACCGCCCATTGGCTGTTGTGTTACAAGTGTGTATGGACCAACGCTTCTTGCGTGGAGTTTATCATCAACCATGTGTGAAAGCTTGATCATATACATGACGCCCACAGATATTCTATTTTCATAGGGTTCACCTGTCCGTCCGTCAAATAATAAACGCTTTCCATCGGGTTCAATACCGCCTTCAGCCATAATCTTGATCAGATCAGCATCATCAACACCATCAAAAACAGGCGTCGCAATTTTAACGTTCAGATTTTTTGCTGCAATACCCAAATGAATTTCTAAAATTTGTCCAATATTCATACGTGATGGAACCCCAAGTGGATTGAGCATGATGTCAATAGGTGTACCATCTTCCATGTATGGCATATCTTCTCTTGGCAGAATCTTGGAAATAACACCCTTGTTACCGTGACGACCAGCCATCTTGTCGCCTTCAGAAATCTTTCTCTTTTTGGCAACATAAACACGGATGGATTCATTCACGCCACTAGGCAGTGCATCTCCATTTTTCTTTGAAAAGTATTGAATTGATTGAACAACACCACCGCCACCATGTGGTACGCGAAGTGATGAGTCTCTGTATTCTCTTGATTTTTCACCAATGACTGCATGAATTAGTTTTTCAGAAGGACTTGGTTCAAATACACCCTTAGGTGTAATCTTACCAACTAAAATATCGCCTTCTCCTACTTCAGAACCGGCAATGATAATACCACGCTCATCTAAATTCTTCAATGCTTCCAAACCAGCATTTGGAACTTCACGTGTAATTTCTTCACGTCCAGAACCTGTTTTCAATTCTCTTGTTTCTATTTCATACTCATCAATATGTATCGATGTGTAGATATCTTCCTTAACTAAATCTTCACTCATGATGATGGCATCTTCATAGTTGTAGCCTTCCCATGTCATAAAAGCAACCGTCACGTTTCTACCTAAAGCGAGTTCGCCCTTATCCGTGGAAGGACCATCAGCTAAAATATCTCCCTTTTCAACATATTCTCCAGTTTCAACGATTGGACGTTGTAAAATGCATGTGTCTTGGTTAGATCTGAAGAAACGAATTAGATTGAAAGTTTTGCTGTCACCCATACCATAATCGCGGAGTGTTTTCGCCATTTCAAATGTATAAGGCTTATGTGGATCATATAAGATGTTGTTACCCACCATAATCTTTTGTTCGGGTTCTGGTGTGACAACAATTTTGGTGCTATCCACATAGGTGACATATCCTGTGACATCGCTGACGATGACACTACCTGAGTCTTTGGCTGCACGATATTCAATACCTGTACCAACAATTGGCGATTCAGGTTTGAGTAGAGGTACTGCTTGTCTTTGCATGTTTGCACCCATGAGGGCACGTGATGCATCATCGTGTTCCAAAAATGGAATAGTTGATGTTGCTACAGATACAATTTGTTTCGGAGAAACGTCCATGTAAGTTACTTCTTCAGGATCAAACATCGAAGTTTCACCACGATAACGGCCAATGACTCTTTCTGCTGTAATGGTACCGTCTTCATGTAATTCAGTAGCTGCTGATGCAATGACTTCGTCATATTCTTCATCTGCAGTCATATATTTAAAGTTTGGCGTGACAATATGCTTGCCCGTTGAACGATCAACAACCAAATAAGGTGTTTGAATAAAACCATATTGATCAACCTTGCCATAAGTGGCAAGTGAACTGATAAGTCCGATTGATGGTCCTTCAGGTGTTTCGATTGGACAGATACGCCCGTAATGTGAATTGTGAACGTCACGGACTTCAACACCCGCTCTGTCTCTTGCTAAACCACCAGTACCCAAAGCGGATACTCTTCTTTTTTGTGTCAATTCAGCAAGTGGATTGATTTGATCCATGAACTGCGACAACTGTGAACTGCCAAAGAAGGTTTTAATTGCTCCAGCAAGTGGTGTCATATTGATAATATTAGAAGGTGTAGCATCAGCAAACGTCGTTGTTGACATCTTGTCTTTAATATTCTTTTCTGCTCTTGCCAAACCAATTCTAAACTGATTCTTAAGAAGCTCACCGATAAGGCGTAATCTACGATTACCCAAATGGTCAATGTCATCTATTGATCCTAAACCATCATATAAATTCAAATAATAGCTCATGCTGGCAACAACATCAGATAATGTAACATGCTCTTTATTTTCTCTTTGATCGTTACCAAGAACTTTAACAGAATAAATACGATCAGTTTCCTGATCTTTCACGGTTACTTCAAGCATTTCAACGATAACGCCTTCGCGTTCTCTTTCTTTTTCATAAACATCTTTGCCAAAGAAATATTTGATAACTTTTTCATCTAATGATTGACGATTTCTTCTTAAGATAGCAAGCACTTCATCCGTAACTTCAGTATTCTTTGAAATCAGAACTTCACCTGTACGAAGATTGACAATGTTATCCTTTGTAAAAAGTGCTTCTCCTCCATCTGGAAGTCTAGTTGCTAAAATTTCACCTGGAGTTTCATTCTGCAAAGAATCTTCTTTAGATATAATTTCTTTTCTTAAAACGTGACGATTTTCTCTTAATGTCTGAATAATAGCTTTCGTAATCTTAGTCTTTTCAGGAACAATCACTTTTCCGGTTTCTGGATTGATGATATCTGTAGCAGTGTAAGTTCCTAAAATACGAGTTAAAATATCAAGCTTTTTATTAAACTTATAACGGCCTACTGCAGCAAGATCATAACGACGACGTTCAAAAAGACGCATTCTGATAAACTCTCTTGCAGCGTCTGCTGGTACTTTTTCACCTTGTCTTAATTTAGAATATAAATCAACGATTGCCTCGTCTGAATTCTTAGTTTCATCTTTATCGAAGGTAGCATCCATATAGATGGATTTGCCAAACACTTCGTAAATGTCTTTTTTCTTAGATAAGCCTAAAGCACGCATCATCGTGGTCATTGGGACCTTCTTTGAACGGTCAAGCTTTGCATACATGATATTTTTTGAGCCGAGTTCATACTCAATCCAAGCACCTCGTGTTGGAATAACTTGAGCCATAAATTTAACTTGATTCAACTTCTTATCTAATTCACTGGTAAAATATGCGCCAGCTGAACGGATAATCTGTGAAACAACAACGCGTTCAGCGCCATTAATAACAAAAGTCCCTGACGATGTCATAAATGGGATTTCACACATAAGTACTACGTTTTCACGCACTTCGCCAGTAACGGCATTTTCAAGTTTTACACGAGCGGAGAGTTGCTTAGCATAGTTGACATCTCGTAATTTTGATTCTTGCACATCATATTTAGGTTCGGAGAGAAAATGTTCCTCAAAATATAATTTTAAGTCGCCATTATGTCCTTCAATGGGCGAAATATCTGTTAATAGTTCCTTAATACCTTCATCGATAAACCATTTGAAAGACTTGGTTTGAATCTCGATGAGGTCCGGCAAATCAATGTCGTAACGCATTCTTGAATAATTTCTGCGTTCCGCTTTTTTGCCGTATTTGACGCTTCGATATCCCATAATCCACACTCCTATCGTATTTGGAAATCAGGTTTTAATATATGATATTACTGAAATGGAACAATGATTATGCATTTAACAATATTATCATATACTTTGTAAATAGTCAATGATATTTTTTTACTTTTGTGCAAAAAGGATCCAATACCCTTTTTTTTGCTCAATAACATTACAATGATGGAAAATCTTTTCCAAATGAGCCACTGAAGAGGGCGCACCTTGCCTCTTCTGTATTACAACGTACAAAACACCACCTGAATTTAAGTTGTGATAAGCATCCTCATAAAGTTTAAATACGGTTTGCTTTCCAGCTCTTATGGGTGGGTTTGTTACTATAACATCTGCCTTGATATGGACATTTTCAAACAGGTCACTCAGCTGAATACTAACGTTGGAGATTGTATTTTCTTGTTGATTTTTTAGCGCCAATTCTATGGCTCTTTCGTTCACATCAAAAAGATAGACCTGTTTATGTGGGTTTGTTTTCGCGATATATAAACCAATAGGTCCATACCCGCATCCCATGTCAATGACTGTTTTTTGAAAATCATTAAGCTTGATGGTTTCCAATAAAACACGTGTACCAAAATCGAGACCATCTCTACTAAAAACCCCTCTATCTGTATAGAGTTTAAGAGATGTTTTATTAATCTCAACATCATAACTTTTTATTAAATGATTAAGTTTATTATCGTTAATAAAATAGTGACTCATAGGTTTCCCTCACACAGCGAAAAAACCCGAGAAGAATTCTCAGGTTAAGATTCGCCCTAATTAGAAACTATTTGATTTCAACAGTAGCACCTGCGTCTTGTAGAGCGGTTTTTAATGCTTCTGCTTCCTCTTTTTTAACATTTTCCTTGATTAAAGCATCAGGGGTTTCGGTTAATGTCTTAGCATCAGCTAGTCCTAAACCTGTCTTTTCACGGACAATCTTAATGACTGCAATTTTATTTGCACCGTATGTCTTAAGGATAACGTTGAATTCTGTCTTTTCTTCTTCTACTGCTACATCTACTGCTGCTGGAGCTGCAGATACTGCACTTGGATCAATACCGAATTCTTCTTTTAATCCATCTACTAAGTCTTTAATTTCTAATAAAGTCATTCCTTTTAGCGCTTCAATGAAAGCTGCTTTTGTTAATTTAGCCATTTTTTATGTTCCTCCTAAAATTATTATTTTTCACTGCTAATCATGTTAAGACCTATTGCGAGTTCGCGAATTGGCGTCAACATTCCCACTGCTAACATTGTCAACAATGTTTCTCTCGATGGCAATGTTGCTAGTGCGTTGAGTTGCTCAACGTTGGCTACTTTACCTTCTACAATTCCTGCCTGAATTTTAACTACTTTGTTGTTCTTAGCAAAATCATAAACGATTTTTGCGGGTGCGACAACGTCTGAATAACTAATTGCCAATGCTTTAGCGCCAACGAATGTATCGGCTAATGCATCATATCCAGCGGCAATTGAAGCTCTTCTAGAAATGTTGTTCTTATAAACTGTGACTTCGCAGTTTGCTTCTCTTAATTGGCTACGTAGCTTTGTAAATTGATCTACGGTAAGACCAGGATAATCGAAGGCAACAACGGTTGTAGCACGTCCAAGCTTTTCACTTAATTCACGTACGGCTTCCGCCTTAAGTTCGATAACTGTTTTTTGCATGAAATGCCTCCTTCTTAAAATAAAACTCTCTAATGCACAAAGACATAAGAGAGAATAATCAATTTGATTTTCACCTCGGTAGGAAATTAAGCATAATTGCACCTACTGTCTTTGGCCTGATTCAATTAGTTTATTAACTGTGTGCCTTTAATGATTCTTCATCAAGGTGAACACCGGGACTCATACTTGAAGACATCGTGATGCTCTTCATATAAGTACCTTTGACTGTTGTTGGTTTGATTCTCGAAAGTTGATTATAAAGTGTTCCAACATTTTCCTTCAGTTGTTGAGCTGTGAAGGATACGCGACCGATAGGTGCGTGAATGTTTCCGACTTTATCAGTACGATATTCGATTTTACCATTTTTAATTTCATGGACAGCTTTTTCAACGTCCATAGTGACAGTACCTGTCTTAGGGTTTGGCATTAAGCCTTTTGGTCCTAAAATACGTCCTAATTTACCTAGTTGTCCCATCATATCCGGAGTTGCTACCATGACATCAAAGTCAAACCAGCCTCCTGCGATTTTTTGGATAAGTTCTGCTGCTCCAACGTGATCAGCTCCAGCTGCTTCAGCTTCTTTAGCTTTTTCACCTTGTGCAATAACAACAACTCGGGAAACCTTGCCAGTACCATGTGGTAAAACGATAGCGCCTCTTAAGTTTTGTTCTGCTTTTCTTGGATCAAGATTTAAACGGAACGCTGCTTCAACTGTAGCATCAAACTTAACAAATGAGGTTTTCTTGACTAAGTCAATTGCTTCGTCAACAGCATACTTTTTTGAGCGATCAATCAGTTTTGCTGCCTCAAGATATTTCTTTCCTCTTTTCATATTCTTCCTCCTAAAATGTGGTCTAGCGGGATATCCTCCCACAATTCAGATAGCTAGCGATCTAAATTAGTCTACTACTGTGATACCCATATTGCGTGCTGTACCTTCAATGATTTTCATTGCTGCTTCTACAGTATACGCATTTAAGTCAGGCATTTTTCTTTCTGCAATTTCCTTCACTTGTTCACGAGTGATGGTAGCAACTTTATCTTTTTTAGCGTTGCTTGAGCCAGCCTTGATGTTTGCTGCTTTTTTGAGTAAGTCACTTGCAGGTGGGGTTTTTGTTATAAATGAGAATGTACGGTCATCATATACCGAAATTATGACTGGTATAACAAAGCCCATTTGATCTTTTGTCGCTTCATTAAACTGTGAACAGAATGCTGGAATGTTAACCTGTGCTTGACCAAGTGCTGGACCGACTGGTGGAGCTGGGTTTGCTTTTCCTGCTGTAATTTGCAATTTAACAATTTTAACAACTTTTTTTGCCATGAGACACAACCTCCTTCTTTACATAAGTATGTGGTATGATTTTACTCTTCCACTATGGTGTGCTTTCACACGCGATATTATTCTATCATTAAGGGTATGCTTTGTCAACAATAAACTTTGCTATTTATTTGATTTTGGCACCAAAGGGAATTAAAGCGAGAACAGCGAGTTTGACCCATTGAATAGCAAACGGTATGCCGATGATGGTCGCTGCATAGGCAAGAGCTATTGAAAGGTACCCAATTGCCATTTCCCAACCGAAAAAAATGATCCAAATAAGATTCATGATCGGATGATCCGAAAAATCAGTTTTCACTTCTTGCCCAAAAGGGAACAAGACGAGTTTTGAGAATTTAAAGCATTGCATTCCGAAGGGAAGGCCAATAATGGTAATAGACAATAATAGTCCTAATACAAACCATAAAAGAGCTGCAATAGCACCTCCGAACACAAACCAAATGATGTTGCCTATGGTTCTCATCAATATAGCCTCCTATAAAAGTATCACTTATATTTTGCATAACAAATACTCCGGCGGAGTATCATCTAATTTTTATTAAAACCCACATTCATCATGCTCACATGAAGCATCTTCATCACCGTCTCCAAGTATGTCAATGGGGTTTTCTTCTTTCCAAATCTTGTTGAGTGATTGTGCAAAATATTCTTTTTGCTGAGCCCCTGAAATGCCATATTTACGATTCAGAACAAAGAATGGAACACCTTGAACACCGATTTGTCTAGATTCATGTTGTTCTGCTAAAACCTGATTATGATACTGATTAGATTCTAAAACCTTAAGAGCTTCATTTTCATCTAAACCAATTTCTTTAACCAAATTTTGAAGTGTTTGATAATCTGCAATATTTAATCCATCGGTAAAATAAGCCTTCATGAAACGATTGGTAATCAGGTCTTCTTTTCCAAATTGATTAGCCCATTTTGCAAGGCGGTGAGCATCTAATGTATTAGTCATTTGAATCCGATCATATCGATATTCTAAACCAACTGTTTTCGCATTTTGAGTAAAAGAGTCAAACCTTTGTTTTGCCTGTTCGGGCGTTGCTCCATGTCCTTTGGCAAAGCTCTCATAAGCAGTACCCTGCATTACTTTTGGTGCATTAGGATTCAATTGATATGCTTTGTAAATGACTTCTACTTTGTCTTTGTATTTGAATTCGTTGAGTGCCTGTTCAAATTTCTTTTTGCCAATGTAACAAAATGGACAAGCAAAATCTGACCAAATTTCTATTTTCATACGTTAATGCCTCCATATTAGTATGCTAGTATAGCACGAATATTTAATAAAATCGCTATTTTTGCTTTATATTTCGGATTAATTTAATGATTATTGATGAAATGTTAGCAAATAATAGCGATAAATCGAAATCTCGTTATAAAATGAGGTTGGAGGTGCATATCATGTCTAAATATCACACAAAAGATACGACTCATGTCAAAAGCATTACTTTATTGGTTAGAGATTTTAAAAGAGCCTTAGAGTTTTATGTAGACATTTTAGGATTATCTATAATCCAAAAAGAACGACACATCGTCATTCTGTCAGCAAATCAAGTTGATCCTTTGATAACTTTGATTGAAGATCGAAATGCCCTACCTTTAGATATTACTCTCGGTCTTTATCATTATGCATTACTTTTGCCTAATCGAATTGAACTTGCGAAAATGATTAAACAACTCACGAGTAAAAGCTACCCGATTTCTGGTGCCTCCGATCATGGTGTTAGTGAAGCACTCTATTTAGATGATCCTGATGGTAACGGTATCGAGATCTACTGCGATAAAGATGAAAGTGAGTGGCCAAGAGAAAATGGTGAGTTGAGTATGTTTACGAAAGGCATGGATATAGGATCAGTGATGTCCGAACTTTCAAGTGAGGATATCTTTGAAAAGATAAGTCCTCAAACACTTATCGGACATTTACATTTCCACGTAGATAATCTGGATCAAGCAAGAGTTTTTTATGTGGATGTACTGGGGTTTAATCCAATGTATACCTATCTGGATTCTGCATTATTCATTTCTTCTTCTGGTTATCATCATCATTTAGGCGTTAACACTTGGAATGGGCATGCTCCTTTGAATAAGGAAAAGCAGGTTGGATTAAAATCTTATGTCTTAAATGTTCCATCGCGTGATTACTTGACACTCATTAGGAATCTTTCTCAACATCACTTAAATGTACTAACCGACGGAGAGCAAAAATATATCATTGATATTCTTGGTCAAAAAATATATCTATACTCAAAATAAAAAGTGGCTCGGCCACTTTTTATTTTAAAAGTTCTTTGACTTGATTTGCATTAAATTCTGTAGGTGTTGCACGACCGAATAAATCCAAATCTACTACCAATTTTTCTTGGTCGTCATCCACATGAACAACTTCGCCCTTTAGACCTATCCAAGTGCCATCTATAACTTCGACAACTTTGCCAAGCAGATGAGCCCATGTAGGTTTGCTGATGACGCCAATCTTTAACAAGATTTGATTGATTTCATCTGGTGCAAGCGGAACTGGTTTTGTTCCTCCACCTGATGAACCCAAGAATCCGGTAACGCGAGGTGTGTTTCTTACGACAAACCACGATTCGTCTGTAACCATCATTTCTACGAAAACATACCCTGGAAAGAGCTGTTTGATTTTTTCTTTTTCTTTACCGTCAGCTTTTTTCTCAATGACGGTTTCTTCAGGGACAATGATTCTAAAAATAAAATCAGACATTCCCATACTTTCAACACGTCGTTCTAAGTCAACCTTGACGGCATTTTCATAACCTGAATAGGTTTGAATAATATACCATCTAACAGTTTGACTCATAGAATACCACCAAGTAAGCGAATGATGAGTATATCATAGAGTAAGAGCATACCCGTTAAAATGATTAAGAAGATTAAAACGCGTACAGAATGATCCAAAAACTTAGGCCATGATGGCCAAGTAATTTTTTTTAATTCTGGAATTGCTGGTAAAAAGAATGGGTAGATGACTAGAATCAGTCCAAAAATTGAAATTGCAAAGAGCACCCATGCAAAAATGACACCGTTATTGCCTTGTCCCAAAATTGGAAAATTATCATTGATCTGAAGTAGTGTGTTGCCGCTGATAATCATCAATGCCAATGCTCCAGATAAGGTCGCTAAAATACCAAGAAGTAAATTTTCCCATTTGTATTCAGTGGTTAACACTTCAAGTAATTTGCTTTTTTGTTCTACTTGTTTTTGTTTAATTGCCATGTCGGCCTCCTATTTGCTTTCCTTATGAATCGTATGCTTGTTGCATTTGGGACAAAACTTGTTTGTCTCGATGCGTTCTTTTTGTGTCTGTTTATTCTTGGTTGTATTGTAATTTCTACTTAAGCATTCTGAACATACTAATATAATTTTCTCGCGCATTAAAAAACCACCTTTTGTGGTCATTCGCAAGTGTATTTTAACACTTAAAAATGACTTAGTCAACTATCTACCATATTATATCATAATTTTATATTTTTCTTTGATTCTAAAAACCGTATTATATATCTGCTTTTTTGAATATCCCGTCTGTCTTGCAATTTCCAAAACAGATTTCCTTTGTAAAAAATATAGTGTGTGTACATCTTGTTCCAATTGAGAGGATAGTGTTATCTCGATGGGATCCTCTTCAATGAAAGAGGCGCCTTTGCAAAAATTTGTGTTGTCATATAGATAATAGTCTGGGATATTTTTTTTTACTCTATAGAGTTGTCTTTTTAAAATTAATTCAAAATATCTAGTAAAACTTTTATTTTTTGATTCGTCAAAGGCTTTCATTGCTCGATGAAGCATGAGAACTCCCTCTTGATGCATGTCATCGTGCTCCTTAGAATCAACATTAAGTAAATGAACTTGCTTCCAGATGAATTTATGATACTTTTTGAACATGAATTCCATTGCAATGTCATCTTGTTCATTTTGGATAAGATAAATCAGTTCATAATCATTCATCACATAGTGCATATTATTCTAGGGTTGCATACATCATCAATGCCGCTGCTACACTTACATTTAATGAGTTCATCTTGCCGTACATCGGAATTTTCACCAACATATCACAGTTTTGCTTGATTAAAGGACGTATGCCCTCTCCTTCATTTCCAAGTACGATTGCTAATGAAAGATTCAATGGCATATCGTGATATGTCTTTTCTGTTGATCCGTCAGTACCAATAACCCAGATATTATGCATTTTAAGCTTAATGATTGCTTGATTGATATTGGAGACTAAAATAACAGGTACATGTTCAATAGCTCCAGATGATACTTTGGCAACAGTGGCATTAAGCGAAACTTGACCCCGTTTACTTAAAATGATTCCATCAAACTGGACTGCTTCTGCGGTACGCATGATTGCCCCGAGATTATGGGGATCCTCAACGCCATCCAAAATTAGGAAACGTTGAAGTTTTGAGGTATCAATCACATCATCCAATTCAACATATTCATATTCCTTAACATCAGCAACCACACCTTGATGAACCGCGTTTTGTGTAAGTTGATTGAGTTCGCCTCTAGGTGCCCGACGAAATTCTATACCTTTATCTTTAAGAAAACTGAGAAAGTGTTGGTCAGAAAGCTTATCATCAATCAATAGCTGATAAATAGGCCTATTTGAAAATACAGCTTCCTTAATTACGTTTTTTCCATATACAATCATGATTTATCCCTCCGTGTATATTCTATAGAAAATGTAAAATAAAATCGGTAAAAATATTGATAAAATTTCTGAATAAAAGGGCGTTCGCACGCCCTTTTTATTATTGCATATCTGCAAGCTTGTTTAACACGGTTCGAATAAATGACTTTGTCCATCCATATAGATTGGATAGAATATACATCAATGGGAACGTTGACTGAGCTAAAACGACGAGTAATAATATTTGTGGTACAGTGAGTGGGATTTGTGAATAAATATCTTGATGATAGAATGGTGAAAACGCAAAGAAGTGGGGGATGAAAATAATAGATAGGAAGAACAGAGTCACCATAAAGATGTAAAGTGATCGACGCATCTTATTAAACGGTGCAGAAACTCGATAAAGTACAGTAAGTGAAACGACTGTAGCTGAAATAACAATTAAGGTAGATACGGCAACGCTACTCATTTCTAATGACTTTTCAAATCCAAAGATAATTAAACTGTTAATCATGACAACAAGGGCACCCGGTATAGCTGCTTTAAGGATATTCCAAAGGAAACGTCCTTTGACCAGTTTACTATTGGGTTCAAGCGCTAAGAAGAATGAGGGTATGCCAATAACTAAATAATCAATTAATACAAGCTGGCTTGGTTGAATAGGATAAGCTCCATGTCTGGCAATAGCGACCACTGCGAGCAAGAATGAAAATATTGTTTTGGTTAAGAAGAGAGTGGATACGCGTTGAACGTTGTTGATAACTCTTCTTCCTTCGCTAACAACCTTAGGCATTGAGGAAAAATTAGAATCGAGCAATACCAAGTGAGATACGTTTCTTGCTGCCTCGCTGCCAGATGCCATCGCAATTGACGTATCTGCTTCCTTAAGCGCTAGAATATCATTAACTCCATCACCAGTCATAGCAACAGTACGTCCGTTATTCTTCATCGATTCAATCAAAAGTTTCTTTTGTTGTGGGGAAACTCTTCCAAATACAGTATATCTAGAGGCTGAGCGAACAACTTCCTTGTCCTGCATGCCTTCTAGACTAATATATTTATCTGCGTTAGAGATACCTGCACGTTGTGAAATACGTGAAACTGTAGCAGGATTGTCACCAGAAATAACCTTGACTTCTACATTGTGAGATTTGAAATACTCAATGGTCTCAATTGCATCCGGTCTAATCGTATCTTCAATCATAATTAAGGCAATTGGGACAATCTTTCCTTCAACCTTGGTCTCATTGATATTTCCAGATGAATGTGCAACAACTAAAACACGGTAACCTTCAGATGCTTGTTTGTCAACTTCTTTTTCTATCAATCCATAACTGTCTTTGATAACAAACTCCGGAGCACCTAAAACAAAGGTCCCATAGCGATCGAATTGAACTGCACTAAATTTCCTAGAGCTAGAAAATGGAATCAAATGCTTGTGGCGAATCCGTTTGGCAGTACCAAATCGCTCTGCAAGCGCATCCGATGTAAGGTTTTGATCATTTTGGGCATTGATCATTGCTGAAATGATATTCTTAAGAACAAGTCCAGATTCATTTTTATATTCAATGATGCTCTTGACAGTCATTGTACCATCAGTAATTGTTCCAGTCTTATCTAAACATAATGTATCGACTCTCGCAAGCATTTCAATACAGTATAATTCTTGAACCAGTGTATTGTTTTGAGCAAGTCTAATGACGCCAACTGCCAAAGCCATGGATGTAAGAAGGAATAAACCAGAAGGAATCATTCCAATCATTGCACCTGCCGTTTGTCTGACAATCAAAGAATACTCATCACTCAATAGTCTTTGAGCAAGGGATAATGATGGGTCCCAATCATAAGATGTCCACATGAGATAAAAGAGGGTTGCAGCAAGTGGTACGATCAATACACCAACAGTACGAATGATAATCTTGAGCGATCCCAATAAATCGGATTGAGGTTTCTTATATCGCTTCGCCTGGTTCGTAAGTTTTTGGATATAGATGTCTTTACCAACAGCTGTTGCTTGTGCATAACATGAACTTGAGACAACATAACTTCCAGAATAAAGGGTGTCCCCCTTTTTCTTGATAACTGGATCTGACTCACCAGTTAAGAGAGATTCATCTACTTCAATGGAACCTTGACGAACGACTGAGTCAGCTGGTATTTGTTTTCCTGAACTTAGGAATAAAATATCATCAATGACGACATCGTGAACTGCAATTTCAAATTCGTCAGAGTCTCTAATAACAATCGCCGTAGGCGCTGATAATAATGATAATTTATCAATGGTCTTTTTCGCTCTAACTTCTTGAATAATCCCAATCGTAATATTAGCTGTAATAACACCCATGAAAAAGAGATTGGAAATGGATGCTCCTACGGAGATGAGCCATGCAGCGATACCAAAGTTAAGAAAATTAAAAAACGTAAAGATGTTTGAATAGACAATCGTGGAAATACTCTTAGTGCTACCAGTATCATTGATATTGGCAAGTCCTGCCATCAAGCGCAGTTCAACTTCGTCTGTACTTAATCCCAATTCAACATCAGGATTATATCTTTCTACGACAATATCGTCTTTACTTTTAATTTTATCTTTGACATTGAGAGACACTTTAGGTTCGTCATTTAAAGGAACATGTAGCCCTAAAGGGTCACCTTTCATTTGAACCATATCTTCTTTGATAATCGTTTTTGGCCCTCGCTGACGCTTAGGTTTAGAGATTTCAGTATCAACATCATTTGTGTCGTCAATTAGTGCTTTGATATCATCATTAGTCGTTTTTGTATTCACTTTTTTGTCAACTGTTTTTTCCATTGAAATCTCCTTTCTCTATATAGTTAATCCCACACTGAATGAGTTCATCAGCGCGTGATTGCTGGTTTAAATATAATGATCCAATAAGTGTTTCAAAACCAGTAGCTAAGTGATAGGTCTTAGCATCAATATTCTTTCTTCCTGGTCCGCTTGCATTTCTGCCACGCTTAAATAAGTCAATTTCGTCTTCTGTAATTTTTGAACTATCGATAAGATAGGTCATTATTTTTGCCTGTGCTGTACCAGATGAAAAACGAATGGCTTGTTTATGCAAATCATTGACATGAGTCAGTTTTTTATCAATAAGGTACATGCGTACTTTGAGTTCGTAGTACGCATCACCGATATAAGCTAGTGTAAGTCCATTCAAGTCTACATCCACCCTTGCTCTGTAAGCTCAGATCTTAATTGGTCAGCTCTGAGAAAATCCTTGTCGCTTCTTGCTTGTTCCCATTCTCGATAAAGATTTAGAGTACTCTCGGTCATCTTAAATGTTGGCATAATGCCAAGTACAATTAATATTTCTTTTGCTGTATAAAAAAGTTTAGCAAGGACTTTTGTATCCTTTTCCTTATTCATTAATTTGATGATTTCATAAACAAGTGTCATCACATTAGGAATATTAAAGTCATCATCCATATGTATTTTAAACTGTTCAATCATTTCCTTATTGCTTTGATACTCATTGATACCTTCTAAAGACATAGATAAAAATGCTTTTTTTAAGGCACGTTCTATTTTATCATATTCTTTTGAAAACTGCACCATTAAGTCATCGCTATAATTGATAGGTTGACGATAGTGATGTCCGATTGTCAATAATCGGAAAGCTATTGGATTGTAATCCTGAATTAAATCTTTAACGAGTTCTATATTACCTATCGATTTGCTCATTTTGATGCTATTGACATCCAATCTGCTGACATGCATCCAAAAACGTGCAAGGTGATGATGATCATGAACAACTGTTTGAGCAATCTCATTTTCATGGTGTGGAAACTTTAGGTCGGTTCCTCCACCATGAATATCGATTTCGCTACCGAAAATTTCATGATTCATAACAGCGCACTCCGTATGCCAGCCCGGTCTTCCCTTGCCCCAAGGACTCTCAAATACCAAACCCTCATTCGTTGTTTTCCAAATACTGAAATCGCGTGGATTTTCTTTTTCGTCCTCAAGGACAATACGGACACCTTGATTGAGTTCATCCATATTTTGTTTGCTTAAAATACCGTAGTCTTGTACTTTGCTCACACGAAAATATACCCCGCTAGAGCGCACATAAGCAAATCCCTCTCTAATTAGGTCTTCAATATAACCAATCATTTGAGGAATGAATTCAGTGGCTTTTGGCATAAAGTCTGGCAGCATACTGCCAATTGCTAAAGTCATATCAATAAAGTTCTTTGTATATAAATTCGTGAGCTCTTTTTCTTTCACCTTAAGCTCTCTAGCTTTTTCAATAATCTTATCATCTACATCAGTAATATTTGATACAAATTGAACCTCGTAGCCTATGTATTTGAGATATCTTTTCACAACGTCAAAAAAGATGACTGGTCTGGCATTACCCAGATGAATGTCACCATAAACTGTAGGTCCGCAAACATACATCGTTATGAGATGTTCATGTATTGGCTTAAAGATTTCAATTTTCGAAGAAAGGGAGTTGTAAAGCTTGAGCATATTAAGCCCTCCTCTTTGTTTTATTATAGTAGAAAATAAAGAAAATAACAAGAAAACCACTTGACTTTGACACATTTTTAAGAAATCGGCTTTATGAAAGAATAAACCACTCATCAAGGAGTGGTCTATGTCCTATATTTTTCTGAGTTCATCCAATATTTTCACCATTGCCCATGTATCTTGTTTACAATACTCTAAAAGATCCTTGTAGGTTTGCTTAAACGTATCTTCATCCATCATGGGAAATCTCGCATATGCAACAAGTGCTTCAGTACCATTGCCAATCCCTAAATCCTTATAACTTAAATTGCTAAATACAGGCAATACTTTTTTGATTGAAAATGAGCCGTTAAGATCGTTATGATAGTAGTTGATAGTTTTTGCTAACTCCTCATCAAAACCAAGGGGTACATATAGTTTTTGATTGCCTTTTAGCAAGTGCATCAAATCAAATAACCGATTAACCATATCCAAAAGTCTTTCGCGATATTCTGGATATATTTCCGCCATTTCCTTTAGTCTAGTTTGCTCAAATGATTGATTGTAAACCATAATGGATCCCCCATCAGGTTTAATGATATCAAGCATATGTTCAACAAGATCTTTTCTTAAATCGATATGTTGGGTTGCGATGTAGCTGTCATTATCTTTATTCTTATCGCAAACACCGGGTCTATGCTCAACATGGATAGAGTATTGAAATAAGGATTGACTATATGGTTTTTCACCTTTGAATCTCGGTAGAGGGCAAGGAAAAGTCTCAAAATCCAAATGGTAAATCGGATAATTGAGTGCTTGAATACCTGTTCTTATCTTCTCTATATGATAAAAGGGTATCCCCGATTCTATCACTTTTCTTTGAATGATGTTGTTATCTCTTTTTAACCAAGAAAAAGGAATATCCAAAGCATTTAAAAACCCTTCGTTTAGAAGATCAAACCGATCATGCTTGATATCTTGTTCATCTTTAAACCCGTTGTGGCCACCCATGTATGTAAATATACCATTCTTTTCTGGAACATTCATATAGCATATCGGATAGAATTTACATTGTCTTGAATCTTTTCTTTGACAATGCATACCAAGATGCACAGGATTTACGTTTAATGTATTCAATCGGTCTAAAACGATATTGACATCACTATCCATAATTGACATCATCGATTCAGTTAAACTGGTGACATCAATTATGGTGATGAGATCATCCCCATAAATAGGTTCATTCTTTTCATTGAAAAGGCCTTCGTGAATATATTCACTATTTAAAACCACTAGGTAGTATTTGACCTTCTTATTTGTTTTTAATGCATGTTCAAGAACATATCGCTGATAGGATATATCATAGACATATCTACCTTCTTTACTTAATCGATTTCTAAGTTTTTGAACTTTCTTCTGATAATCATCATTGATGTTTCCAAGTAAGTCCTCTTGTAACATCAAAATACCTTCTGAACTATATTCAAAAAGTGGGGTTTTTTCCTTATTGACATTTTTATAGTTTAAATCGATAAATTTTTTACTTGTGGTTGCTTTGACTTCAAAAATACGAACGAATTGACCGTCTTCTTGAAATCCATCCAAGAAACAATAAAAACGAAAGCCTTCATGCTCATGTTCAAAGCGTTTTTGATGGTAGGTGTCCAAACTATAGATCACATTTCCATGAAATCTCTTTTGGATCATCTGGCCACTAATTACTTCTATTTGACTATAGTATGGCAGCATGGTCTTCATCTGCTCATCACGTTCCATCAAAAGATCGTTACCGTCTTCATCAATCATATCATCTAAAAGAATATGAACTTTGGCTTGGTTTTCTTCACCAATCAAATCTTCAAGTTCGGGATCATCCGTAAATGATACGATGGCTTTGTCTTTTTCTCTTTGAATTTCATCGAGAGCTGGATATCTATTGCATCTAATGTAATTGATAAATCTAGTTTTTGAAATTCGCATCATTATCACCACCATTATTATAGCATGTTATTTTACAAGGCACTTTTGTAAAAATAATTTGGGATTAAGTATAGCACCGACAGGATAAAGAAGGTCATTGATGTATATTGTTGTTCTCTATAGGAAGAATTGTTTTCAGCAGAGTCCTTTATTTTATATCGATGAAAGCACAAAACGGTTATATGATACTATAAGTAAAAATAAAAATAGTAATATTATCAGTTCTTCAGTGGAAATATGGGATTCATTTCAAGATGTTACTTCTAAAACGCTTTGTCTTTTGATTATTTTTAGGTTTATCAATCTTCGAAAATTCGATTTTTAGATTAACCATAATACCATAGGAGGCTAATTCTTTCTCAATACGAGACTTAATTGCATCACTCAATTGATCAGATAGTGGTGCATCAATGACCAAATTGAATGAGCTGTCATCTATTTGTGTTGCGACAAATTCACGGATATCATCCGAAACAGTGATTATCCATCTGCTGATTAAATCAGGGTAAACTGGGATCAATTTCTTATCTTGATTCAAGAATCGAAAGACATCGTCGTTTCTGCCGATGATATGGTCGATTCTTCTAAAAGAAGATCCACATGGACATTTCTCTCCAAGAACAACTAAATCATTCATCTCATATCTCAATAAGGGTTGTGCTTCATTAATCAAGTTAGATATGAGCATCTTTGCAGCAACAATACCTGGTTCATTCACAATTGTTCCAGATTCAGAGAATAATTCAACATATACCAAATCCTCATTGATGTGAAGGTTTCCACATTTGCATGGACTAGCAATTTGACCTTCGCTAGCTTGATAAATCTCAACCACTTCTGTTTTGAAAGCCTTTATAAATCTTGTTTTTTCTTCTTGTTCCAAAACTTCAGCATAGGTGATAATTCTCTTGAAATGGGGAAGTTCTGAAACTCGGGGCAAAAGTTCCCTAATCAGTGATGGCGGTGCCATCAAGATATTGATACGCTTTTCTTTTGCACTAACTATAATATCATTTACCTTTGTCATCGTTGATAAATATGACAACTTAATGAATGGTGCGTTAATATCATCAAATCCTTGAGAGAAAACCCTAAGCATAAACAGTATTCTAATAGGTAAATCAGATAATCTTATTCCTCCTCTAGCCAAAAAAAGGGCGGGAATTTGTTTTGTCATAGTTTTTGGAGTTATAAAGAGACCCTTATTTCCGCTGGTTCCACTTGATAGTCCGATGACAAACTGATCTTTGTAATATCCCAGATAATCTTTGTCAAGTTCTTTTTTTATGGCGCATTTCATACAATCAGACTTATTTAATCCAACTGTATTAATGCGATCAAATTCTTTCATCATGATGGTTTTATTTATGATAGGAAGTTCTGCATAATCCGAAAATGATCCAATTTTTCGACTTCCGTATAATTCTCCATAGAAGGGGCTTTTTTCTTTCATTTTTTCTACAAGCCGTTTTAACTGATTCAACTGATACTCTTTCAAATCAGATTCTTTCATACGATACATATGATGGTTCAGTTTATGATAAAGTCTAATACTTTTCAAAATGCTCATTTTATTTTCCTCTTCAGTTGAATTCCTTTGGTGCTTTCATCCACATGATTAATTACATGGACATACATTTTCTCGATGAAACCTGGATACTCGTGCTTTTCAGCAACAATCAACAGGATTCCCCAGATCAGTGCCAATCCGAATCCAAATCCGATAGAAGCTGCTATATCGAACTTTAGTGGTCCAAAGATTAAATCAAGAACGCGATAAATGATAGCAGCAAAAATTGACTCATAGAAAAACGGCGTAAGTCCTGCATACCCAAATCGTTCAAAATACTTGAATACATGTCTTGTTTTTCTCGTTTTAAACATCCAAACAAACAAAGCTACCAAGAGTAAAAAGATCCCCATTTGTGCCCACATGATGGAAAACCACTTTAGGTCAATCAAGCGTTCTAACATCGTGTCAGGAAGTAGGATGTATCCTATCATTGAACCAATAAACACCACAAATCCAGTAGGTACAATCCACTTAGTTTGCTTTGTAAGGTATGCTTTTGCTACGCTCGCACCTAAAAGTGCGAAGCCAAAATATGGAAAGATAGGATTGTTTTTATTAACAAATGGATTCAGCAAAATCGTTGTCAATAAATGTCCCTGATCAATACTGTCCAAATAGATGGTATAAAGAGGAATCCGGACAAGAGATATAATCATGAATACCGCTGTTGCTGGTAAAAGGACTTTTACTTTGTTCCATTGTTTCTTGATCAGCCAAGGATAAATGATTCCAAGTAATATAATATTGGTTCCAATCATAACTAAGCTGTCAATATAAAATACTCGGTCAAGATTAGTAAAGGTAATGTTGCTATTTCGAATTAATTCAACAATAATTGAGTGATTCATGGAGTCAATTTCAAACATGACAAGAGCGGGTCCTACGAATATAAAATAAACATAAGCAATTAAAAGAATGAATAATCCTGCAAATAGCTTCTTCTTCCGAATCAATTGTATGGATTTTCCCGATAAATAATCATTTTCCATAGTAATGACATGCGATATCCCCGAAAGAATCGCAAATAACCCCGCAAACATTAAAAGAAAACCAATAATCGTAATAATCAATGGGGGATTTTCAAAATCAAGTTCATAGATGTATCCATAATAATAAAATGCGGAGTGAAGCATTAGAAGCACAAAAATGCCAAGTCCTCGGAGTACATCAATACCACGTATGCGTTGCATCATATCAATTCTCTCCTTATTTTTATGCAATTAACTTATTTGCCCGTTTTTTTTCTAGTTAGATGATTCTGTTACAAAATTTTCTTTCTCGACGATACATATCTCTATGATGAAATTATACTACACTTGTTAAGTGATGTAAAAACCCTAGATAAATACTATCGATTTATGTACAGGTAACTATAGATTGGTGAGTTGGATACAATCAGTTGAACAGAATTAGAATGGAAAAGATTACTGGTGTGCAAAACGGTAGACTCGTCTAATTGCTTCATTCAAGAGTTTTGACTCCGTATGCATGACTATTACTTAAGATTAATGTTATGAAAGTATAAAAAAGACAGACGAGCACATCATCTGTCTTGAGAGAAATTGAATTGATTGATCATTTTTTTTGTTGCATATAATAGGAAATCATAGACATTATTTTATCTGATATTTATCTGAATAAATACAATAGCGTTTAATATAGTTAATTATAAGTTATCCTAAAATATTTACCGCATCATATGCAGCTTGAATCCAGTCGCTTGTGAAATAATCATCTAAATCAGTATAGATAGTTGATGGATCTCCATCAACTTCAGATGCTGCATTGATCACAAGATATGTTTCACCAAAAATACCGACATTTTGAGCTATCGTTGTTACCTTGTGTCCGAAAGTTTGCGATGCTTTTAAACTAACATCATCGCTTATTGTCACATCGATGGTTTGTCCATTACCCAATCGAACAGTTTGTTCAATTGTCTTATTAGATGAATAAAATCCAAACAATCCACCTACAAAGAATGCTTTATTCACTAAGGTTTCATTTTCATTTTTTTCATGATCTAAAGTAATAGATCCACCAAAGAAAGCGTTCGTAACATTGCTTTGAGCAAATCCAATCAGCCCACCTACATAAACTGCATAGTTCCCAGATGTCGTATCGGGGGCTGTTCCAAAGTCAAGATTTACGGTAATATCGCTAATGCTAGCAATATTTTCCACTGCTTTATTATAATTTCTTGCGTTATGATCACCAATGACACCGCCTATGTTAATTTGTATGTCCTTGTTTTTTAATAGATTGCCCGCCATAGTAAATGTTATATCCGCATTGACATTAACCTCTTTAAGTCTCGCATCTTCAGTTAGTAATCCAACGGCTCCACCAATTTTGATTTTTCCATATGAAGTTGAGGTTACATTGATTTTTACGTTATCGACTGTAACACCAGTCATGCTTGCTCTAAATTCTCCTGCAACTGCACCGACATATGCTTGTACGGTACTTGCAGTTGAATAATTGATTTCGCTATTTGTGATGGTAATATCTTCAATTGCTGATGTTGAGCTAGAAATATATCCAGCTAAAATACCAACTCTTGATGAGGTTGCCATGGATAGTGGTGCAGCTTCAGTCCCAATTGTTACATGATCAATGACAAGATTTTTGATAGTTCCTGACGATACATAACCAAATAATCCCGTATAGGTTGCAATTTGCGTAAAGGTGATATTTGATATTGTATACCCTTGTCCATCAAATGTACCAGAAAATGACGCAGTGAATGGTGAGGTGAATGCGATATCACTAAAATCCAAGTCGTTATCTAAAACATAATGTCCAGAACGGTTTGTATTCATACTTAAAAACTGCTCTGGTGTTGTAATATGAATGTCTAAAGCTGTTAGAGGTGTAAAGGATTCAGATCCAATGATGATTGAATCTCTTTCAACGGTAGCATGCACTTCAATCGTATAAGTCAATGTGTTATCCAAAGCTGAAAACGTGATGCCTATATAATCATCTTCTGTCACAATCACTTTGGAATTTGCTACTGTTCCGTCGGGTTTGACGAGTTTAACTGTAATCGCTCCAGTGATTTCTAAATCAGGATCAGTGACTTCCACTGATAAGATAATGATTGTCTGTTGAATGTCAACATCATAAAATGTTGCTGTTGCACTTGTTTTTGGTTCGCATCCCGCTAATATTACCAAGAATAATATCCCAAAGATGATTCCTAAATACTTTTTCATACTTCACCTCGTAATTTTGTCATTGTTTGAGTGAGTCTTGCTAAAACAATCTCTTTGCCCAATAAAGCTAGAGAAATTGGCAAGTTTGGTCCATGCATATCTCCTGTTGTTGAAATTCTTAATCCCATGAATAAGGGCTTACCTTTGGTAGCGGTATCCAATCCTGTTTTTTTGATAAGCTGTTCAATGTTCTCTATAGAGAAATCACTGGATTCAAGATTGTGATAGAAGGCTTCCAAAATAAGTAAACTTTGATTATCAATTAGAAATTGATATGCCTCATCACTTAACTTGAAGGTTTTGTGGAAAAACGCTTGGTATAATTCGATGATTTCACCAATATGTGTCATTCGATCTTGGAAAATACTCACAAGAAGCAATAACCATGATTCGCTCTTGATCTCTATGCCTGCTTTTTCTAGGAAAGGTTTGCTGCTTTGTGCAAGTTCTTCATGTTTTAGTGCCTTAATATATTTACTGTTGACATACGCAAGCTTTTCCTTATCAAACATTGCTGGTGCTTTAGATAGTCTATTTGGGTCAAATTGCTTGATAATTTCTTCTTTGGTTAAAATTTCTTGGTTCCCATTAGGAGACCACCCCAATAATGCAATGAAATTAAACATTGCTTGTGGCAAATAACCCATAGATGCATATTCAGAAATAAATTGAATGACATTTTGGTCTCGTTTGCTTAATTTTTTCTTATGTTCGTTGACAATGATGGTCATATGTCCAAATTGAGGTATACCCCAACCAAAAGCTTTATAAATCATCATTTGTTTCGGTGTATTGGTGATGTGTTCCTCACCGCGTAAAACATGGGTGATCTCCATCATGTGATCATCGATGACAACTGCGAAGTTATAGGTAGGAATACCGTTGTCCTTTAGGATAATCCAATCCTCAACATCTTTACTGCTAAACTTAAGTTCTCCGCGTACGAGATCATTAAAGATATAATCAACATCACTTGGAACTTTGAAGCGAATGGCGAACTGACTACTATCTTCTCTAAAATCCTTATATGCGAGTCCTTTTTCTAACAATTCATTTGCATACTGAGTATAAAACTCTAGTCTTTCCAATTGACGATATGGACCATAAGCTCCACCTATATCGGGTGATTCATTCCATTCAAGACCTAACCACTTGAGATTGTCAAGCTGGGAAGCTTCGCCACCAACTACGTTTCTAGCAACATCGGTATCTTCGATACGTACAATAAAATCGCCGCCAAAGTGACGTGCGAATAGGTAGTTAAACAATGCACTTCTTGCGTTGCCAATGTGAAGTAATCCGGTTGGACTTGGTGCATATCTCACGCGTACTTTACTCATAATTGATCCCATCCTTACATGCAATTATTATTATACGATATAATCAATCATTAAACAATGTTTATATGAATTTATTCATATTTGAGCGAACCTGCATAACCGATCAATATCAAATATGCATTGATCTGTTTGCGATTCTTAAAAACAATAACTTTATCTTTATATTTCTTCTTGTATTCATTGAACAAGTCTCTTGATTTTCTTGTTCTTCCGTTAAACAAAATCCACCAAATGAAGCTGGGATTTAATCTTTCCCTACAGCCTTCAGCAACCGTATCACGATTTTGATTGTGATATCTGATACGACGAATAACTGCGCCATAAAGGCATTTAAATCGATTAAAATCAAAAATGAAAAGCTGATCACAATCATCAAATCTTTGTTTTGCATACTTTCGATAAAGACCATCGATCACCCATTGCTCTTGATTCATAAAGGATTGAATTTCCTGTTCCACAAGTGTGCGATCTCTTCTTACCCAATGTGGTCCGAAAAAAATGCGGTCGATATGCAAAACAGGCATTTGATAATGCTCTGCAAGCCTTTTTGAGAATGTTGATTTCCCGGAACTCGAATGTCCGACAACAAGTATTTTCATATGTGCTCCTATTCTTCATCAAATGCTTGAAGTAAGCTTCGATTTATCTTTTTCGTTTCACCATGTCTGACAAAAATCATCGTAAAGAAAGTCAGTGAAACAAATATGGCAGCATATGGAAATAAAATGAGTCTGCCAAAACGATCCATCAATATCCCTGAAAAAATTGGCGTAAATATTTGTGCTGTCATTGAAGCTGCATAATAGTAGCCTGTATATCTGCCAATGTCTCCACGACTCATTTCAACAACCATGACATATGTATTAATGGTAATCATGGTCAATCCGGTTCCAGCAATTGCGACAATTCCAGCCGTCACCCAAGACTGACTCTCTTCTAAGAAAACAACACTACTCAAAGCTGATGCGAGAATGATGATCCCGAGCATGACAGTCTTTTTCCTACCCAAATGCATGGAAAGAATCCCAACAGGCAAGATGATGAGAACGACAAATACTTGAGCTACAATAAATGGAAAATCATAAAAATTTAGATTCAATACTTTGGGTAAATAATCTGCCATTTTAGACATGACTGCGTTGTATCCTGCAAACAGTAAGAATATCGTTGCAAGTAAAAAATATAGTGACATGCGTCTTTGCTGGGTCATTTGTGGTGTAGATTCGGTCTTGCTATAAATTCCTCGATTTAACTCAAGCTTCTCACTTAGTCTATTTTTTTCATCAACAAGCTTAGGTTCCCTAACCTTCCATAAGAACACACCCAAAATTAAAATCATCAAACACCCAATAAAAATGTAGACGAAGACATGGTTATCATAATCATGTTTATTTAATCCACTGAGCATGATGACATAAACAGCTATAATACCCCCAAGTGCACCCATTAAGGTAATTATGGCATTTGCTTTACTTCGTAAAGGCTTAATTGTGATATCTGGCATGAGCGCAACCGCGGGTGATCGATAGATTGTCATCGAAATAAGAGCAACAAATAAGATACCTGCAAAAATAATCAGATTGGACAAATCATTTGATGTAACTTCCCAAGCGCGTTCACTTAAATAACGGTAATATAAATCCTTGACAGTTGATAAATTCCTCGTGTCAAGATTGGTGGAATCATTGTCAAGTATATGAAGTATTGGATCCTTAATGTTCGTTTCCCATTCATCGAGCTTTTGTTGACTGATTCTACCCAATTCATAGCTCTCTTCACGCTCGAAGGTCATATTATCTACTACCAAATACCAGTGACTGGTTTCACTGACATCAGCTATTGAATCAAAGGCTACATCATAATGATTTTCAATAATATCGGTTGCTTGAATATTTAAAGTCTGTACATAATCGGTATATGCCAAAGCCATAAAGGCAAAAGCTGAAAGCACCGTACCAACGATAATATATGGTGTTCTTCTTCCGCGTTTATTGTTACTTTTATCTGATAATGCACCAAATAAGGGTAACAAAATAACCGCCATGATATTATCAAATGCCATGACGATACCAGACCATGTCTGGTTGAGTCCAAACTTGTCAATCAATGTTCTAGCAACCAAGAGATCATAGGTTTGCCAAAACATGGAAATGATGAAAAAGATTAAACCAACATAAATTGTATTCCGGTAGTTTAACTTCATAGATTAACCTCTTCAATAGTGTTCATTTCCATTATAACACGATACAAAAAAGAAAGGGACCCAATCGGGTCCCAACGACTTAACGTTTTGAAAATTGTGATGCTTTTCTTGCTTTTTTCAAACCATATTTTTTACGTTCTTTAGAACGAGGATCGCGTGTAACGAGACCTGCTGGTTTTAATATCGCACGTAATTCTGGATTAATGACCATAAGTGCACGTGTGATGCCAAGACGGATTGCTCCTGCTTGACCTGTTAAACCGCCACCAAAGACGTTAACAATAATATCATATTTGCCTTCACTTTCAGTTAAGACTAAAGGTTGAGTAACGTCTAAACGAGTTGCTGCTGAAGGAATGTATTCTTCAAATGGACGGCCATTAATCAAAAATGCCCCTTTACCATTTGTTAAGATTACTCTTGCAACAGACTTCTTGCGACGTCCTGTACCTAGATATTGTACTTTTTCTTTTTTCGCCATTTCTTATACCTCCAATACTTCTGGTTGTTGTGCAGCATGCTTGTGTTCAGGACCTGCATAAACAAAGAGTTTCTTTGCCATTTGAGCGCCTAAAGTAGTATGTGGCAACATACCAACAATTGCTTTTTCAACCATACGTGTTGGAAATTTAGCCATGACATTTTTTGCTGGTGTTGAGGTTAGTCCTCCATTATAGCCTGAGTGACTATAATACATTTTCTTGTCCCATTTTTTACCAGTTAATTCAATTTTGTCTGCATTAACAACGATTACGTAATCACCATTGTCTACATGTGGAGTGTAGGTGGGTTTATGTTTTCCCTTTAAAACAGATGCGACTTCAGTTGCTAAGCGACCTAAAGTCTTCTTTTCTGCGTCTACTACATACCATTTACGAGTAATGGTTGCAGCGTTTGCCATAAATGATTTCATTGTGATTCTCCTTATATTCTTATTTTGAAATAAGGGCATGTGGAATATAATTTTAAAACGTACCTATCATATAATACTATAAGAGATATGCAATTGTCAACAGTAATGTGTAGGAATTCACTCAAATATTTATGTTTATTAAGCGTTTGAAAAGGTTTTTAAGAATTCTATGTAAATGCTCTTAGAAATGATGATTATAACAAAGAAATGCCCATTATCATTCATTATCTATTTGCTGTATTCTATCTCTTGTAAAGTGCTCTATAATACTGATTACAACAGTAGCAATCATCATAAAAGTATATACATATAATGTTTCATATCTAAATAAGTCATCAAAACTACGTGTAGTGCTTAAGATAACAATGAAAATATCAAGTATAATCAACCGTAAATAGAATGGTAATTTCATCGAGTTGCCTTTTTTATTGATTTTTGCCACAATAAAGTCAATAATAATCACAAACGGCATGAGCAAATAGATTGTTAAATACATTTTTTCGTCAGCATTATCAGATAAAATCATTAACGACATAAATGAAAGACCAATAAAGATGATTGTGAATGCGTCTTTTACTTTCATTTTGAATATTTTAAAGCTATACATACCCACAGTAAACAATGGAATTAAATAAATATAAAGAGCATACATCCACCAAGGTGTTAGATTATGTTCTATAACGCCATGATGGTTGCTCGGATCGTAAACAACTGCCATATGGAAACGATAGAAACTAAAGTATACAATGGCAAATACGAGTAATTCGACACTTACTTTTCTCCGGTCTATAAATATAAAATACAGTGCCATCAAACCTACTGTTGTCACATAGACATCAATGATGTTTTCAATTCTTAATTGGCTTTGAAAGATAAAGCAAAAAATAGCAACATGTGAAGTGGTGCCAAATAATAACCATCGAATCCCTTTAGAGTTGGGCCGATGTTTGTCTTCTAACAAAACAATTCCAACATATATAACTGCAACGATTGCAAACAATATTCCATCGTAAAGAAAACATTTAGACAAGTTTGACAAATTAAAAGTATTATAAATGGCCATTAAACCCAATGCCAGTGGAGGAATCATGATGAAAAGACTCGCAAACAGCATACTAAGTTTGCTTTCATTTGCTTCTATTTGTTTCACCTTATGCTTTGGTCTTTGAATATCGTATCCAACTTCTAAAAGATCATCACAAAAATCATGGTAATCTTGTCCCATATGTTCTTCAAGTGATTGATTGTTAGATTCAGCTATCGCTTCCATTTGAACTAAATCTTTTCTTACGCTCTCCGCATCTATTTCAGATAACCCATGTTTTAGGAGATAGGAAATCATTTTGTTAATTAAATCACTGTTCTTCATTGCTAGAGTCCCCCTTCCAAATATTGCTAATCGCATCTTGAATATCTCCAAACATTTTTTCAAAGGACTCTAGTTCAGATTTTCCTAAATCAGTAAGAAAATAATATTTACGATCTGGACCAATTGAAGAGACACGAGTATCATAACCAGTAAATCCTTTGCGAACCAATCTTACTAAAATGGGATATAATGTTCCTTCTTTGATTGATTCAAAACCGGTAATTTGTAAAATCTCAAGGATTTTGTATCCATATGTTTCTCGTTTTGAAATTATTTTCAAAACACACCCCTCAAGTACTCCTCGTAATAATTGTGAATCATTAGCCATGAAATCACCCCCCCTGTTTAGCAACTTTTGACTATATTGTACCGCATAGTAGTGTCTGTGTCAACTAAAATATATATTGTGAAATATTTGTATAATTTCGATTAAAAAACCAGCCAGACTACGACTGGTTGGTTTCGTCAATGTATACATTCATTTGGTCCATGTCAATAATAACTTTCTCATTCTTGCTTGTTGGTATGTTCTTTCCTATATAATCTGCTCGAATCGGTAATTCTCTGTGGCCTCTATCAATAACAATGGCTAACTGGATTTGTTTAGGTCTCCCATGATCACTTAATGCATCCATTGCAGCTCTGACGCTTCTGCCTGTATATAAAACATCATCCACAAGAATAACATGCTTATCTTGAACATCTATATCTTGTTTTCTTGGCTCTTCCTTTTTTTCTAAATCATCACGGTATGCATGAATATCAAGTGGATAAATGGGTGCATCC
Source organism: Bacillota bacterium (assembly GCA_043819945.1). GTDB lineage: Bacteria > Bacillota_I > Bacilli_A > Acholeplasmatales > Acholeplasmataceae > Peloplasma. The sequence continues at coordinate 127,521 of JBDREH010000001.1, forward strand.
ACATCGGCAAATCGTTTTAAATTATCTTTGAGCATCAATGCTATGGGAAAACCCTTTTTTAGGATACCAACAAAAATAATATCGTTTAGATCTTGATTGCGTTCTATGATTTCATGTGTCATTCTTTTTAATGTTCTTGATAGTTGCTCTTCATTCATTATTTCTTTCATATGATCACCATTTATATGATATCATTTTTTTATAATTTTGGGGGTTGAAAAAAATTTTAATCATGATATACTTGTAATAGTATAGGTCCTTTAAGTTGTGCCCGTGAGCATAATAAGGTATCCAGTTTCATCATACCTAAAATTTAAAGGACACCACAGGTGTCTTTTTTGTTAGAGGCCTATAAAATCGGAAAAGGAGATTGAAAATGAACGAAAATGGTTTGATTGTTGGCATTCAGGAAAAGCCAAAAAGTATTGGCAGTTGGGTTGTATTAAGCCTTCAACATGTATTCGCGATGTTTGGAGCAACCGTATTAGTCCCCTTACTAACGGGTTTAGATGTTGGGGTGGCATTAGTGGCGAGTGGTGTTGGTACCCTAATTTATATCGTATGCACAAGAGCGAGGGTTCCAGTTTACTTAGGCAGCAGTTTTGCTTATATCACAACAATCACAGCAGCAATCGCATCTACTGGTGGAGCATCAAGTGCTTATGTAGGTTTAATGGTTGTGGGTTTGATTTACGCTGTTGTAGCAACCATCATCCGGTTTGTGGGTAGTTCGTGGTTAAAGAAATTGCTTCCACCTATTGTCATCGGACCAATGATTATTATCATCGGTTTGTCACTAGCTCCAGTTGCGGTTAATTCTGCTGGTTTGAATGGTAGTAGCTCTTGGAAAGAACCTATTATTGCCCTAGTGACATTCTTAACAGTAGTTCTTCTATCCATTAAAGCCAAAGGTTTTCTTAAGATCGTTCCATTTTTGGTTGCTATTTTTGTGGGTTACATAGCCTCCATTGCAGTTGGACTTGTTGATTTAACAACAGTCTTTGTTGGATATCAGTTCATTCAAACGCCAAACTTCAGTTTTCTAGGCACCTATTCTCTTAATTTTTCCCAAGTTCTAGTTTTCGCACCTTTGGCATTTGTAACCATTGCAGAACATATTGGAGACCATGTTGTATTAGGTGAAATCACTGGTAAAGACTTCTTAGTAAATCCGGGTTTGCAAAACACTCTCATGGGTGATGGTATTGCAACGTTTGTATCAGCTGCACTTGGTGGACCTGCAAATACAACTTATGGTGAAAATACAGGTGTTATCGCAATCACTAAAGTCGGCTCAGTCTACGTTACCGGATTAGCCGCAATCTTTGCAATTCTTCTTGGATTTTTTGGTTGGATCCAAGCCTTCATCAATAGCATACCTTGGGCAGTCATCGGTGGTATGACAATTGTGTTATATGGCTTAATTGCAGCAAACGGTGTTAGGGTCTTAGTTAAAAACAAAACTGATTTAGGAAACATGAGAAACTTAGTTGTCGTTTCAACAATGTTAGTTATTGGCTTAGGTGGCGCACTTCTCAATATCACAGCAACAAGTGCATTATCGGGAATGAGTTTAGCGGCAATTATTGGTATTCTCCTCAATCAAGGAATCAATTTCTTAGATAGAAAAAAAGGATAATACATTATATAGTAAAAAGGATTGGTTTCTGCTGAAGCCAATCCTTTTATAATTTAGTTATTTAAATTATATTATAAAATGCTCAGTAATACCATGTAAATGATGAAGAATAAGGTTACTCCATATAGAAGTGGACTAACTTCTTTAGCTCTCTTGCTGAAAATCATAACAATAACATAAGTTAGGAATCCAAAACCAATGCCATTAGAGATTGAAAAGGAAAGAATCATTACTAAGATTGTCATGAAACTAGAAATTGCAAATGGCCACTTATCCCATTCAATTTTGCCAATTGAACTTGCCATCATCGTACCTACAATGACCATAGCTGCAGCAGTGACGCCTGGAGTTACAAAGCTTAATAATGGTGCTAAGAAAATTGAAAGTAAGAACAATAACCCTGTAAATACGGAGGCTAAACCGGTTCTTGCACCTGCACCAATACCTGATAATGATTCAATATAGGAAGTTGTTGTAGAAGTTCCTAAAATAGAACCAACAACAGTTGCTGAAGAGTCAACGATATTAGCTCTTTGAATATCTTCTTCTGTAACATTTTCCATTTGACCAGTAACTGCTAGAAGTGTTCCAGATGTATCGAAGAAATCAACAAATAGGAATGCAAAGATAGCAAACCAACCAACAGGATGAATAAGGAGTGAAGGAATTGCCAAAATAGCTTGTCCAAATGTAGGAGCAAGTGATGGAAGAGAACCACTAAATACTGGAAGAATAGGCATACCGGAAACACCAAATACTTCACCAACAAATAGGCCTACAATTGCAGTTCCAATTAAACCGAAGAAAACAGCAGCTTTTACCTTAAGTGCTAATAAAATTATTGTGAAGATGATACCAAATAATGCAAGTAAGGCAACTGGGCTTGTCAAATCACCAAGTGAAGTAGTAGTACCACCTGTATTGACAATGATACCAACATTAACTAAACCAATGTATGCGATAAAGAACCCAATTCCAGAGCCAATCGCATATTTAAGTGATTGTGGAATAGATTTGACAACTTTAGCTCTTAATCCAACAAGTGTAATGACTAGATAAATAACACCTGATACGAGAACTGCAGCCAAAGCTTGTTCCCATGAATATCCCATGCCAATAACAACTGTGAACGAGAAGAATGCATTCAAACCCATTCCTGGAGCGAGTGCTACAGGGAGTTTTGCAAACAATCCCATTGCAATCGTAGCTAGTCCGGCTGCTAATGCAGTTGCAAAGAATACTGATCTGAGATCAAGTCCAGCAACAAGTTGAATGGTGCCACCTGCACCATCTGATACAATACCGCCCATTAATGCTGGATTAGCAAACAAGATGTAAGCCATTGTGAGGAATGTTGTCAATCCGCCTAGCAGTTCAATCTTAATTGAGCTACCACGTTCTTCAATCTTGAAAAACTTTTTAATCTTTTCCATTCATGTTTCTCCTTTTTTGTTTTTTGTATTCTTCTGTATTTTCAATAATAAAAAAACCACGAAAGTAATTGTGTGGTTTCTACAAATGAAAACAAAAAAAGTCGTTTTCAATTCGCAGTCGTGAATTTTACGGAATCACGGTAGAAACTTGACCTCCACATCAGGTCTATTATACGATACATTGAATACTCCCCTATTATAGCAATCGATTTCCTAAATGTAAAGACATTTTTAATAAAAAATGGAAGGTGCGTCTTCTGTTTTTCATTATCTATGATGTTTTTGTATTTTCATCTATCGCATTGGGTAGAAGGATTCTTAATAACATTGCTGTAACAACCATTCCAGAAATAAGTGCAATAATGAATCCCCACCAGTTATGCATGATGAAAATTACAAACACACCCCCATGAGGTGCTGGTACTGAAGTTCCAAATAAACCTATAACCGCACCTGCGATTGCACTTCCGATAATAATAGAAGGCATTACTGCTTTAGGGTTAGCATCAGCAAAAGGAATCGCTCCTTCAGTCACGAATGATGCACCCGTAATCCAATTGGTTTTTCCTTGTTTTTTTTGTTCTTTAGTGAATTTGTTCTTGAAAAGCAGGGTTGCCAAAGCAATCCCCAAGGGTGGCGTCATTCCACCGGCCATAACTGCTGCCATCAAACTAGATGAAACACCACTAGTAATTGAAGCTACACCAACAAGATATGCAAGTTTATTTATAGGCCCTCCCATATCAATAGCCATCATTGCTCCAGCGACAAACCCAATGATGATTGCGCTTGTTCCGCTTAAATTGTTTAGAAAGCTTTGCAAGCCTTCTGTAAGAGGCGTGACAAGAATATTAATACCTAGCATAGGTAATGCTGCCAATAATGTTCCAAACACCGGAAAGAGCAATATAGCATTGATGCTGCTCATTGATTTGGGCAACTTCGAAAAGAGTTTCACAAGTAATAAAACAATATATCCCGCTAGAAAACCTCCAATAAGTGCACCTATGAATCCGCTACCGCCTGTTGCTGCTAGTGCACCTGCTGCAAATCCTGGAACAAGTCCAGGACGATCAGCAATTGAAAAAGCAATATACCCACCAAGCACTGGCAACATAAATCCCATGACAAGTGTTCCTGTATCATGAAACCAGGCTGCAATGGCTGTGCCAGAACCATAGCTAATAGTTCCTGCATTGCTTGCATCAAAGATAAAGGCAAGCGCAATAAAAATAGTTCCCGCAACTACAAACGGGAGCATTTGTGCAACACCACTCATCATATTTCGATAAATATTTAGTCTTCTTTTCATATATTCACCAAATATTGATTGGAATCAATATATCATATATTTCCCATCAATAGCGTCTTGTATCAATTGTTGAGGATGTTTAATTGCTTGTGACACACTAACTTCTATCAGCGGTTTTCCCTTAAAACGTTCTAAATCTACTTTGATATCTGCTGCAATAATAACTGCTATGCTACTTTTGATGTCTTCTACTGTAAGTTTATTTTCTACACCTATGGCACCATTGGTTTCGACAATCACATCAATACCCATTTGCTGACCTATCTTTTCCATCATTTCTGCAGCCATATAAGTATGGGCAATGCCCGTCGGACAAGCAGTAACACAAACGATTTTCAGCACGTTTCTATTCCTGGTCAATAGTTTCCAAAATTGCCAATGCATTTTCTGCTGTTTTAGCTTCCATGAGTTGATTTCTAAAATCTTCATGTATGAGATTTCGGGATAAAAGGGCCAATGCGCGAAGATGCGAATTTGTCCCTTCTGCTGGCATGGCAATCATGAAAAACAACTCAGTGGGTTCGCCATCGAGACTTTCATATTCTATTCCCTTTTCGGCTCTACCAAAAACAAGGGATGGTTGAATGACAAATTTAGATTTCGTATGTGGGATTGCTATCTTAAATCCTATGCCAGTAGAGCCCAAAGCTTCTCTCTCATAGACATCTTCAATGAATGATTTCAAATCAGAGATGCGCTTGTTTTCCAGTAAAATATTCGAAAGCTCCTGGATAACCTGATCCTTGGATTTTGCTTTTAAGTTTAATTGAATGAGGGGAAGATCGATTAATTCGTGAATTTTCATGAGTAAATTTCCTTAATTTTGATTTTCTTTTGGTATGTTATTACGGTTTCCATTGTTGCAAGTCCATGACCAAACACGGTTGCGGATCCTGCAGAAACTGCATTTAAATATGCTTTCTTAAGATTCTTTTCTTGAATGTAGGAGCTGATAAATCCTGCAATCATCGAATCTCCAGCACCTGTTGTATTGATGGTGTGACCATGAACAAGACTTGCGCGATAAACCTTATTTTGACTGATGAAAAGTGATCCTTTGGATCCCATTGAAATCAATACATTTTCAGCTCCTAGCTCAATCAGTTGCTTTCCATAATTGATAACATCATCCATAGATCCGATCTTTACATCAAAATACGATTCTAGTTCTTGAAGATTAGGTTTAATCAAAAGGGGCTTTGAGCTAATGAAATTTAATAAATCCTTGCCAGGAACATCCATAACAAACTTAATGTCGTGTTTGCTGCATGTCTGTGCAATCCTTTGATAAGCATCGGATTGTCCCTGACATGTGCTACCTGAGCATATGAGGAGGTCCTCGGATGTCAATGCTTCTATTTTAGAAAGAAGAATTTGAAAATCATGTTCACTGATTTGAGGTCCACTGTCATTGATTTCTGTTTCTTTAAATCCATGATTGAGTTTTAAATTCATTCTCGTTGTCCCAGTAATGTCAATAAAATCCATAGTAATAAAAGGATATTTTTTAAGATCCTTTTTGATAAAAGATCCAGTAAAATCTCCTAAAAATCCGGTAGCAATACTTCTTATGCCTAAATTGTTGAGGACAACTGATACATTGATACCTTTTCCACCTGCACGAAATATTGCTTGATCAATCCGATTTAAGCGGTTAAATTCTATCGCAGGTAGGTTAATAATATAATCTAAAGCTGGGTTAAGCGTACACGTATAGATCATTAAACGATTCTCCTTTGTCTAATAGAATAGTCTTTTGTCATCATGTGCCCACCGTTATTATATCAATAATTCACCTACTTTTCCAAATTTAGTATAACTTAATGGGTTTGATGATGCAATATAGAACAAAAGACCTCAACCGAGGTCTTCTTAATCAATTGCTTTGCGTTTGAAAGATCCAAAGCAAAGTTTACACCTTATTCATCTTGATCTTTGAGGATCGCCTCTAATTTTTTTGCTGAGTCATACCGTTCAAATAAAACTTCTGCCTTACCAAGGGTTTGTTCTGGATAATTACCAAATGTGTCTAAAGACTCAAAGCTTAAATCTTTGACACCAATCTGGTCTGCTATCTTTTGAGCGGTTGCTGGGATAAAGGGTTGTAGTGTAACGGCAATAAATCTAATTGTTTCCAATAAGTGATAAAGCACATGATCTAATATATCTTGTTTTTCTGGATTCTTAAAAAGTGCCCAAGGTTCGGATACGTCGATATATTTATTTGCCAATCTTGCAAGCTTGACAATTTCTTCAAGAGCATCAGCAACCTTGAGTTCATCCATATACTTTCTGATGGAAGGAAGAACTACTAAACTCTTCTCTTGCAGACTCAATTCAAAGGGTTCATCCAGTAATGTTCTTCTTACAAATCCTTCACGATATTTATGTGCCATACCGATACTGCGATTCACCAAATTACCTATGGTATTTGCTAAATCGCTATTGTTTCTTTCAATTAAAAGCTCATAGGTGATATTTCCATCTTGAGCAAATGGTATTTCATGCAATACGTAGTATCTAACTGTATCAACACCAAAATAGCGTACAAGATCATCGGTATACATTACATTGCCTACCGATTTGCTCATCTTTCCTTTATTGACTAAAATCCATGGATGACCAAAAACCTGTTTTGGTAATTCCAACCCTAATGCCATTAAGATAATAGGCCAGTAAATCGTGTGGAATCTTAAAATATCCTTGCCAATCAGATGAACATTTGCTGGCCAATATTTTAAAAATGCTTCTGATTTAGGTTCATCGGGATTATAGTTCAATCCCGTGATATAGTTGCTCAAGGCATCAATCCATACGTAGACAATATGACCTTCATCAAATTCCACAGGAATACCCCATCTAAAAGATGTTCTAGATACGGAAAGATCGGGAAGCGGTTCCTTGAGGAAGTTTTGAATCATTTCATTTCTTCTCGACTCGGGTTCAATAAATTCAGGATGTTGTTCAATATGTTTGAGTAATCTATCTTGATACCGAGACAAACTCATAAAATAGGCAGCTTCTTTTGTCCAGACGGGAATATCTCCATTAGGTCCTTTTCCATCAACAATGTCTTTTTCCAATACGAAAGCTTCTTCAGCAATGGAGTACCAACCTTCGTATTCGCCTAAATAGATGTCGCCTTGCTCATAAAGCTTTTTAAATATGGCTTGAACGGATTTGATATGTCTTTCATCTGTTGTTCTGACGAACTGATCATAGCTGATATTGACCTTTTTATAAATCCGCTTGATCTCAGATGATATATGATCAACATAGGTTTTGGGAGAAAGCTCATTATTTTTAGCTTTACTTTCAATTTTTTGCCCGTGTTCGTCCGTTCCTGTTTGAAAAAATACGTCATATCCATCCAATCTTTTAAATCTCACGATTGCATCAGCCAAAATAGCCTCATAGACATTACCGATATGAGGAATGGCGGATGCATATGCAATTGCAGTTGTTAAATAGTAAGTTTTGTTCATGATTGTTACCTCCATAAAAATATAAAATCGTCCTTAAAAAAATCTAAGGACGAAAAGTTCGCGGTACCACCTTAGTTCTAGCATTGCTAGCACTCAAAATCCTTAACGCGGACGCACGTTTTGATCTACATATCGACCAAAAGGCTCGAAAACCATGTTCATCGGATGAAGGATTCGTTTGCACCAACCACGAACTCTCTAAACACTTTCACCAGACTACTCTTTTTCTCATTGCCTATAGTAATCTTATTATATATGAAATCGACCAAAAATCAAGTGTTTTTGTTGTCAATTTTATATGCTTGATAAACTGCGCTTTTAGGAATGCTTCGCTCTATCGATACTTGTTTCATTGCTTTTTTTTCATCCATACCCGATTTCACAAATCTTTGAACATGGTCTACAATGGTTTCGTCAAATATTGTTTGAACTTGATAATCACCTTCAATAATAATAACATATTCACCTTTCGTATTGTGTTCGATGTCCTGTGCTTCATGCAATGATGTCCGAATAATGGTTTCAAAAGCCTTAGTAAGTTCTCTTGCTAAAGATATTTTTCTATCCCCAAGAATCTGATACAAAATTTTAATTGTTTTTCCTATTCTCAAAGGTGATTCATAGATGACAAGCGTTTCTTTTCTTCCTACATAATTTTCAATCGTCTTTTTCATCTCAACTTGTTTTCTAGGTAGAAATCCAAGAAAAGTAAAGGGCTGAATGATGAGTCCTGATGTCACGATTGCTGCTAAAATAGCACTGGCGCCTGGAATAGATACGACGTAATATCCCAAATCAATGACTTTCTTGATGATTTCGTAACCTGGGTCATTAATACCTGGAGTTCCAGCATCACTGATTAATGCGATATTTTTCCCTTCGTCTAATAAGGCAATGATTTGTGATTCTTTTTCATCTTTATTAAACTCATGATAACTCATCATGGGTTTCTTTATCTGATAGTGATTGAGTAAAACTGAGGATGCTCTTGTATCCTCAGCTAAAATCACATCGACCTCGTTTAATATTTCAATCGCTCTATAAGAAATATCCTTTAAGTTTCCGATGGGTGTCGATACGACATATAGAGTTGGTTTTTGGTCCTTAAAACTTTTTTGCATTAGTGACCGACTACTCTCTTTGCACGTTCTCTTAAGTCTCTTTCCATATAGACAAGACGCATTAATTGCTTTTTCTTGATCTCATCGATATTGAGCTTTTCTCTTAATTCTTCTAGAAAAGTATGCTCAAGAGTATTATAAAAATCATCTGACATAGCTATCTTTATGAGATTGAGATAAACTATATTTCTTACTTTCCTATGAGAGGTTACAAAATATTCAATCGTTTCAGGAAGTTTTTTGCTCAAAGCAAAGTGATATTCAGAAACGATATTGTCTCCGACTTCAGCAAGCATCATATTGAGTAGTCTTTGTTCAAATTCGTTTGGTGATCCGTCTATAGACACCATGTGCATAGACAAATCAAGAAATTTCAGTTTATCTTTTCTGGTGAGTATACTGAGTAACATAGGATTTCCCTCCATATATATCTACTAATTCATTGGTTAAAATATGTTTTTCATAATATAGAATCAATGGCGGCTCCACTTTCATTCCGGATTGGCCATTTTTAATTGCTTCTATCAAAACATGATTTGGATTCGATTTTAAATAGGGATGAACAAAGCGAACGCGTTTGATTACTAATTGAAATTGATTAAAAACTTGAACAATTTCCGCAAATCTCTCTGGTCTGTGGATCATAAAGAAATGTCCGCCAAATTTAAGTGTTTTTGCTACAGATTCAACTAATTCATACAATGAAAGCATCACTTCATGTCTGGCAATTGTATCATCTTCATTATCATTGACATTGCCTTTTTCGGTGATTTTAAAAAATGGCGGATTACTAATAATGACATCTATATTCATGGCATCAAGTGTTCTAACATCTTGATGGAGACATGATAGTTGATGCTCAAGATGATTGAGTGTAATATTGCGGACAGCTTGTAAGTATCGATCTTCTTGGATCTCAATACCAATAATTTTAGCTCTTGTTTTTTTGCTCATATAAAGGATGAGCGCACCCGCACCTGTCCCAAAATCCATTACCACTTTGGAGCGTGCTGGTATTTTGACAAAATCGGCAAGCAACACTGTGTCCAAGTTAAAAGCCTGTCTCGATTTTTGGTCAATCCAGAGATCAGTTCCCAGTAGTGTTCTTATCATCTTCGCTATTACGTTTGACATCAGTGAGTGCAAGCCATTCCATACCACCGCTATCGGGGTATTTCACTCTAACCTTTTGACCAATGATATTTAGATCAATCACATTGCAGGTGCCTTTTTCAGTTTCAACCTTTTCGTTAATATCTGGTAATATTTTCTTTAATTCGGTGTAAACTTCATCTTCATATTTTATGCAACATAAAAGTTTGCCACAAACACCTGAAATCTTTTGTGGGTTTAAAGCTATATTTTGGTTTTTTGCCATTTTAATGGAGACTGTGTCAAATTCACCAATGAAGGTTGTGCAACACAAAATCAATCCACATGGTCCAATACCACCAATCATTTTCGCTGCATCTCTTGGACCAATTTGTCTAAGTTCAATACGCGTATGATAAATTTCACTTAAATCTCTAACAAGATTTCTAAAATCAACTCTAGTCTCAGACTCAAAGTAAATCATCAGTCTCTTGCGGTCCAAAGTATATTCCGCACCTAAGACTTTGATTTCTAATTCATTTTGAACAGCAAGAATTTTCGATTTTTCAATAACACCCATTTCAAGTGTCTGATTGTATTCGTCTTCTTTGATATCCTCAGCAGTTGCCGGTCTGATAATTGGTTTGAGTTCGCTGGTCAAATCGGATTCTTCAATTTCTTTAAAAAGGTATACTTTCCCGATTTCAATACCTCTAGTCGTTTCAACAACGACCAAATCATTTGTTTCTATTTTTAAATCTCCAAAAGAGAAAAAATATTTTTTGCCTGCTTCTTTAAATTGTACTAATGCAACTTTCACTTTCTCACCTCATCTTTTCCAACGTGTAGGATAATTGATCGAGCGCGAGCTCGAGATTGATATAATAAGTCTGTTGTTCCAATATGGATTGAATCTGTTCAATCAATATGTTGATATCGGCAACTTGCATCTGATCGCTTTGTATTTGTATTTGCTCTCTTAAGAATTGATAGGTGATTTCCTGATGCGCCTTATAGTGAATCAAATCAAGAAAATAAAGTAAAATCAGTTCCAGAAAGTTCATAAAAAAATCTCTGTCTTGAATAAGAAAACGTCCTTTTTGAGCGAAATACAGGGGAATCGACATATCCTTATCAGACCAGTGAACGATGATTTCTTCAATAAAATTCACCATCTCAAGAAAGTTAGGATTTCCTGCAAGCAATATCGCTTCATCAAGATTTTTCGTTAGATAAGGTGCAAGCACAGCTACTTTCTCATCTATACCTTGATTTAGCAATTCAAGCTCTAAATCCTTTTCATCAACACTCTTTAAATGAAGTACTTGACTGCGAGAAATAATGGTTCTTATAACATCTTCATAGTTATCTGTAAGTAGAAAACCAAAGACATTATGACTCAATGGTTCTTCCATGAATTTGAGTAAACTGTTTGCTGCACCTATGCCAATGCGTTCAATATTCTTAATGACATAAATGCGAGGTCCACTGACAAGCGCAGTTTTTGAAAACTCAGCCTGAAGCGCTAATATTTGTTCTTTTTTAATGGATAATCCATCCGGTTCTACAACCATCAAATTAGCAATCTTACGCTCAGCAATCTGCTGTTTTAAATGTGTTGTGTCTTCGCGGTTCTTACTCAAAATCAAATATACAACATCATCAACCAATTGTGATTTACCGCTACCTTTTGGACCACTGATTAAATAAAGGTGTGCTAATCGATTTTTTAGGATGGTCTGCTTGAAAAAATAATATGCACGCTTCATAAAGTATCCTGAATTTTAGAAATTATCTGACGCTTGATTTTATCAATCGTCTGAGTTCCATCTATGGTTACAATACGGTTGGGATACATATGAGCAATCTTTTGATATCCTTCTCTAACTCTTTGATGAAAAACAACTGTTTCCTGGTCTAAGCGATCATATTTAACACGATTGGAAATTCGTGACATGCCAACTTTTGGATCTAAATCGATATAGAATGTTAATGTTGGCATATGATAGGTCGCGTATTGATTGATATTTAAGATAAAGTCAAACCCAAGATCTCTCGCATAAGCCTGGTAGGCTAATGAGCTATCCAGATAGCGATCACATAATACAATCATATTTTTCTTTAAGGCTGGTAATATGATTTCATCAAGATGTTGAGCTCTTGATGCTGCTAAAAGAAGAGCCTCAGTATAAGGTGTAACACCCTTATATTTGGGGTTTAATATGATATCTCTAATGGCTTCTGCAATCATGCTTCCGCCAGGTTCTCTTGTTGTGATGACTTCGTGTTCTAAGCTGAGAATTGCTGCGATATCTTTGATTAATGTTGTTTTACCGGTGCCTTCGCCACCTTCAAAAGTAATAAACATTTGATCTCTCCTCTTGAGTTTATTATAGCATGCTAATAGTAGATTTTGACTAAAAATAATCCTCTTGCCTCTGCTGTCTTACCAGCTAAAGAGCGGTTTTGGGTTTCTAATATTTGCTTAATAACTGATGGGTCCTTTTTACCTAATCCGATTTGAATGAGTGTTCCCATCATAGAACGTACCATATATTTTAAAAAACTATTTCCATGAAAACTAAAAATATAGTGTTTTTTTGTTTCCTTCAAACTCACTTTGTAAATTGTCTTGATGGTCGGTTTATCTTTAACATATTGGCAGAACCCTTTATAGTCATGAGTTCCGACGAAGTCATTGATGGCTGCTCTCAGAGGTTCAATATTAAGATTTTTAATATAGACTTCATAGTTTTTAGAAAATGCAGTGCTGGGATCTTTAGCAATCACATATTTGTAAATCTTAGATTTTGCCCTGTGCCTTGCATGAAAATCAGACTTAACTGTAATTATTTTTGTGATTCTAATGTCTAATGGTAATCGATCATTCACACACAACCATGATTCTATGTCTAAATTAAGATTGCTATCAAAGTGAAATGCTTGACCAATGGCATGAACCCCTTTGTCTGTTCTTCCAGCGCTGTGGATTTTGATTTCAGTTTGTGTCATGAGACGAAAAGCTTTTTCAATAACTTCCTGAATGCCTAATCCGTTGATTTGTTTTTGAAATCCATGATAGATTGACCCATCATAACTCACAATCGCCAAATATCTCATGCAATCGCCCGTGAATAGATAATGAGTCCCAAGATGACACAAGCAACAATCAAACTAAATATATCAGCAAATCCAATTTGATATTCATCTATTCTGGTTCTTTTTGCACCAATAACATAGCCTCTAACCTCCATAGCATTTCCAAGGTCTTCTGCTCGTTTAAATGAGATAACAAATACGGGTATCAGTAATGAAATGATTTGAACGACTTTTTCCTTGAACTTACTTTCCTTGAAATCCACACCTCTGGATGCTTGGGCTTTCATTATTTTTTCCGTTTCTCCCAAGAGCGTTGGAATGTATCTCAATGTTAATGATAACATCATGGCAATCACATCAACAGGAACCTTGATTACTTTAAGTGGCTTAAGTAAGGATTCTATTCCATAATTCAGATCGGTGGTCATGGTTGTAAATGTTAATAAAGATGTCATGATAATAACATTAGTTATTCGGACAAAAATGAATCCCGCACGAATCAATCCTTCATCATAAATATATAGTGTGTAACTTGAAAAGTTGATGTAAGGCAACATGGCTTGAATAAAAAATATCATGAATGCCGTAAAGAAAAAGTATAGGATACGCGTTTTCACATATTTTTTTGACCAATTATAAAAGATTAACCATAAAATAATACCTGTCATACTTGAAAGTGAAATGTACATGGTAATCGGAGCAGTCACTAACGTTCCGGTTCTTACATAGAAAAGCTGGATAAAGAAAGTAAATGTCAATAAGAAAACGATAGGTCTAAGTCCGTTTAGTACTTTTCTCATGGGAATGCCCGTTGAAGCTGTTAAAACCATAATACCTACAAAAATAAGGAGCATCGTAATCAAAGGAATGAGGTCAACTGAAATGGGAATCATAAAAGTCCCAACCAATAAGATGACCAAGCTGAGCAGTTTGATTCTCGGATCTAATTTATGTAGCCAGGATGTTCCGGGTATATATTGACCAATCGTGATATTATTCATGAGACACCTCCTTCAAATAATTAAGGAGACTGTCAAAATCATATTTAGGTTGATATTTGATACCAACCTCTTTTTCCAAGTGTTTAAGAATCTTTAACGGTGTTGGCAAATCCAAATGAAAGGAATCGAATTCAGGATGCTCAAAAAGCTCTTCTTTTGTACCATCGAAAACAAGGTTCCCATCCTTTAAAACGATAACCCGTTTTGCATATTCTGAAACCAAGTCCATATCATGAGTAATCAAGATAATGGTTTTACCGTCTTTTGCATGAAGTTCTTTAAAGATAGCCATGAGATCTCTTCTACCCCTGGGATCCAATCCTCTTGTGGGCTCATCTAAGACAAGAATTTCGGGTTCCATTGCCAAAATACCAGCTATGGCAACTCTTCGCATCTGTCCTCCGCTGATTCTAAAAGGTGATTGTTCATATAATGATTCATCTATACCCACAATGCGAGCAGCATTTTTTGCCATTTCCATTGCTTGAGATTCTGTTGACTTGAAGTTTTTAGGCCCAAACATAATATCTTTTAGTATTGTTTCTTCGAAAAGCTGATATTCTGGAAACTGAAAAACAAGACCTACCTTCTGACGAAGATAATTAATCTTTTCCTTTTTCTTGGGTGGGAGATTTTGTCCGAAAACGACAACATTTCCACTACTTGGTAATAACAATGCATTCATGTGCTGAACAAGGGTTGATTTCCCTGATCCTGTTTGACCGACAATAGCAATGAATTCGCCTTTGTCTTTGATGTCCAAATAAATATGTCGAATGGCATCATAATTTACTTTTAGGCCTTTATATGAATAACTTACGTCTTTGAATTGAATGCCCATAATGCCTCCAAGACCGTTGTATCTATATGTTCATCTTTCGATGCTTCATTGTAAAGACTGAGCTCAAATGGGAGCTCAAGATTTGATGATTTCAACAGTTCTTCTTGATTGAACACCTCTTTAGGTGTTCCCTGTAAAATAACTTCCCCATCTTTTAAAACGATTAAAAAATCACTTTGCGCAGCAAATGACAAATCGTGTGTAATCGTTATAATTGTTTTACTTAAATCTTTATTCAATCGTTTAATCAGTTCTATGATTTCTTGAGTTCCCTCTGGATCCAACATCGATGTTGCTTCATCAAAAATCATGATATCTTGTTCCATGGCGAGGGCACCAGCTATCGCAACACGTTGTTTTTGTCCGCCTGAAAGTTGGTGTGGTTCTTTACTTAAGAATTCTTCCATACCGACTAAAGCCGCATAATGATGAATTTTCTCAACCATTTCATCATGGGGTATGCATTGATTCTCTAGGCCGAAAGCAATATCGTGTTTGACAGTTACCCCAACAAACTGGTTATCAGGATTTTGAAAAACAATGCCAATCTTTTTCCTGATTTCAGAAATATGAGTTTCATCAAGCTTCATGCCATCAATATAAATCTCACCGCTTGCTGGAGAAAGCAATCCTACAAGAATTTTTGCTAGTGTTGATTTTCCGGATCCGTTATGACCTAAAATAGATACCCAGGAACCTTTAGATATCTTTAAATTTACATGCTTTAATGCTTCATCAACGCTATTATATGAAAAGCTTATATCGCTTACTTTAATCATGAAATTCACCTACATTTCGTACCCTAACATTATATCACGTAAAAAAGATATTATAAAGCCAACTGTGTTGAATTTCAGGGTTTTCACTTAGTGAAGCGAAAATTATTCGTTTAGCTCTCATAATTCATTCATAATCCCTTTTTATATGTAAATAATTGGCGTTTTCTTCATAATTTCTTTATAATAGATGTGAACATAAATGAGGTGAAACATATGGTGTTGCATTTAACAACAAAAAATTTTGAAAAAGAAGTTTTGCAAAGTGAAGTTCCAGTACTGGTCGACTTTTGGGCAACATGGTGCAGTCCATGTCTTAGAGTCGTTCCAATTCTAGAGGAACTAGGTAAAGAAGTAATCGGTTTAGCTAAAATTGGTAAACTTGATGTTGATGCAGAATACGAAATTGCTGACCAGTTTGGTATTATGAGTATTCCAACAATTGTTGTTTTTAAAGACGGTAAGGTTCATCAATCCACAATTGGTGTTCAATCTAAGGCTACTCTAAGAAGATTACTCGAAGTATGAAAAAAGTCATCATTATCGGATATGGTCCTGCAGGTATAACTGCAGCTCTTTATTTAAAAAGAGCCGGTCTTGATCCGTTAGTCATTGGTAAAGATTTTGGAGCACTAAATGGATCTTCAGATTTAATTGAAAACTATTACGGATTCAGTGAACCTATTGAGGGGAGGAAACTCATTCAAGAAGGCATTAATCAAGCAAAAAGGCTGGGTATTGAAGTCATTACCGATTCTGTTATTTCATTGAAGCAAAATGATTTAGGCTTTGTATTAACTACCGAGTATCATGAGTATGAATCAGAAAGTGTCTTACTAGCCACAGGGAAAACAAGACAAACGCTCAATATTCCAGGATTCTCCAAATTCAGAGGTAAGGGCATCAGTATGTGTGCAACCTGTGATGGATATTTCTACCGGAAAAAGAAATTGGCGATTATCGGTTGTGGTACTTATATGCAACACGAGCTTGAATATCTAAATAGAATATCAAGCGACGTAACTGTTTTTACACATGGAAACTCACTTATTTGTGATATTGAAAATCCAGTTATTTTTGATACCATATTATCCTTTAAAGGTAATGAAAAAATTACGCATATTCACACCAATAAAGGTGATTACCAAATGGATGGTATATTCATTGCACTTGGTGTTCCAAGTTCAATAGATTTCGCTTCACAACTCGGTGTCATCGTTGAAAAAAACAATATTACTGTGGATGAAAATTATCAAACAAATATTGAAGGACTGTTTGCTGCTGGTGATATCATCGGTGGAAAACTCCAAATTTCCAAAGCTGTTTATGATGGCATGCAGGCTGCGGATTCAATTTACATGTATTTGAAAAATAAGTCAAAAAGGCCCTGTTAAGAGATTAACAAGGTCTTTTTATTTTATATTTTATACCAGTGCTTAATCATGACACCAAGAACTGTGAGTCCAATTATGATAATGCCTAAGACTTCTAGATAAGTACCCAAAAATGTTACAACGATCATTCCAAACAATAACTGAAGTGTGATGACAATAGTAAGTATCTGATCCAATTTCTGATAGATTGGATTTTTTAATATTACGAATATTTGAGTAATCAAATGATATATTGAGGCAAACAGTATGAAAGCTATGACAATATTGCCTATAATGAAATACTTGTTTTTAATCAGTGCCTCAAAACCGGTAATTGGAATGACATCTTCTCCCACATGGTAGTTAAATATTTTAAGGAAAAATGAAGCGATAATTAGCAGTTGAATTCCAATTTGAACAAATCTGATTTTCATTCTATAATTTTGTATCATCAACACTATCTAGATAAGTTCTAATCGGTTTGACGATTTCCTTGACAGTTCCCTTCTTAAAAGGATTTCTTAATTGTGCTGATTCAAGAAGACCTAAGAAGCTCTTTGATCCACCCAAACGACAAAGTGCTAAATAACTTTCAAGTGCTGCCTTACGGTTTTCCTGGTGCTTGATCCAATATTGAAAAGCACAAACCTGTGCAAGTGTATAGTCGATATAATAAAATGGTGCGCCAAAAATATGGCCTTGTCTGAACCAGTAGGTCCCTTTTTCTAAGAATGCATCATCACCATAATCCTTAAATGGCATATACTTTTTTTCTAAAGTTCTCCAAAGTGTTTTTCTTTCATCTGGAGTTAGCTCTGGTTTTTCATAGATATGATGTTGAAATTCATCAACTAAAACACCATAAGGAAGGAAAGAAACGGATCCAGCTAAATGGTTAAACTTATATTTCGCAGTATCTTCAAGAAAAAACTGATCAATCCATGGCCATGCTAAAAACTCCATGCTCATTGAATGAATTTCAGCTGCTTCCATGGTTGGCCAACGATATTCGCCAATTAAATCACGGCTTTGATAAACTTGAAAAGCATGACCCGCTTCATGTGTTAGTACATCAACATCATGTGATGTACCATTGAAATTAGCAAAAATGAATGGTGAACGGTATTCAGGAATATATGTACAATACCCGCCGCCTTGTTTACCTGGCTTGCTATCGAGTTCTAGTAATTCATGATTTAACATGAAATTGAAGAATTCTGAGGTTTCAGGTGACATTTCATCATACATCTTCTTTGCTCTTGCAACTTGCCATACGCGATCTCCTTTGGGAGCTGGGTTACCAGAAAGGAATGATAATGCCAAATCATAAGATTTGGGATTTGTTATCCCCAAACGCTTTGCTTTTCTTTCAGTTAATTCTGTAACTAATGGCACAATATCTTCAAAGATTTGATCGCGGTAAGTCTTAACATCGGCAGCTGAGTAGTCAGTTCTACCAAAACGATCATAACCAAGTTGAATAAAATTTTCATATCCCAGTTTTTTAGCAATTTCATGACGAACTTTGACCATTTCATCGTAGATGCGATCAAATTGGGGTTCATTATCTGCAAAGAATTTAGAAACAGCAAGCTGTGCCTGATGACGAGTTTCTCTATCCTTGTCCTGTAAAAACGGAGCCATTTGACTTAAATTATACGTGTTACCTTGAAATTCAATCTTCGCAGAAGCAATTAATTTCCCATATTCAGTAGAAAGTTTATTTTCTTTTTGCATTTCAGGAATAATTTCAGGTTTGAACGTTTTCTTTGCGAGTTCACCACGAAGAAACATCAGTGATCCAAATTCTTTTTCAAGACCTTTACGATGTTCAGAGGCGAGTATTTTTTCTAGGAATAGGTGTTCATATTGCTGTAGATGAGGTCCATTTTCATCAAAAAAAGCTTTTTCCTTTTCATAGAATTCATCTGTCGTATTTAAGCTGTTACGGACGGATACCAAGGTTCCTTGAGTGCCTATCTTATCATTATATTCGAATACTTTGTAAACCGCTTTGATTTCGGTTTCAAGGTCCTTTCCTGAACCAACTAAACCAATTTGTTCTTCGAGTTCTTTTTGAACTTTGTCTAAATCTGGTCTTTCATACTTATAATCGTTAAATTTTGCCATAGTGATACCTACTTTCTTTAGGATTAATTATAACCGTATTTTTATAAAATATCAAGAATATGAAAATAGAGAGTTAGCAAACTCTCTTTAATTTCCCTTTATTTTAAAACACTACATAAATTAGTTCTTTAATATCTTCAGCTTTATAATCGGCTTCATCCGATTTTTTTGCATCACCAACTGCGAAAGCGTACATTCCAGCGTGCTTTGCTGCCATGATGCCCGCTTCAGCGTCCTCAACGACCAAACAATCTCTAGCTTGTTCTCCAAGCTTGGTTGCTGCAGTTAAGAATATATCTGGTGCGGGTTTGCTATGAGTAATATCATTTCCGTCTGCAATCGCATCAAATACATCCATCAACTTAATGCGTGTAAGTATTAATTTTGCATTTTTACTTGAGGATCCGATAGCAATCTTGACATCTTTTCTTTTTAATGCCCATATGACTTCTAAAACACCTGGAAGAATATTTGTTTCATTAATGTTTTTAAGTGATTCTACATAATAGTCGTTTTTTATTTTAGCTAACTTTACCTTTTCATCATCAGTATATGTTTTCTTTGTCTTTTCTAGGATGATATTTAAGGATGCCATTCTGGAAACGCCTCTTAACCGGTGATTAATTGTTTTATCAAATTCTATGCCTTCTTTGTCTGCCATATACTTCCATGCATCGTAATGAAACTCATCAGTGCTGACAATCACTCCATCTAAATCGAAAATTACCGCTTTTATCATTTCTTCTCCAATCTATGACTGTGCCCATACTCGTATTATAACATACCCCGCTATCATAAAATATAAGGTGCATAAGTGAATCAAGCCTTCATTTTTGCAAATAAATGTGAGGATTTTACTTTAACATAATAGACAAGGGGTGCCAACATAGCAAAGTTCAAAAATATCATCAACAAAGTAATGATTGTATAACTCAGTGTATCGCTTAATAAGAAATAGAAAAATCCATTTATCGCAATGAATGTAAATCCTCCAAAGACACCAAGAAATGCACCAGCACTTTGTTTTACAACTTCTGCATCATTAACAAAATCAAATTTAGGCGTATGTAAATTGACAATTGCATCAAAAGTAGAAATCACACCTGCAAATACCACAACTAATACAATCAATATTAATTGATCAATTGCACCAATGCCAATTGAGATGCCAAACATCAATATGCTAATAATTGCAATAGGTACACACATCAATAAATTAAATATAATTTTAGATAGAACAATAGTCTCAGCTTTAATTGGGAGACTTTTTAGTATCCAAAAGTTTTTTCCCTCTAGTGATAAACTGATTGCTGTTGTATATGTCATTGCTATACAAAAACTAATGAACGCTAAAATTAGAATCTCTATATCTAGGTTTGCACCTACCATTTGTAGTAATATTTCTTCTATTTGACTTCTGTAAAATAGGCTGGCTACTGAAAGTACAATCAACATGACAGGGCCAATTCCTGAGTTAACAGCATAAAGGGTGGAACTAAAAAACTTTTTAAACTCTTTTTGGACAAGAGCTAGCAGTACCGATTTTGATTGATATCTAACTGGTTTACTCTGCTTTCTAATGTTGGCCCTCACACCTCTTTGATTTGTTCTTTGAACCAATCCTTGGATGAGTATAATAAACAGTGTAAAAGCAATGACATGTGAACCCAAGAGATAGAAAAGATCAACGAAACTCTGCTGGTGTATTGCATTCATGAACCACCGAACCGGTGGATATGCATTACTTATTCCTGCAAATAAATCAATTTGACCTGTTAATGGATTTGTTTCAACATCGTTTACAGAAAATGAAACCATGAATATACCAATAAATAATGCAAATATGATGATGATATTGATAATTTTGCTTCTTCTAAATTTTGAAGTTGCGATTGCTATCAATAAAGATAGGAAAGACATTACGATTACTGGGACAAGAGGAATACATATAAATGCAATCAAATAAAATAGAATGCCTAAAACATTAAATCCAGACCAATAAAAATAGGAAAACACAATGGGTAATGTGAAGATGAAGGACGAGACGTAAAGCATTACAAGCATCACAGTCATTTTAGCTAATAAAATTGTTCTGGGATGAATGGGTAGTGGTGCTAGATTGTCATAGTCCTTGTAGTAGAACAAGTATCCACTAGCTCTAAATAAAATGAGCACAACAGATAATCCTAAGGAGTAAACAGTTAAAAAACTCAGTAACATCTGTTCCTGTCCCAAATCTTTTAATATTTTCCCTAAATCAAAAAATAAATAACCCAATGTACCAAAAAACACTGCAATGCCATAGAAAATTGCTACACCTATTAAAATTGCTTTTGTTTTAGATTTTCTAAAATCAAATCCCAAGAGTCGCTTTATCGAAAAATTTTCTTTGAAAAATAGCCTTGTTAATTTTTTATACATTATGATTCACTTGCGATTTCCATAAATATATTTTCAAGCGACTTATTCATTATGATTTCTTGGGTATTGCCTTGTGCGACAATTTTACCTTGTTTGATGATTGCAACCTTGTTGCATAATTTTTCAACAACTTCTAAGACATGCGTTGAAAAAAAGATGGATACACCTTTGCTGCAGATATTCATGAATACTTCTTTTAATAAGAAACTAGCCTTTGGATCAAGACCCACAAAAGGTTCGTCCAATAACAACAGTTTGGGTTTGTGAATTAATGCGCTAATGATTACAAGCTTTTGTTTCATCCCATGAGAGTATGAGGATATTGGATTATTTAACACATTAATAATCTCAAATAGAGTTGCATATTTATCAACTTCTCGGGCACGTTCAATCGTATTTAATTTGAATACATCAGCAATAAACTCAAGATATTGAATGCCTGTTAAAGATTCATAGATATCTGGATTATCAGGAATATACGCAATTAGTTTTTTTACTTCGATGGGATTTGTTTTTATTGAAAATCCATCAAATATGATATCTCCGGACTCAAAATTTATAATTCCTGCAATAGATTTTAGGAGTGTTGTCTTTCCCGCACCATTGTGTCCAATGAATCCAAATAAATCTCCTTCTTCAATGGTTAGACTCACTTTATCACAAGCTTGCTTAATACCATCATAGCTTTTAGATACTTCTTTGATTTCTAACATATGGATTCTCCTATTTGTACTTCTGAATTGAATTTCGCATCTATATTCTACCACTATTTTGTAAGTTATCCACACAGTTGATGGTATAATGTGGGTTATACACTTAACAAATAGGAGGAATTATGAATGAGCAGTAGTGAATTTAGAGCGTTAGCCCGAAGACAGCTTAAAGATCGTTATTGGATGGTTTTTGTTGCAGTATTGATTGTTACAGCTGTTAGTGGCGCAAGTTATCCAATAATCGTTGGCTTAATTATTGTGGGGCCTTTAACCGTAGGTCTATCATATTATTTGCTGGACGTTGTTCAAACTAATAGTAAAGCCGATAAGTTTGAATTGCTTCTCGAAGGATTTAAAAAGAGTTTGGTGAATTCTATAGTAGCAAATTTATTGATGATGGTTTTTATATTTCTTTGGTCTTTGCTCTTTATCATCCCAGGGATCATCAAAGCGCTAGCTTATAGCATGACGCCATATATTATTGCTGAGAATCCTGAAATTGAGGCAATGGAAGCTATAGCTAAGAGTGAAGAAATGATGAAAGGTCATAAACTGAGATTATTTAGCTTATACTTTAGTTTTATCGGATGGTTCATCTTAAGTGCCTTGACCTTTGGCGTAGGTTTATTCTTCCTATTGCCATACATTCAAACTACAGTAGCTAACTTTTATGTCGATATAAGGGGCACAAAAAAGGAATTGATGGCTGATTTTTCTGAAAAATAATATTTAAAAAGGCCAAATGGCCTTTTTTTATGTCTAGTTGACATAATTTCTTTTAAATTCTTGTGGATCAAATACATTAGTGTTCATCATGAAGTAGGTATCAGTTTGAATAATTAAGAATACTGAACTCTCATCGCTTAATGTGATAGGTCCCCACATTTTCTCGACAAATTCAGGATGATCTATAAATGGATTTCTATTGTGTTGGTAACTATAGATGACGTCATTACGGTTTTGTTCGAAACTGTCAACTGGATCTTCTAGATGCCATTCAAGCAAGCGATTAAGCAGTGCCATTTGATATATTGAGGGAATGCTACTGACGAGTTCAAGATTAGAATATCTTACTGTCATATAGAAGAGAATACGTGCGATATCTCCCTTTACTTCATCGCGTGGTGCATAAGAAACCGTGGTGGTCGTATTATCAAAATACTTGTTGCTTCTTGATAAATTTTCGCTAGGGTTTGAGGGTTTAAGATTTTGTAAATCTGATCCAACACCAATGTAGGAATTGTCAACACTCACTCCAAGAAGAGATTGTGGCCACACATGTTCTCTATTCCATGTAATACCAACATCCCACACTCCAGATACTGAAGTTCCCAGGTAGACAAGAATAACATTACTGCTGTTATTGGGATCGCGATCTGTTTCATCAAGTATATATCTTGAATCACCATAACTAATCCCAACAAATCCTGTTGTAACAACTGTTCTAAGGAAGGATTCGAGTGTCGTTCCGGTTAAACCGTCTGCACCTTCATAATACCCTTCATAAGTATATGTATCTAAAAAGTGCCACTGGGCATAAAGTGTGACATTCCCGGTGATTTCTGTGTTGAAGGTGAAATATGATGTTCCTGCAGGTTCAAGTGACCATCCAAGAAATTCACAATTATCCTTGACAGGGTCGGCAATCTCTGTAATTAATTCCTGATATTTGAGTGTTTGAGATGAAAGTTCATTTTCTCCATCATAAAAAGTGACATTGTAATCAATGCGATCAAAATAGATGGAAAGCACTAAAGTGGAATCACTATCGATGATTCCTGAGATCATACTAAGTTCATCATTAATTATGAATCCAGATCTATTAATATCTAATTCAATGAGCATTCCAACTTCTTCAACCATAAGTTCAGTTGAAAAAAGTGAATAGGCTTCATCTTCTAAATTTTCCAGATATGTTTCAATTGTATAGTTTGCTATGACGATGGATTCCATTGATGCATAAATTGTTACATCATCTGTAATTTCAAAATCAAAATCAAATGGAATCTCAAGTGCCGCATCGATATACCAGCCATGAAAGCGATAAGCAACTATATTGGGATCATCAGGTTGAGAGATTTTTTCACCATCAATAATCAATTCGGTTGTCAATTGACCATTCACATCAAAGGTTACACTATGATAAATGATTAATTCTACAGATGCATATATGGTTAAATCTTCAATAATTGCGGTATCAAAATCAAAGGGTGTTTCAGATGATAGATCAGAATACCACCCAAAAAACCAATAAGTGAATAAATCGGGATTTTCAGGTTGTGTGACTTTTTGCCCGTCAACGATTCTTGAGGTTGTGAGTTCACCATTCACATCAAATGTGACCATATGATAAACAATAGTTCCTAAGACGGTTATATCAAAGAACTTCTGTGTACTGCTAGAACCCACAACAACAGTAACAATCAGCGTCACATTTGTGTCTTCAAGCTGACGATTGACAGTACCAAAATTGTCAATGACATTGACATTGCCGCTTTCCCAGGATATTATAGCTGTTTTTTCCAATTCAGAACTTATTGGGAGATTTAGGTTTTCAGTAACCGATAATGCACTGTCACCTTCTGCATATGTGATTTCCACTGTCTCTAGGACTTCTGTTGCTGTATATTGTGGAGTTGCAGTCTGATTACATGAAGCAAGCGTTACTGCGAGTAATAATATACCCGTAAATCTAAGTATTATTTTCATAAAATCCTCTTTTCAAAAATCCAGCGTGTACATCTATTTTAATATGGATTTGAATAAATAACAAGGATAATTTACTCAATGTTAGAGAAATGATAGGAGTTCTATAATTATTGAAAAAATCATTGTTTGATAACAAAAAGGTATAGACAAATGTCATATACCCTTTGGTTCTTTATGGGGGTTATTGATTATACAAATTCAATAATTGCCATTGGCGCGGCATCGCCACGTCTTGGTACTGTTTTAATGATTCTAGTATAGCCGCCATTTCTTTCGACATAGCGTGGCCCTATTTCAGAAAATAACTTTTGAAGTGCATTTTGACCTTCCTTGACATCTTCAAAACGTACAGTTTCAGCAGCTTGTCTTCTTGCACTTAGGGAACCATCTTTTGCTAAAGTGACCATTCTATCAGCTAATTTTTTCAATTCCTTTGCTTTTGCTTCAGTGGTAATGATACGTTCATTGATGATAATATCAGTTACGAGATCACGAAGTAAAGCTTTTCTTTGATCGCTGTTGCGTCTCAATCTACTATAAGCCATGATTTACTCCTTCTCTTCATCGTCTAAATGAAATTTTGAATCCTTGGTTGAGGTATTTTCGAATTCCAAACCATGTTCAGAAAGCTTTTCCTTTAATTCCTTAAAGGACTTTCTACCAAGACTTCTAAATCTCATGACATCTTCTTCTGTTAAACGAATGATTTGAGCAACCGTGTAAATACCTGAACGCTTTAAGCTGTTAAATAAACGTACAGATAAATCTAATTGTTCAATCTTCATTTCCAATTTCTTATTCGTTGGTTCTTCTTCTTGTTCAAAAATAAAGTCAGTTGAGGTTGCATGTTCACTAATTTGAACAATAACACTCAAATAATCAATCAACATCTTAGATGCTAATGCAAGTGCTTCTTTTGCTTGAATAGCACCATTGGTTTCAATATCTAATGTCAGTTCATCTGCATCTCCTCTTGTTTTTTCAACATGATAAGATACGCGTGAAACTGGCGTATAGATTGAGTCAATTGGAATAATACTTTTTTCGTTTCTACTATACACTTTATTTTTTTCGGCATTTACATAACCAACACCGCGACGAATAGTGACTTCCATAGAAAGTCTTCCCGTTTCGGATAAGTTAGCAATCACTTGTTCTGGGTTAATAATTTCAACGCCATCAACATGATTAAAATCAGCTGCAGTAACTTTACCCGCACCTACAGCATACAATTCTAGCTTTTGTTCAAAGTCAGGTTCAATTGATTCAACTGAAAAAATGACTTTTTTCAAATTGAGTACAATCCCCATGACGTCTTCATAGAGACCTTCCATGGTTGAGAACTCATGTTCTATGCCATCAATTTTGATATTAACAATTGCTGCACCTGGTAATGAAGACAATAAAACCCTTCTTAATGCATTACCTAATGTAATGCCATAACCACGTTCTAACGGTCTAATCACAAAGCGACCCTTGTTGCCGTCTACTGATAATTCTTCAACTGCGGTTGGTTTTTCAAACTTTAGTTCTTTCACAAGTTACCCCTCCTTAAGATTATCCACGTGGACGTTTTGGTGGTCTGCATCCATTGTGTGGTACTGGTGTTACGTCTCTAATTGCAGTGATTTCTAGACCTGCTGCTTGTAGTGAACGGATTGCCGCCTCACGACCTGGACCAGGTCCCTTAACTGATACTTCAACCTTTATCATGCCGTTATCCATAGCTGTTTTAGCTACTGCTTCAGCTGACATTTGTGCTGCATATGGTGTTGATTTTCTGCTACCCTTGAAGCCTAATGCACCAGCACTGCTCCATGCAATTGCATTACCATCGGTATCTGCAATCGTAACAATTGTGTTATTAAAGGTTGTATGAATATGTGCAACACCAAGGGGAATATTTTTTCTAGCCTTGCGCTTTGTTGTTTTTTTACGAGCCATGATTTATTCCTCCCTTACTTCTTCTTGCCGGTGATCGCTTTTGGTTTACCTTTTCTTGTACGTGCATTGTTTCTTGTGTTTTGACCACGTACAGGTAATCCTTTACGATGACGGATTCCGCGATATGAACCAATTTCCATTAAACGTTTGATGTTTAGTGTAACTTCACGACGCAAGTCGCCTTCAGTTGTGTACTTTAGAATTTCAGTACGAATTCG
This sequence comes from Bacillota bacterium, assembly GCA_043819945.1. Classification (GTDB taxonomy): domain Bacteria; phylum Bacillota_I; class Bacilli_A; order Acholeplasmatales; family Acholeplasmataceae; genus Peloplasma. The sequence continues at coordinate 154,828 of JBDREH010000001.1, forward strand.
GTTCAATTCATCTTCAGTTAATGCCTTAACACGAGTATCTTCACTCACGTTTGCATTCTTTAAAATTTGTTGGGCAGTTGGTAATCCAATGCCATATACATAAGTCAACGAAACCACGACGCGTTTGTCGCGTGGGATGTCAACGCCTGCTATTCTTGCCATAGTTCCTCCTATTTAGCCTTGTCTTTGATTATGTCTTTTATTTTTTTTGTTTATGACGTAAATTTTACCTTTTCTTTTTACAATGATGTCATCTTCACTTCTTTTTTTAACTGACGCTTTTACCTTCATGTGCGTTCCTCCTTATTTGCGGCGATATGTGATTCGGCCGCGTGTTAAATCGTATGGTGACAATTCTACTGTTACTTTATCACCAGGTAAAATGCGTATGTTATGCATACGGATTTTACCAGAAACATGAGCCAATACAATATGGCCGTTTTGGATAAGTTCAACTTTGAACTTGGTGTTTGGTAATACTTCGATTACTTTAGCTTCTACTTCAATTAAATCTTCTCTTGCCATAGATTCACTCCTTCTTTAATTTTGTTAAAATTTCATATCCAGTTTCCGTAATCACAATCATATGCTCAAAATGTGCACTTGGTTTGTGATCGACTGTAATGGTTGTCCAATTATCTGTTAGTACCTTGACGCGTTTTGTCCCTAAATTAATCATGGGTTCTACACAAAATGTCATGCCTGGTTTAAGAATGGGTCCCTGTTTTGGTTTCCCAAAATTTGGTACAAAAGGCTCTTCGTGAAGTTCTCTACCAATACCGTGACCGGTAAATTCTTCAACGATACCATATTTGTATGGCTTGACATATGATTCTATTGCGTGTGAAATATCTGAAACATAATTGCCTGGTTTTGCTTGGTCAAGCCCAATGTAAAGTGCCTTTTCAGTCACATCTAACAATTTTTGAATTTCGGGCTTAATTTTGCCTACAGGATATGTTGTTGCAGAATCCGCATGATACCCTTTATAATTGACACCAAAATCTAATGTAATAATGTCTCCTTCTTGAAGAAGTTTCTTCTTAGAAGGAATACCGTGAACAACGACTTCATTGATTGAAGTACAGATGGATCCTGGAAAGCCATGATAACCCTTGAACGAAGGGGTTGCTCCAAGATGAGAAATAAAGTTATCGGCGAGTTGATCGAGATGATGCGTAGAGACTCCAGGTTTAATATGCTCTTTGAGCATATTTCTTGTCATTTCTAAGATGTTCCCAGCTTCACGCATCAACTCAATTTCACGTTGCGATTTGATCTGAATCAATTCATCTCACCTAATGCTTTCATCACTTGAACATGTGTTTCATTGATGGTTTTTGAACCATCTATGTGTACAATTGCTCCCGCTTTTTCATAATAACCAATTACTGGGGCTGTCTGCTTATTGTAGATGCGAAGACGTCTATGCACAGTTTCTTCAAGATCATCATTTCGTTGAATTAAGTTACCACCATCAAGATCACATTTACCATCACGCTGTGATTTTTTGTTATGAATGTGATAGATAGCACCACAAATTTCACATACTCTGCGCCCGCTGATACGTTCTATAATAAGCTCCTCGGGTGCAGCAATATTAATTACTACATCCAATTTGCAGCCCTTTTTAGCTAGATATTCATCAAGCGCTTTGGCTTGTTCGATGTTTCTTGGATATCCATCGAAGAGAAACCCATTTTTAACATCCTGATGTGTGAGTCTATGACGAACAATTTCATTTGTAATATCATTAGGTACAAGTTCGCCCCTGCTAATATACTCCTTAGCAATTTTTCCAACTGTTGTTCTATCCTTATATAACTCTCTAAATATATTGCCTGTTGAAATGTGTGGGATTTGATAATGCTTGACTAATAATTCTGCTTCAGTTCCCTTGCCTACTCCAGGTGGCCCCATGATAATTATACGCATATCGTCATCCTCCTTAATTATTTAAAGATGCCGCTGTATTCTGATTGGCTTGCGTCTGTTTCAACCTGTTGTGTAGTTTCAATCGCAACCCCAACAATAATCAGTAAGCTGGTACCACCAAGAGTGATAGCTTGCGCTTCCGTTCCGGTGAACCCAAAGATAATCGATGTAAAGATTGGAATGACTGCCAAGACTACTAAATAGAAGGTACCAATAACGGTAATCTTGAATAGTAATTTGGCAACATAATCCTGTGTATCCTGTCCAGGCCTAATCCCTGGAACATAAGCGTTGGATTTTGATAAGTTATTTGCTATCTTTTCGGGGTTGATTGTCAAAAATGAATAGAAGAACGAAAAGATAACAATGAGAACAACATAAATGATGAATCCTATGGGCTCTCGATAATTAAAAATGCTATTCAGCCAACCAGCTAAGCCAGTCGATGAATTTGAACTTGCAGCAAATCCTACAATTGATAGTGGAATACTTAGGATTGTTTGTGCGAAGATGACTGGTATAACCCCACCACTGTTAAGCTTCATTGGAATATTTGAATCTGATTTACCTTGACGATTTGCATATTGTACCGGAATTTTACGGGTAGAAATCTGCATGTAAACAACACCTAATAAAATACCAAAGTACAATGCCAGTATGACGATGAAATAAACAATATCCCAACCATTTGTTCCATTTGTAATATATTTTGACCACAGTGTGGTCCACATGGTTGGTAAACTGGTCATGATTCCAGCTACAATCAATAACGATGTACCATTACCAACACCTTTTTTAGTGATGATATCAGCTAACCAAATTGCCAATGCTGTTCCGCCTGTGATTACTAGTGCCATATAAATATAGAAGAAATAGCGATAAGTTTCAACATCTGCTGCTTCTAGGCTTGGAATCAAGACGCTACCATTAACACTAATACCTATAATAAGTGCCAAGCCTTGGATAAAGGCTAATGCGATTGCCAAATATCTAGTTAATTGATTTGTCTTAAACTTCCCAGTTTCACCTTGTTCACTCCACTCCTTTAGAGTTGGAATGACCATCTGTAGCAACTGTACCGCAATTGATGCAGTAATATATGGGGAAATCCCTAATGACATAATGGAAAAACGTTGTAACGCCTGACCACTAAAGTTGTTCAAGATGGCAACAAAGCTACCGCTTGTTTGCATGAAAGCGACAATTGCTTCGGTATTAAAGAGTGGAACGGTAATATGACTTGCAATTCTAACAACTAACAGAATGAGCAATGTAATGGCTAATCTTAGCATTACAGTTTTGTTACTTAGAATTCGTTTTATACGCAACCACACTTTAAATCACCTCTACAGTTCCGCCGGCTTTTATGATTGCTGCCTCAGCAGCTTTTGAGAAAACACTCGCTTTAACTGTAAGTTTTTTCTCTAATAATCCATTTGCCAGTACTTTAACACCTGATTTAAGTTTCTTAAGAATGTTTCTGGCAATTAGAACTTCTGGAGTCACAACTTCGCCATCATTAAATTGATTAAGATCGACTAAATTGATAACTGCATATTCTTTGCGATTCACATTCTTAAATCCTCTTTTAGGAATGCTTTGAAAAAATGGAAGTTGACCACCTTCAAATCCTAAACGTGGACCACCACCTGAGCGAGCGAGTTGACCTTTGTCACCTTTACCTGCCGTCTTTCCTGTACCACTACCAGGGCCTCTACCCAAACGTTTACGTTTTTTTCGAGCGCCTTCTACGGGTCTTAATTCGTTTAACATTGGTTTTACCTCCTACTCAACTTCTTGTACATTAACCAAGTGTGAGATGGTGTTAACCATACCAAGAATGGCTTCATTAGCCTCTTTTTCGACAACTTGATTAATCTTTTTTAATCCTAGTGCGTGTGCTGTTTTAACTTGATTTGGCTTGTGGCCAATTAAACTTCTTTTTAATGTAATTTTTATTTTCATTATGCCAACTCCGCCACATCTACACCGCGAAGTGTAGCAACTTGTTCTGCTGTTCTTAATTCTCTTAAGCCAGCAAATGTTGCACGAACCATATTGATTGGTGTGCTTGAACCAATAGATTTTGATAGAATATCGTTGATGCCAGCTAATTCGAAAACAGCGCGAACTGCTCCACCAGCGATGATTCCAGTACCTTCTGAAGCGGGTTTCATAAATACTTTGCCAGCTCCATAATTTCCAGTGATAGCATGAGGAATAGTAGATCCCACGATAGGAACTATCATCATATTGACTTTGGCATCTTCAACAGCTTTCTTGATTGCATCAGGAACTTCTGCTGCTTTGCCAGTACCGAAACCAACTTCACCTTGCTTGTTGCCAATGACAACTAAGGCAGCAAAACGGAAACGACGACCGCCTTTAACGACTTTTGTTACACGGTTAATGGCAACAACACGTTCTTCGAATTGATTTTCTTGTTGTTCTTCTTGATTGAATCTTTCTCTAGCCATGTTCGTTTTCCTCCTTAAAACTGCAGACCTGCTTCGCGAGCTGCTTCAGCAAGTGCTTTGATGCGTCCGTGATATAAGTATCCACCGCGATCAAATACAACTTCCTTAACGCCCTGAGCAAGTGCTTTTTCAGCAATTAATTTTCCAACTGCCTTAGCGGCTTCAATATTTGAGCCCTTAAGACCTGTTTCTTGACTACGTGCACTGATAAGTGTAGTTTGCTTCACATCATCGATAATTTGTACATAAAGTGCTGTGTTGGAACGATATACATTGAATCTTGGTCGAGCTGCAGTTCCTTCAATAATCTTACGGATGCGAAGATGACGTTTTTGTCTTGTGACATTCTTAGATATTTTCTTAATCATAGTGATGTCCTCCCTTACTTAGCAGTCTTTCCAGCTTTACGTGGAACATACTCATCAACATAGCGAATACCTTTTCCAAGATACGGTTCAGGTTTTCTAACACTTCTGATTTTTGCAGTAAATTCACCGACAGCTTGTTTGTCGGCACCTTCGATGATAACATCAGTGTTTTTGGGAATGGTGACAGTAATTCCTGCTGGAATTTCTAGATCAACTGGGTGTGAATACCCCATACTTAAATTAACGACATTGCCTTGGAGCGCAGCTCTATAGCCAACACCGCGAATTTCTAATTGCTTTTTAAATCCAACGGATACACCAGTAACCATATTTGCTAATAGGGCACGTGTTGTACCATGGATTTTTCTTGAAAATATTTCATCATTTGGACGAGTTACAGTAACTGTAGCTCCTTCTACTTTGATGCCTAAACGTTCATTGAATTGGAATTCAAGTTGACCTTTTGGGCCCTTAACTACAGCGTAGTTTTCTGGGCTTACCGTGACGGTAACACCAGCAGGAACTTGAATCACTTTATTTCCTATACGTGACATAATTTCCTCCTTATTACCATACGTAGGCGAGTACTTCGCCGCCAACTTGAGCCAAACGTGCTTCACGATCAGTCATAATACCCTTTGAAGTGGAGATTAAGGCAATGCCTAAACCATTCAATACTTTAGGTAAATCTTCTACTGATACATAAACACGAAGTCCTGGTTTCGATATCCGTTTTAAACCTTTAATTACACGTTCTTTTAAAGTTGTGTACTTCAAGGTAACAACAATTTTGCCTTGTGCACTGTCTTTTACAGATGTAAAATCAACAATGAATCCTTCCTTCTTAAGAACTGATAAGATATCAGCCTTCAGACGGGAAGCTGGCATTTCTACTTTTACATGACGCATCTTATTTGCGTTACGAATACGCGTAAGCATATCCGCGATTGGATCAGTCATAACCATGTGTTCTTCCTCCTAATTACCAGCTTGCTTTGGTAACACCAGGGATTTGTCCCTTATGTGCCAATTCACGAAAATTAAGACGTGACAAGCCAAACTTGCGCATATAAGCGTGTGGGCGACCATCGATAGCATCGCGATTTCTAAGACGTGTTGCTGAAGCATTTCTTGGAAGTTTTTGAAGTGCTTTATAATCACCTTTTTCCTTGAGTTCTGCAACGATTTTACGATAGCGTTCAACAATCACACGACGCTTCATTTCTTTAACAATCTTTGATTTTTTAGCCATATTACGCCTCCTTACTTCTTAAATGGCATGCCAAGTTGACTGAGTAATGCACGTCCTTCTTGGTCAGTTTTTGCCGTTGTTACAATTACTATATCCATACCGCGAACCTTTTTAACTTTATCCAAACTAACTTCTGGAAAGATGATTTGTTCTCTAACACCAACGGTATAGTTACCGCGACCATCAAAAGCATTTGAAGAAATACCTCTAAAGTCACGCACCCGTGGCAAAGCGATTGAAATCAATTTGTCGAGAAAATAGTACATTCTTTCTCCGCGAAGAGTGACTTTGGCACCAATTGCCATGCCTTCTCTAAGTTTAAAGTTAGAAATTGAATTTTTAGCCTTTGTGATTTGAGGTTTTTGTCCAGTGATTGCTTTTAATTCTTCAACCGCATCATCTAAGACTTTCGGATTGAAGACTGCATCACCAACACCCATATTCACAACAATTTTCTCAATTTTAGGCACCTGCATAACCGATGTATAGTTGAATGCCTTAATTAGTTCGGGTTTGACAATATTATCGTATTTCTCTTTAATTGCGCTCATTGTCTAACTCCTTATTTATCAAGGCTTTCGCCTGATTTTTTAGCATACCGTACCTTTTTGCCGTTGACTTCATGATAACCAACGCGAGTTGGTTTTCCTGTTTTTGGATCTATCATAGCAATATTTGATACATGGATTGGTGCTTCTTTTTCAATAATACCGCCTTTATCGTTTGCTTGTGTTGGACGTTGGTGTTTCTTAACTTTATTCACACCTTCTACCAATACACGATCTGTTCTAGGATAAACCTTTAAGACGCGGCCTGTCTTACGAGTGGTTTTTCCTTTTTTGTCAGTTACGAATTGATCGCGTCCTGCAATAACTGCAACTGTGTCTCCAGCTTTAATGTACATAGACGAGACCTCCTTATAGTACTTCAGGAGCAAGAGATACGATCTTCATAAAGTTCTTTTCTCTAAGCTCTCTGGCCACTGGTCCGAAAATACGGGTACCACGTGGATTCATATCATCTTTAATAATAACTGCTGCGTTTTCATCAAACTTGATGTAAGTTCCGTCAGCGCGACGAAGGCCTGAAACCGTGCGGACGATAACTGCTCTTAAAACTTCACCTTTTTTTACCATTCCAGCAGGTGTTGCTTTTTTGACAGTTACAACCACAATATCACCGATATTAGCATAACGACGACGGGTTCCCCCTAAAACCTTAATCACAAGGACTTCTTTAGCGCCGCTGTTATCAGCAACCACTAATCTACTTTCTTGTTGAATCATGATTTTTTCCTCCCTATACTAGATCGGCTTTAGCAACGACTTCTAAGAGACGGAATCTCTTTGTCTTTGACATTGGACGAGTTTCCATAATGGTCACTTTATCGCCGATGCCTGCTAAACCTTCTTCATCATGCACATGAAATTTCTTTGAAACCTTAATACTCTTACGGTACAAAGGAGATTTCTTAAATGTGTCTACAACCACGGTAATCGTTTTATCCATTTTGTCAGATACAACAATTCCCGTATATACTTTTCTATTATTACGTTCCATGGTATCCTCCTTATTCAGTACGTTCACTGATGATTGTCTTCATTTGTGCAATCGTCTTTTTAACTTGACTCATACGAGCTGTATTTTCAAGTTGTCCTACTGCAAGTTGAAAGCGTAGGTTAAATAATTCGGCTCTTAGCTCGACAATACGCTTTTCAAGATCAGGTGTATTGATCTTTCTAATTTCAATCGCTTTCACGCTTGCTCACCTCTTTTAACAATTTTTGTTTTAATAGGTAATTTGTGAGATGCTAAACGTAATGCTTCCTTAGCAATATCTTCAGAAACACCATTGACTTCAAACATAATTTTACCTACTTTAACGACAGCTACCCAATGATCAGGAGCACCTTTACCGGAGCCCATGCGCACTTCAAGTGGTTTTTTTGTCTTGGCTAAGTGTGGAAAGATGTTTATCCATACTTTTCCTAATCTTTTCATATGTCTCGTCATTGCAATACGTGCTGCTTCGATTTGACGGTTTGTAATCCATGCTCCTTCTTGTGCAACTAAAGCAAAGTCACCGTTTAGAATTTCATTTCTACCTTTAACTTTACCTTCATAGCTTACACGGTGAGGACGACGGAATTTTGTTCTTTTAGGAATTAACATAATTAGTTGCCTCCCTTGTTGTCACGAGGATTGTTGCGACGTGGTCTTTTATCTTGACGTGGCGCTCTTTCATCTTGCTTTCTAAGGTTTTCTTCGCGAGTTTGTCCTGGGAGAACTTCTCCATTATAGATCCAAACTTTGATACCAAGAATACCGTAGGTTGTATTTGCTTCAGCAGTTGCATAATCGATATCAGCACGAAGTGTATGAAGAGGAACCTGTCCATCTGAATATCCTTCGCTACGTGCAATTTCTGCTCCACCTAAACGACCAGAAACAAGAGTTTTAACGCCTTTAGCTCCAGATTTAAGGGCACGTTGCATAGCAATTTTTTGCACACGTCTGAATGATGCACGGTTTTCAAGTTGATCTGCGATGCTTTGAGCAACAAGAGTTGCTACACGCTCTGGGCGCTTAACTTCAACAACATTAAATATAATTTCTTTTTTGCTTAATTTTTCTAAACTAGCAACTGCTTTCTTTTTTGTTTCTGCATCACGGCCGATAACGATACCAGGTTTAGCGGTATGCAACGTGATTTTTACACGATCTTTTCCACCTTTACCTTTTACACGTTCGATTTCGATGTGAGAAACAGCGGCTTTTTTATAAAAATCATTAAGATATCTACGAATCAGTTCATCTTCCTTAACGAGGGCAGGAACAGCTGTTTTTTCAGCATACCATTTAGAATCCCAAGTACGGATGATGCCAAGACGCATACCTATTGGATTAACTTTTTGACCCATGTCTCTTCACCTCTACTCTTTATCTGCCACGATGACAGTAATGTGGCTAGTTCTCTTTTTAATGATGTCTCCTTGACCTTTTGCTCTTGGCAAAAGTCTCTTTAGACGAACACCCTCATTTACATAAACCTCTTTAACGAATAGGTTTTCTACGTTTGCATTGTTATTGTGTTCAGCGTTAGCGACAGCGCTGTTTAACACTTTTAAAATAACTGGTGAGGCTCCGCGTGGTGTAAACATTAAGATTGCTTGTGCTTCTTTAATATTCTTACCGCGAATCAGATCGATAACCAATCTGACCTTCCGTGGAGCAATGCGAACGGTTTTAGCTATAGCTTTAGTTTCCATCATCTTCCCTCCAATTACTTCTTCTTAGCTTTCTTATCATCTTTACTATGTCCATGAAATGTGCGTGTTGGTGCAAATTCGCCAAATTTGTGTCCAACCATGTCTTCTGTAACGTATACAGGAACATGTGATTTGCCATTATAAACGGCAACCGTATGTCCAACGAAATCAGGGAAAACCGTTGAACGACGTGACCATGTCTGGATCACTTTATTTTCGTTTGCTGCATTTTGCTTTTGAACCTTTATTAGTAAATGATCATCACAAAATGGTCCTTTTTTAACTGAACGTGCCATAATTTTCCTCCTACTTCGTGCGACGACGAACGATTAAATCGCTTGACGCTTTCTTTTTGTCGCGTGTGTTAACACCGCGAGCCTTTTTACCCCCATGGGGTCATTGGTGATTTTCTACCGATTCCAGTTTTTCCTTCACCACCACCATGTGGGTGATCGTTAGGGTTCATAGCTGATCCACGTACAGTTGGGCGTACACCCATGTGACGTGTTCTTCCTGCTTTACCAATATTGACAAGTTCATAAGATTCATTTCCAACAGTACCAATAGTTGCGCGGCACGTGCCAAGAATCTTTCTAACTTCACTGGATTGCAAACGAACAAGAACATATTTGTCTTCTCTACCGAGAATTTGTGCTGATGTGCCTGCGCTTCTTGCAAGTTGTCCGCCTCTTCCTGGGTTCAATTCAATATTATGAATTATTGTACCCACTGGAATGTTCATGATTGGTAATGTATTGCCTGTTTTGATATCTACTTGAATACCGGAAACAATTTCGTTTCCAACTTCTAAACCTTTGGGTGCAAGTATGTATCTTTTCTCACCATCTACATAGTGAATTAAAGCAATATTTGCAGTGCGGTTTGGATCATACTCAATTGTAGCCACTTTACCAATAATATTGTCTTTATTTCGTTTAAAATCAATTACGCGATATTTTCTTTTTGCACCGCCACCAATGTGACGTACGGTGATCTTACCTTGGTTGTTTCTTCCGCCGGTGCGAGAAAATGGCTCAAGTAGTGATTTTTCAGGAGTAGATGTTGTAATTTCTTCGAATGTTAGTACACTCATGTTGCGACGACCATTGGTTGTCGCTTTGTATTTTTTAACCGCCATTTGGTTAAACCTCCTCTAATATTTCACTTATACGGTGAAGGCGTCAATCTTTTGACCTTCAGCCAATTTAACAACTGCTTTTTTATAAGCATTCTTATACCCTTCGTATTTGCCCATTCTTTTAAACTTGGGTAATACGTTTATGGTATTTACTGATAATACCTTAACCTTGAAAATTGTTTCGATTGCCTTTTTAATCTCTACCTTATTAGCTTTTTTATCAACCTTAAAAGTATATCTGTTTTGGCTTTCGATAAGTTTGGTCGATTGTTCAGTAATGATTGGCGCTTTGATAATGTCATAATATTTAGTCATTGCCCAATACCTCCTCTAAAGCTTCAATTGCATCCTTAGTCAGCAATAGATTCTTACAGTTTAGAATGTCATAGACACTGACATGACTAACTTGTGAGAATGCAACAGTAGGAATATTTCTTGCTGCGAGTACTTCATTTTCATTGAATGTCTGAGCTACTATAAGTGTTTTTCCTTCAATACCTAATGTCGATAGCAATTCTTGGAATAGCTTTGTTTTTGGTGCCTCCATATTCAAAGAATCGATGACTTTAAGTTGACCATTTGCTGTGTGATAAGATAATGCAGATCTTAAAGCGAGTTGACGAACCTTTTGATTCATCTTAACTGCATAACTTCTGGGTGTTGGTCCGAAAACAATACCACCTTTACGCCATTGTGGAGAACGTATGGACCCTTGACGAGCACGACCGGTTCCTTTTTGACGCCATGGCTTTTTACCGCCACCTGATACTTCAGCACGGTTTTTTACATCGTGTGTACCATGTCTCATTGCTGCTCTTTGTGCATTGACTACATCATATAAAGCCTGTTGGTGCGGTTCAATACCGAAAACATAATCTGATAGGGTTAGGTCAGCAACCTTATTGCCTGTTTGATTTAATACGTTTACGTTTGGCATGTTAACCCTCCTTATTTACCACTTTTAACAGCAGATCTAACGATTACAAGTCCTTTTTGAGGTCCTGGAACGCTTCCGCTAATTAATAGTAGTTGATTTTCTACATCCACACCGGCTACTTTAAGATTTTGAATGGTCACTTGTTCAGCACCCATTTGCCCTGGTAGATTTTTACCTTTGAGCTTACCTTTGATTGGTCCCATTGAACCTGGTCTACGGTGATATCTTGAACCGTGAGTCATTGGTCCGCGACTTTGGTTGTGTCTCTTGATGGATCCGGCAAAGCCTTTACCCTTTGAAGTGCCTGTGACATCGACTTCTTCGCCGATTTGAAATAATTCATTTTTAACAAGGTCACCGACCGCTAAACCCACTAATTCATTATTAAGCTCTTCTTTAAAGCGGATTTCTCTAACGAAGCGCTTAGGTGCTGTATTAGCTTTTTTCACGTGCCCTTGTTCAGGCTTGTTACTTAATTTGTCCCGTTTAGTTTCAAAACCAACTTGAGTTGCTACATAACCGTCTGTTTCAACAGTTTTTTGTTGTAGAACCACATTGTCAGCCACGTCTATAACGGTCACTGGAACGAGTACACCATTTTCATCGAAAATTTGTGTCATTCCTAGTTTTCTACCTAAGATTCCTTTGGCCATAATTTTTCCTCTTTCTTAATTTGTTTATTTTTTCAATACGATATCGATACCTGATGGTAAATCAATATCCATTAATGCACTAATTGTTTTGGGATTCGGATCAATGATTTGAATCAATCTCTTGTGCGTTCTGCGTTCAAATTGTTCACGTGAGTCTTTGTTAACATGAGGTGAACGTAGGATTGTGAAGATTTCCTTTTCAGTTGGAAGAGGAATCGGACCTTGAACTGTAGCACCAGTTCTAAGTGCGCTGTCAACAATCTTTTTTGCAGCTTGATCAAGTAATCTGTGATCGTATGCCTTCAAACGAATTTTAATTACATCTTTTGCCATTTTAATAGCTCCTTTCGCCTATAATCCTGTATAGACTTGCTCCACGGAAAAACTCAACACATAGACAACGGCTATCCGTGTGTCAACAACCTTCCATTTCACAGCCTTACCCATGTTTTCACACGAGCGTGTATTATTATATATGAAAAAAAAAGCAAAAGCAACCATTTTATCGCTTTTCCCTTATTTTTTTATTCATTTCCGTCATTTTCATCATTATTGTTATTCTTTTTATTACTTGATAAAAGCATTTTAATTACTTGTTCACGCTTCTCCTTGTTTTTGTCTCTTTCTTGCTGTATCTTTTCTTGCTTCTTTCTGATTTTTTCTTCAGCTTTTTTCTTCTTGTCTTCTCTTTCTTTCTTTTCTTTTAAGATGCGACTGATTTTCCATAGTTTTGTTTTTTCTACTCGTTGAGCTGCGAGTCCAACACATTTTCCTTTTGATTCCACATGATCCTTTAAAACCTGTTCTACAATCTTGATTTTGCTTATTGGAATTGAAAAGTCTGTGAATCCTGATTTTAAAAATTTCCTAAATACATCCGGATTAGTTAAAAAATTACCTGATAATATATGTTTTACTTGTAACTTATAACTTCGTAAATATTGATGCAGATCACGAACATCTGGCCATAAAATATCAATAATTTCTTCCTTTGATAGGTGACTGTAGCGATCAAAGTCATCAGTGATTTCTTCAATGAGATTGTTCAATCCGATAATTGCAAAGTCCATATCCTTATATTCGTCATAGTATTCAAAAGCTGATTCAGTTTCAATCATAATACCTATTTTTACTGTATGAACACGACAGTACTCAAAAACAGCTTCAATTTCATTTCTCCATTGATTTACTTCTTCGCTCATCCTAATCATGGGAACAACTATATTTACAGCTTTATTTGTATCTCTTGAAGCATGTGCAATTGCCAATAGATTCGTACTAAAAAGATTCGTAAAATCTGAAAATGTTTGCATATCGGTAAAGATTTCACCTAGATATTCAGTGGGTTTTTCGGGTCGGAAATCTGGAATAGAAATATAGACCTCTTTATTTTTCATTGAGTCTAACACATTTAAAAATATACCGTATTGTTCAGTATATGAAGGTGTCATGCCTTTTGTTACATACATGAACTCTGTTTTATACGGTGCGATACCTGAATACCATCTTCCTGATGCAACTTTGTCAAGCATTCTTGTGTCAACCATTGGTGCATAAATATTGACTTTTGATGGGAGATAACTTGGATTTTCTCCATTCTTGTAGGTCTGTATTTGTGTCATTTCCTTATACTCGTCAAGAGTTTCATCTGATGGATTGATCAGTACCTGATTTAATTTTCCATCAATGATGACTATGCTTTGCTCCTTGTAGTTATAATCATGAATAACTAATGGTAGTTCATACTCGTGAGCAAGAGATATGCCTAATTGTTCATCTTTAATATTTCTACATATAATTGCTTGTATTCTTTTTGGCAAATTGTACAAATATTCTTTCTTAAATTCTTTAATGAATAATATAAAATCAAAATCAATATTTTTAATTAAGCGCTGAAGCATAATCACTTCGTATCTCATTATTAATCTTTGCTTAAGTTCTTTGCTGTAGAGAACAATTTCTTCTTGATAGACTGCTAAATCAGACGGTACTAAATTTGGTGTGTTTAACATATATTCATCAAATGCTCTCTCAAACGCCTTTGAAATATTAAGCTTTTCTTTTGCTACAAAATTGATGAAATTGATTTTAATGATTTCTGTATCAAATGTGCGAAAAATAAAATCCAATATTAGATAAATCCTTTTCTCGTTGTCTGATATCGCAGCTTTGATTTCTCTATATTGGATGTATTCATCAATAGTGTTATCGGTAATTTCACTGAACAATTCTTCAATTTCTGACTCTTTTAATTTTTCTGTTTCGTTTTGATTGTCATAATAAATAATTTTCCCAATCGCTACAAAGCCATACATGACTCTACATCCATGTTGTCTCATTGGCTTTTTATTCATTCTTATAACTCCTTACATTAGTTTATTTTTTATTAAATGTGCTGCACCGATGAATCCGGCATTATTTCCTGATCTTGCTAATATGAACGGTATTTTATATGTTGAAAATCTTGCGTGTTTTTGATAGTGTTGTACAATTAAATCTAATAGAAAGTCCCCAGCATTAGATATTCCTCCTCCAATAATAAATACTTCAGGATCAAGTACTACAGCTAGAACACTTGCACTAATTGCCACATATTCTGCAACCTTATTTACGACTTTTAGCCCAATTCTGTCACCAGATTTTGCAGCATTAAATACATTTTTCACAGTCAATTCATTCAAATTAATAATTGTTTCATCCTCTTTGGCTAGTTCTCTTGTATATCTGAATATAGCTTCAGTTCCACAAACCTGTTCAAGACAACCTTTTGATCCACATCCACAAATCCTATCTGTTGGCTCATCTGAAACGTGCATGTGACCAATTTCCCCACCAAATCCAGTATGCCCTTCGAGAATTTTACCATCTATAATAATTCCCCCTCCAACACCTGTTCCTAGTGTGTAAAAGACAACACTATTGTAGGGTTTTTCAAAGCTTTTGCTCTCACCGAGAGCGGCTATAGTTGCATCATTAGATACTGCCACCATGATATGGCTAGGTAGGTACTTATTAAGTAATTTAGAAATTTGCATATGTTGCCAATTTAAATTTGAACAATGCTCAACATAATCATTTTTTACTGGACATGGAATTGCTATTCCAATACCGATTATATTATCCAAAGTTATATGGTTTATTTCATTAATCACATTAATTGAAATTGCAACTTTTTCAAAAATACTTTTCTTTTGATTATCTTGTGGTGTCTCAGACTCATATGTATAGACTAATTTCATATCGGGTAACAAAAAAAGGCCAAATTTAATATTTGTTCCTCCGATATCAATTCCATATACATATTTTGACATACACTTAGCCCCCTTCCTTTATGCCAGTAATATTATACATTATATTATGCGTAAATAAAAGTATAATTTGATTTTTTTAAAAAGAAATAGAACATCCAAGTGGATGCTCTATTTATCCGTTAAACTCTTAATATCGCTGTTTAAAATAGTTACTAACATTTTCTAGTGATTTCATCAATGTCTCATCTTTTTCCAGTTCTAAATCTTTAAATGCAGATGAAATCATTTCATCATGAAATCTATCATGAATTTTTAATACCTCAATAGCAGATTCATCTAATTTTAAAAAGACTTTCCTGAGGTCATTTTCATTTCTATATCTAGAAACATAGTTCTTTTTGACCAAGACATTAACTGATGTTGTAAGTGTACCCAAAGTAACACGCAATCGGCGAGCTACGCTCCCCATAGTCGGTACTTCACAGCTACGAATTGCCTCCAAGACGTGAACTTCGGTCATTGAAAGCTTGACGCCTTTTTTTTTCAGAACGCTACCTTCAATACTTAAAATTTGATTAAATACATCAACAAGAAGTTCATTGATTACCTGTTTCGGAGAAACCATAACACATACCACCTTTTCCTATAATACTATATATCCTACGCCTAAAGTACCTGGGCCAGCATGTGCGCCAACAACTGGAGTCAATGGTACTACTTCAATCGTTATTTCAGGTCTAATAGCTAATATCTGTTGTTTGATCTCAATAGCTTTTTCCTCATTGTTTGTATATACTATAAACATAATTACATTTTTGCCTTCGATGTCTTTCTGAATCACTTCGAGTAATCTTGCTTGTGCTTTATTAGTTGTTCTTATCTTTTCAAAAGGAACCAAACTACCATCTCTTTGAATATGTAGAAGTGGTTTAATTTTTAAGAGAGTGCCTAAAAATCCACTTGTTGCAGATAATCTACCATTTTTAACAAGATACTTCAGAGTATCTACCAATACGTATATGTAGATATGATCTCTTATTTTTTCTAATCTATCAATAATATCTCTTGATTTATTTCCAGCTTTAATCATCTTGATTGCTTCTAAAACCAAATATGCTTCGCCATACGAAACAGTTCTTGAATCAATGACATATACGTTGATGCCTGGAACCATATCTTTAGCTAGAATGGCACCCTGATATGTACCACTTAATTTTGATGAAATTACAACGGTAATTACATCAGTATAACCTTCTTCTTTCAGTTCTTCATAAATACTGGCAATTTTCCCAGTTGATGTCTGTGAGGTTGAAACATCAATATCTGGATTATTTACAATAACGTCATAAAACTCTTTTGCTTGAATATCGACGTAGTCCTCATATTCTTTGCCTCCAAGATTTAGTGTAGATCTAATTAATTTTACTGGATAGTCCAGTTTTAGATAGTCAACACCTGAATTTCCACAAACGACAAGACCAATTTTTTCGCTCATTTTATCTTCTCCTTAAAATTGTTTGAATTTCAAACATATATAGACTAACTATATGATATCATATACATTTTTAAAATCAAACAAAAAAGTTGATTATTTATTCAATTCAAGAAATTCCAGTTGTTTTCTTGCTGATAAATTATCTTGATTTTGGATGTTTTGTATTAGAAATTTGGATAATAATGAGATTTCATCACTGTTGTAGTTAATATTGTCGATTATTTCACTCTTTAAGTACCGATTATATTCTGGTTTATATATCATTACATAATTAACCACAATAAGTTCTTTACTGACTAAATTCCCAATGATTTGCCTGTAATTGATGGATTCTTGGAGTTTTTTTGTATATCTTTCTTCGCTTCTTTTCTCATCTTGATTAAACATACCAAATTCTAAAACAACAATTAATCGATCATAGACAATTAAGTAATCAGATCTCATGTGATTTCCATATACTAAAGGATATTCCATAATAATGTCTATATTTTCAGCATTTACTCCCTTTTTGAATAGTTGAATCAATATTCTGCGCAATAGTGTCAATGTATCCATCCAGGTTATTATTTCTTCTTGTTTAAGTTCCCAAATTGTTAGTTTTTGATGATTAAATTGCTTTTCCAAAGCTACAAAGTAGTCCTCGGTCTTATATTTTTCTACTCTCTCTTTGAGCAATTGCTTTTCTATTCTCCAGTGATTTTGTTCAATAAAGTTTGAAAAAGTATTAAATTGGTTAATTCCATTAAAAACATACATCGCTTTTATTTTCATAAGTGGCACCTCGTTCTATAATAGATCAAGTCGCTGCCTGCTTACTTTAATTTTTTTTATAAATATATAATGCATTAATAGAAAAAGCGTAAAGGTCAAAAATTAACACTCTAACAATTTAGGGTGTTTTTTTGTATGCTATAGATAAAGAAAGAGGGCTATAGAGATGGGAAAACATTATACAGACCGAGAGCGTCTAGATGCAGTTAAGAAATATAGAACATCTAGCTTAGGATTAAGTGCATTTGCAAAACAAGAAGGGTATAACAGATCAACATTTAAGGATTGGGTGTCTGCTTATAATCACCCGCAAGGAGATTTCATCAGGATTGATCAAATGGGAAGTCATCCACGCGGATGAGACAACACTTTCCATCAGCAAGCGTCCTTTAGAAGATAAAGACAGGAAGAAAAGCTATGTGTATGTCTATACATCAAGCTATTATGATGCTCAAATCGCGATTTATGACTTTCACGAATCCAGAAAAATAGACGCAACAGCAGCATGGCTAAAGGACTATCAAGGGACAATCGTGTGTGATGATTATGCAGGCTATACGAAACTAAAGAAAGAAAATCCAAATAGCAAACTGCAAAGATGTTTCGCACACGTCAGAAGACGGTTTACAGATATCGTCAAAGCACTCCCTGTTGAACATCAAAAAGAGAGTTATGCAGTTAAGATATTAGAGGTCATCGGCAAGCTCTTCCACAGTGAAGCGAGCTA
>JBDREH010000002.1:0-97368 GCA_043819945.1 Bacillota bacterium
CAGACGTATCTGGATGAATTTTGTTATCGTTTCAATCGAAGAAAGTTGCATGAAATATTATTCGATAGGTTACTCAAATTGGCTGTTGAAAACAAGGAATTTTAAATTATAAAAGTTGGGCTTTCTGTGCAGTCATAAAAAATTATGTTATAATAAAAAAGGTCTATCTGCAATAGAATTAACTAATAAAGGAGAAAAACAAGTGAAATTAGAAAAATTATCAGCTAACCGCGTACGCTACACTTTTGATATATCTGTTCAAGAGTTCGAACACGGTTTAGATCATGCGTTTGAGCATGTTCAAAAAGAAGTGGAACTCAAAGGATTTAGAAAAGGACATGTTCCAAGAAACATTTATGAAACAAAATTCGGTGTTGAATCTTTATATGAAGATGCACTCAATCATGTGCTTCACCATAAGTATCATGAAGCTCAAAACCATCCAGATTATGAAATCGTCGGTCAACCTGAAGTTGACGTCGACATTTCAAAGATTAAAAGAGGCGAAGTATTTGAGATTTCATTCAACGCACCTGTTAAGCCTGAAGTGACTTTAGGAAAATACATTGGTATTGAAATAAAAAATGTCAAAGCTGACGTTACAGATTCAGAAGTCAACGCTGAAATCAAGAGCTTGTTGTCACAAAATGGTTCACTAGAACCTAAAGAAGGCACAGTCGAATTAGGAGATACAGCAATCTTTGATTTTGACGGATATGCTGACGGCGTTCCTTTTGAAGGTGGAAAGGCTGAAAATTATCAATTAGAAATTGGTTCAAACCAATTTATTCCTGGCTTTGAAGAACAAATGATTGGCATGGCTATTAATGAAGCAAAAGAAATCAATTTAACTTTCCCCGAAAACTACCAAGCTGAACATTTGGCTGGCAAGCCTGTTGTCTTTAAGATTTTGCTTCATGAAGTGAAAGCAAAGATCACAAGTGAATTGAATGATGAATGGGTTCAAAGTTTAAGCAAAGAAAATGTGACAACCGTTGAAGAATTAAAAGTGGTAACGAGAAAAGAATTAGAGGACAAGAAGAAACAAGAAGCTGAAAATGTGATGACCGATCAAGCGATCAATCAAGTCGTTGATGGCGCTTCTTTGGATGTTCCTAAAGAGATGATTGATGAAGAAATCACTCATTATAAAGAAAGTGTTGAACAGCAAGCTAAGCAATATGGAATTGAATTTGACATGTTCTTATCTCTATCAGGTGTCACACCTGAACAGTTTGAAGCACAAGCCATAGCTGATTCCACAAAACGTGTTAGAACTTCACTCGTCTTAGAGGCTGTTGCAAAAGCTGAAGGCATGAAAGCAACCGAAGAAGAATTATCTTCTAAGTATGAAGAATTGGCAACACGCTACAATATGCCTGTTGAAGAAATCAAGAAGTATTTGCCAGAAGCAATTCTGGCTAACGATGTAACCATCAATAAAGCTTACAAATTTGTTGTTGATTCCGCAGTCAAACTTTAATGAAGGGGACATCGTTCCCTTCTTCTTAAATAGAAGATTGGCACTCATGTGTATTGATTGCAAATCTTCGAAAATATGCTATAATGGTTATGAAATATAAAAGGATGTGAAAAGATGGAATTACAAAAGAATCTACCAGCAATTATCGTGCGTGGCACAACACCAATCCCAAACAACGATTTTCGCATTGAAGTCGGAAGAAGGGTTTCCCTTAAGGCTGTTGAAGAAGCTGAAAGAAACTTTGGCGGCTATGCCATTGTTTTAGTCCAAAAAAATCCGATGATTGAAGAACCTACGGTTGAAGATATTGAATCCTATGGTACTTTAGTTAAGATTCAAATGAAAATTAAATTGCCAAATGACGCTTACAAAGTCAAATTATCCGTATTATCTAGAATCAAGGTGAAAGAATATTTCATTACTGAACCTTATTTTGTTGTCGAATATGATGAACAGGAAACCGTAAGCGGAAATGTTGACGAAGAAGTTACTTTAGTGAAAATGATTGTGACTGAGGTTGCATCCAATGCTCAGACCATTTTACAACCAAACAATCAGGTCATGGAAAAGATTCAACAAGGATTAACTTCTGAAAAGGTCTGCGACCTTGTCATTTTTAATCTTAAGTCTGCAGAACAGACTAAATATAGGTATTTAGAAGAAAACAAACTCAATGTTCGTTTGAGAATGCTCCTAGAAGATATCAATAAGCAAAAGATGATTGTTGAACTTGAACAAAAGATCAATGATGAGATCAAACGTTCCATTGATGAAAATCAAAAAGAATATTATTTGCGTGAAAAGATGAGAGCTATCCAAAATGAACTTGGTGATAAGGCAAAAAGAGAAGAGGAAATCGACGAATTAAGAACCAAAATTCTGAAAGCGAAGATGCCTAAGGATATTGAGGAAAAAGCTCTACAAGAGCTTTCTAGATACCAATCAACGCCTGCAGCAATGGCAGAGTCATCTATTATCAAGACCTATCTTGATTTGCTTGTTGATTTGCCATGGAAAAAGGCAAGTAAGGATAATTACGATTTAGCTAAGGTTAAGACAAAGCTAGACGAAAACCATTACGCACTTGAAAACGTTAAAGAACGCATTATTGAATATCTTGCCGTGAAGATTATGACCAAGAAAAACCCACAAACCATTTTGTGTCTAGTCGGTCCTCCGGGTGTCGGCAAGACTTCACTTGCCATTTCGATTGCTGAAGCATTAAACAGAAAGTTTGTCAAACAATCGCTTGGTGGTGTCAGAGACGAATCAGAAATTAGAGGACACAGAAGAACCTATATTGGGGCAATGCCTGGTAGAATCATCAAGGGCATGAAGGATGCAAAAACGGTCAACCCTGTCTTCTTGCTCGATGAAATCGACAAGATGTCATCTGACTTTAAGGGTGATCCTGCATCAGCGATGCTTGAGGTTTTAGATCCCGAACAAAATGCAAGATTTTCTGATCATTATCTTGAAGAGCCTTATGATTTATCACAAGTTCTCTTTATTACAACAGCAAACTATCTAGAAAACGTACCTGCTCCTCTTAGAGACCGCATGGAAATCGTCGAGCTTAGCTCATATACTGAACAAGAAAAATTCCAGATTGCTCGCCGTCATTTAATCAAGAAACAATTAAAAAATCATGGCATCACAAAAGATCAATTCTCGATTAATGACGATTCCATTTATTACATCATTCAGCACTATACAAGAGAAGCTGGTGTTCGTGAAGTAAACCGCTATATTGGTGCTTTAATCAGAAAAGGCATTAAAGAGATTTTAATGACAAAGAAAGATAAGATCGATATTAACTTAGAAAACATCGAATCTTATATTGGTAAACCACGTTTTGTCCATAATCTTGCTGATGAAAAAGAACAGATTGGGGTTGCTACTGGACTTGCATATACTGCATTTGGTGGGGATACGCTTCCTGTAGAAGTGACATACTATAAAGGTAGCGGTAAACTTGTCTTAACCGGTAAACTTGGAGATGTCATGAAAGAAAGTGCGATGACAGCACTTAGTTTCATCAAGTCAAAGGCTAAAACCTTGGATTTAGATCCTGATATGTTTAATAATAACGATTTCCATATTCACGTGCCTGAAGGTGCCGTTCCCAAGGATGGTCCATCTGCAGGGATTACGATTGCAACTGCAATCTACTCTGCAGTTTCTCAAAAATACGTGAAAAAGGATGTCGGCATGACGGGTGAAATCACACTTCGTGGCTATGTGCTTCCAATTGGCGGGCTCAAAGAAAAGTCTATTGCCGCACACCGCAGTGGTCTTAAGGTTATTTTAATTCCTAAAGATAATGAAAAGGACATCGAAGACATTCCCCAAGAAGTCAGAGATGCACTCACGATCATCCCAGTGGAAAATGTGATGGATGTCTTCCAATATATACTCAAATAGTTTATAATGAGAGTAGTCTTCGGACTACTTTTTTCATGCAAAGGATGAAACCAATTGATCAAAACAGCAGAATATATTAAAAGCTTGACTGATTTAAAAGATGAACCTGAGGTAATGCCTCAAATTCTTTTGATTGGCAGATCAAATGTCGGCAAGAGTTCTTTCATCAACAGTTTGACCAACCGTAAAAATCTAGCGAGAATATCGAATACTCCAGGGAAGACTTTAGCCCTGAATTTTTACCTATTGAATGGGACCTTTTACTTAGTGGACGCTCCTGGTTATGGGTATGCTAAGCGTTCTAAATCGATTCAATCGGCATTTGTCATCATGATTGAAAACTATTTGCTTTATTCAAAACATTTAAAACTCGTCTGTCTTTTGATCGATTTCAAGGTTGGACCAACAGTAGATGATTTGGATATGTATGATTTCTTGAAATCGTTACATAAAGACATCATGATTGTTGCTACTAAAAAAGATAAAATCAATAAGACACTACAAAAGAGACAGGAAATAAAGATTAAAGAACAAATGGGAAATCCTAAGAATTTTTGTGCAATTTCCAATATGACCAAAGAAAATATCATAGCTGTTTCAGATTTCTTTATTGCTAAGATCAAGGAGGATCAAGATGAATAAAGTTGTTATCCTAACAGACTCTACTGCTGATTTAAGCTTGGAACTTAGAACAGAACTTGATGTTTTCTCGATACCTCACTATGTCAAGTTTGAAAATGAAATTTATCGGGATGGTCTTGATTTGGCTGGTGATGATCTTTACGCTGTCGTTAGAGAAAAAAAGACGATACCAAAGACCGCTCCAGCAACTCATGAGGATTTTATCGGGTTCTTTGATCAGTATTTGGATCATGGCTATGACATTGTCTATATCGGTATCGGGTCAAAATTTTCGATGTCTTATCAAAATGTGATGCTTGCCAAAGATGAAATGGATTCCAATCGAGTTTACATCATCGATTCACAAAATATTTCATCAGGTATCGGCATTTTGGTTTTAAAAGCGGTTAAAATGCGCAACCAAAGGTTTTCAGCAAAAAGAATCCACCAAGAGATTGTCAAGTTGGTCCCACAAGTGAGATCGCTATTTGCTGTTCGTAGGGTAGAATATCTGTTGAAAGGTGGACGGATTGGAATACCAACAAGTTTGATGGGTGCTTTCTTTGGCCTTAAGCTGATTATCAGAGTGAATGACGGAAGACTTATCATTCATAAAAGACCTTTTGGTAAAATCAAAAAGGCGATACGAATCATGCTAAAAACCATCTATGAAGATCAGTACCGACTTGATACTGATTATGTCATGGTCACTCATAGTTTGGCCAATAGACAAGCACTTTATATGATTGCTCAGCTCAATAAGCATTTGCCTAATGTTGAGATTATAGAAAGTAGAGCTGGATGTGTCATTTCGACACATTGCGGATCTGGAGCAATAGGCATTACTTATCTCATCAATAACAATATGAAAGAAACAAGGAAATTAACATGATAAAAAAAATAGTGAGTATATTTGTCATTCTCATGATGGGAATGACGCTTTCAGGATGTGAGCTAATCGGCTCTAGTGCAGGTCCTTATCAAATTAGCTACGATTCAAATGGTGGAAGCGCACTTGAAACGGTAGAAGTTGATGCCAATCAAACCTTTTTACCCAGTCAGGTTCCTACCAAAGAAGGATATGTATTTTCTGGTTGGTATTTAGACCCCAACTTCTTATATCCAATTGCATTTAATGCGGGTGTTACGCAAAGCTTGACGCTTTACGCCAAATGGGAAGAGGAATCTAACCCTCTTTCTGAGACGGAAATCAGAGATATCATTGATGCTATTCTCTTAGAACAGGATTTAATTTTAACAGATGAGGTTACCATCACCAATATCGTGAATGCTTTAGTAGAAGATGGAACACTTGTCGATGAAGCAGCAATCGTCTCTGCTGTCTTATCTAATATCGATGTGGTTGCCTTGATGGAAGAACACGTGACCAGTATGCTTGCTGATGTCAAAAGATCAGTTGTCATGGTTGATTGTTATAATGGATTCATCCTAGAAAGTAGTGGATCAGGTGTGATCTACAAGAAAGTTGGTTCTATCTATTATGTTTTAACAAATGAACATGTCGTCTATGGTTATACTTCAAGTGAATTTCAGATTACCATTTTTGAAACCAATGGGGATATCGTGATTACTAAGGGTAATGTCACACTCTTGGGTAAGAGTGTTACCCATGATATGGCAATCTTAAGATTTAGTTCCTTGCAGTCTCTGCGTGTCATCGAATGGGGAACAAAAGATAGTCTTAAGGTCGGTCAAATGGTATTTGCTATCGGCAGCCCATTAGACTTACCTAATTCAGTATCGATGGGTACCATTAGTGCTATCGATCGAGGGATGTGGGACGATTATGGAATGGATACTATTACCATCCAACATACAGCAACCATCAATCCAGGAAACAGCGGCGGAGCGCTTGTCAATATTTACGGACAAATGATTGGTCTTAATAACATGTCTTATGTTGATGAATATGTTGGTGAAGGCATTGAAGGTTTGCATTTTGCGATTCAAATCGATATTTTGACGCAAATGATTCCAACACTGGAATAAATGATTGCATTTGCTTTACAAATAGCATAAGCTATGCTAAAATCAAGACAGTAGCAATGAAAAGGAAAAGTAGTGAGATGCTTGTTTCTAGAGACAGATTGGTTGGTGAAAAATCTGAAAGGCATTCATGAAGGTCACCTTGGAGCTGAAGATATGAATCCAAGTAGTTTCTTCCGTTAAGTCTGCGTTAAAGATAATGAAGTGCTAGAGATTTCTCTAGAACTAAGGTGGTACCGCGATTATTTCGTCCTTAGATTTTTCTAAGGACTTTTCTTTTTATTGAGGTGGACATGAAAACTTTAGTCACAAGACACTTAATCTTAAGAGCATTGAAAATCACGGATCTGATTTCCTTTTTTGCATATGCAAGAAAACCTAACATCGGACCCAATGCCGGTTGGAAACCCCATGAGACGATTGAAGAATCTGCTAGGATCCTTAGAATGATGATGAATGAAGAGGAAGTTTGGGGAGTCACCTTAAAGGAAAAAGATGAACTCATCGGAACGATTGGTTTACATGTGAGAAACTTCGAGAATGCTGTAGCAAACCAAAAGGAAATCGGATATGTCTTAGATGATACTTACTGGGGAAAAGGACTGATGGTAGAAGCTGTTAACATCGTCTTAAAATATGCATTTATCGATGTGGAGCTAGATCGGGTGCTTTGCGGTCATGCGTTTGATAATCACCAATCAAAACGAGTGATTGAAAAAACAGGATTTCATCCGACACGTCTAGAAAAAAGAGAGCATTTCGATCACACGATGATTGATATTCAAATGTATGAATTAACTAAAGATGGATACTTGAAGGGAGAACAAAAATGACAAATTTAAAAACAAAATACGATTTTAAAGCAGTTGAAGAAAATCGATACCAAATATGGTTAAAAAAAGGGTATTTCAAGACTGGTGACTTAAAGAAGGATCCCTTCTGTATCGTGATCCCACCACCTAATGTCACAGGCAAACTACATTTAGGACATGCATGGGATAATACGCTTCAGGATATTATCATCAGAAGAAAAAGAATGCAAGGTTATGATGCCTTATTTTTGCCTGGCATGGACCATGCGGGTATCGCCACTCAGGCAAAGGTTGATGAAAGACTCAAGTTTCAAGGCGTATCTCGCCATGATTTAGGTCGTGAAGGATTTTTAGAACAGGCATGGGCATGGAAGGATGAATATGCTAAGCACATTAAAAAACAATGGGCCTCACTGGGAAATTCGCTTGATTATTCAAAGGAAAGATTCACTTTGGACGACGCCTTAAACAAGGCAGTAACCAAGGTTTTTATCGAATTGTACGAGAAAGGTTATATCTATAGAGGAAACCGGATCATCAACTGGGATGTTGAAGCGAAGACTGCAATATCCAATATCGAAGTCGAACACTTTGAGACACAGGGAAAGCTCTATTACTTTAAGTATCCATTTGTCGATCAATCCGGATACTTGGTAATTGCTACGACACGTCCGGAAACGATGTTTGCCGATCAAGCCTTGATGGTACATCCAAAAGATAAACGGTATCATCATGTTGTTGGTCAAAAGGTTTTTATACCCGGAACGCTAGTTGCAATTCCAGTCATCAAAGATGAATATGTCGATATGACATTTGGTAGTGGTGTTGTCAAAGTAACACCTGCACACGATGCCAATGACTTTGAAGTTGGAAAAAGACATGGATTAGCAATGCCCCTATGCATGGAAGAAAACGGAACGATGAACCCCATGGCGTTTCAATATGAAGGCATGGAAAGATTTGCATGTAGAGACTTACTTGTCAAAGATTTAGAAAAACTAGGTTTAATCGATAAAATCGAAGCGTATACCAATAACTTGGGATTTAGTGAGCGTACAGGTGTCGTTGTTGAACCAAGACTGTCTTTACAATGGTTTGTAAAAATGGAGGTCCTTGCGAAACAGGCATTGGAAACGAAGGCTGAATTTGTGCCCTCAAGATTTAAAAAGATCTTTTCTAATTGGATGACGGATATCCAGGATTGGTGTATCAGTCGCCAATTATGGTGGGGACACAGAATCCCAGCATGGTATAAAGATGAAGAGCTTAAGGTTCAAGTTGAATCTCCTGGTGCAGACTGGAGACAAGATGAAGACGTCCTTGATACTTGGTTTTCATCTGCTTTATGGCCATTTAGCACCTTAGGATGGCCTGAAATCACTGATGATTATAAAAGATATTATCCAACAAGTGTTTTAGTTACTGGATATGATATCATTTTCTTCTGGGTCGCACGCATGATATTTCAAGGGTTGGAATTCACAGGTCAAGATCCATTTGAGACTGTTTTGATTCACGGATTAATCCGTGATAAAGATGGGAAAAAAATGAGCAAATCATTAGGTAACGGTGTTGATCCTATGGATGTGATTCACCAATATGGTGTTGATGCATTACGTTATTTTCTCACGACCAATTCCGCACCTGGTGCTGATTTGAGATATGAAGAGGAAAAGGTTGAATCCAGTTGGAATTTCATTAATAAGCTTTGGAATATTACACGGTTCATCACGATGAACATCGATGATCAGGGTGTCGAAATTCAAGGCGAACTGACGTTGACTGATCAATGGATCTTATCAAGATTGAACCAAGTGATGATTGAAGCTGATTTTTATTACGATAAATTTGAATTTGGTGAAGCTTCTAGAACGCTATATAATTTCATTTGGGATGAATTTGCAAGCTGGTATGTTGAATTTGCAAAAATAGCTTTGCAAAACAAAGAAACCAGAAACAATACTCAAGCTGTTTTACTCATTGTCTTAAAGGCAGTCTTGAAATTGATGCATCCATTTATTCCTTTTGTTACTGAAAAACTATTCTTAGAAATCAGCAGCGAACCATCCATCATGATTAGCAACTGGCCAGTTGCTGGAAAAATTGATTTGGATGCGATTGAATATTTTAAAGAATTGTCAGATACTATCACGAAAGTAAGAAATCTAAGAAGTGAGAACAATGTGATTCCATCGAAACCGCTTCATTTCCACTTAGTTATTGAAGATCAAGCATACTATGATGTCTTAAAGCAACAAGAATCCTATTTTATCAAGTTCTTAAATGCTGAGACATTGATAATTGAACAACAACTGTCGTCATCAGATGAGACCATCCTGCTAGTCGGCTCAAAGATTCTCACCTATGTCATCAAATCAGGCTTGATTGATCCAAAAAAGGATGAAGAAGCCTTGATTAAGCAAAAAGAACAGCTAGAATTAGAGATTAAGCGCAGTAAAGCACTTCTCAATAATCCCTCCTTTATTTCAAAGGCACCTTTACAAAAACTAGATTCAGAAAAAGAGAAGTATGAATCCTATCAGAAACAATATGAAATCGTGGTTGAAAAGCTAAAGACTTATGTTCAATAATTTAGCAGAAGCAATCGCTTGGATAGAAATACAGGTCAAGTTTAAGCCAAAAATAGATTTGATACGCATGAGAAGTGCCTATGCGATGTTGGGTATCAATTTGGATCACATTAAAAAGATTCATGTCGCTGGAACCAATGGCAAGGGCTCTGTTTGTGCATATCTATCCAATATCTTAATCGAAGCTGGGTATAAGGTTGGAACTTTTACATCTCCTTACCTTCTTAAGTTTCATGAACGCATTCGTTATCAATTTTTAGAGATCAAAGATGATGAGCTTTTTCTCTTGATCGAACGCATCTATCTTTTCAACCAGGACTTTACAGAATCCTATGGTGAGAATTTATCCTTTTTTGAATTATTGACTTTGATGAGTCTTCTTTATTTTTCTGATAAAGCAGTTGATGTCATCCTCATGGAAGTAGGTCTTGGAGGTTTATTTGATGCCACGAATATCCTTGATTATGACCTTTCAATCATTACTTCGATTGGTTTTGATCACATGAAACAATTGGGGAATTCATTAGAATCCATAGCACTTAACAAATTGGGTATCTTGAAACCTAAAAATCACTTGATCACATCAGTTGAACCTGCTTTGCATCCTTACTTTAAGGATTACCTAAAGAATATGGATGTTACCAGTGAATTTTATACATTAGATGACATTAAAAAAAGAAATGATCTTCCCTTAATCTTTAAGTTTGATCAACATACATATGAATTACCACTGATTGGTGAATTTCAACTTCTTAATGGATTGGTTTCAGTTCAAGCCATTCGCTATTTATATCCAGACATTTCTTATCAGACCATTTATAAGGGGCTTTTACAAACAAAATGGGCTGGAAGATTGGAAAGGATTGAAAATAACATCTTTATTGATGCAGGACATAACACACATGCGATGGATGCTTTAAGAAGAAGTGCAGAACAAACCTTTAAAAAGAAGAAAATTTGGGTACTTTTCAGTGCACTTGGAGATAAAGATATTGATGGTATGTTAAAAATTGTTAAAACATTTGCACAAAGAATCATTTTAACTGAATTTCCAGATCCACGATTTCAGGATTTATCACGCTTTGTAACAAAAAAAATCATCCGCATGGATGATGCGTTAACTGCGATAAATAAATTGGAAAAGATGATGGATAAGGATACTGTTCTGATTATTACAGGTTCACTCCATTTTGTTGGATATATCAAGAGTAATTATGTAAATCAATCAAATTAGGTATATTGGGTTGCAATTTGTTATGGATGTGTGTATAATCAAAGTTAAATTCGAAGATTGAGAAAAGTAACTTAGTGAAAAGTATCTAGCGAGCTCGTGGTGGTGAAAGACGAGCATACAATATCATTATAGTGAATGGTCTCATGAGAAGCAGGGTGAACCAAGTAGCCTTTCGCCGGGAGTTCCCGTTAAAGAGCAAAAATATGAAAGTCTTAAATGATGGAGTATTTTGTTAAAGGAGAAATTCTTATATTTCTTGAACTTGGGTGGCACCACGAGCTATTCGTCCCATATTGACGGATAGCTCTTTTTTGTTACCTAAGTTCAGGAGTTGACAATCTACATCTAAAAGACGGAAAGGGAAAAAGTATGGAATTTGGAAGATTTGGGGGACAATTTGTCCCAGGACCTATTCTTAAGGCGGTTAAAGAAGTTGAAAAGGCTTATGATCAGTATAAGCATGATGAGGATTTTTTGAAGGAGTTTGAGTTTTATTTGAACGAATACGCAAATAGACCTTCTTTGTTATATTTTGCAAAAAATATGACTGAAGACCTAGGTGGTGCGAAAATCTATTTAAAAAGAGAAGATTTGAATCACACAGGTGCACATAAGATCAATAATGTGTTAGGTCAGGCTCTTTTAGCAAAACGGATGGGTAAGAAGAAACTGATTGCAGAAACAGGTGCTGGCCAGCACGGAGTTGCCACAGCAACTGCTGCTGCGTTGTTTGGCATGGAATGTGAAGTCCATATGGGAGCTGTTGATGTCTTAAAGCAAAGTCTAAATGTCTACAAAATGGAACTTTTAGGATGTAAAGTCGTCTCGGTAGAAGCTGGTTTAAAGACTCTAAAAGAAGCAGTAGATAGTGCACTGATGAAATGGAGCACTGAATTAGAAGATACCTATTATCTGATTGGATCCGCAGTGGGTCCTCATCCCTATCCGATGATGGTTAGAGATTTTCAGAAAGTGATCGGAAAAGAGATCAAGGCTCAAATTCTTGAAAAAGAAGGCAAACTTCCTGATGTCGTTATGGCTTGTGTTGGAGGAGGATCCAATGCCATTGGCGCCTTTTATGAATTTCTTGATGATCCTTCTGTACGCATCATTGGCGCTGAAGCAGGAGGCAGAGGTTTAAATGAGATCGGAGATCATGCAGCAACCATGACATTGGGTGTTGAAGGTGTGATTCATGGGATGAAGACTCTGGTGCTCTTAGATGAAAATGGAGAGATCGCTCCAGTTTATTCTTTATCTGCAGGTCTAGATTATCCTGGCATTGGACCTGAACATGCTTATCTTAAGGAGATCAACCGTGTTGAGTATGTTGCCATAACAGACGAAGAAGCTGTATCCGCATTTGAATATCTTTCAAAGATAGAAGGCATCATTCCTGCGATTGAAAGTGCACATGCAGTCGCGCAAGCAATCAAGCTTGCTCCTACATTAAGTAAGGATCAGATTATTGTTGTGAATTTATCAGGTCGTGGGGATAAAGATGTCAAACAAATAGCACGATATAGAGGATTGAAGATCATTGATTAAATTGATACTATTTATAAGTTTGTGATAAAATGAAGGGGAAATGGGGGAAATAAAGATGAATAAATTTAAGATGGCTTCAATAATTCTATTGCTCGTTTGTATTATCGGACTTACTTTTGTATCTGATGCAGTAGCATTTTATCAAAATTTTCAATTGATATTTGCGGTATTTTATTTAGTCATGCTGATTAGTCTGTTTCTAGAAAAAAGATATGTGAAACTACTTTTGGGTTTGCTTTTTCTCGGTTTAAGCATACTGTTTATAAGTATGTACTCCAATGAGATGGAAATATATATAATCGAGTATTACAAATTTTTGTTTATAGGTTTTGGAGAGCCACAAGTACCACCTAGCGTTTTTTCATATCATATAAAATATGTATTATTATATGCTTCACTATTCATCATTTCAATGGTTGGATTTGTTAAAACCATCAATCCACATTACAAAAAAGAAGATATGAATTCCATCAATATCATCTAAAATCAGTATAAGGTTCATGGATAAATTTCATGAACCTTTTCTTTTTGTGTATAATAGAATTAAAACAATTGATAAGTGAGGTCTCTTATGTTTCTATTTGATGAGCGTTATGCTACCTTTGAAATGTTTTCCTTTCAGCATTTTGTAGCCATTCTCTTCTTTATTGTTTTAATTGTTCTTATGAGTATTTATAGAAATAAAATTAGTCTTAAACTAGATTTGTGGTTAAGAAGATTGGTAGCTGTTACCATGATAACCTTTGAATTGACTTTTTACATCTGGTCTATCTCACAAGGCGATTGGACATTTGATATGCTGCCACTTGGTATTTGCGCAACATCAATGTTATTTACAAGTTATGCATTATGGACGAAAAGTGAGAAAGTTTTTCAATTTATTTTTCCCTGGGCTATCACTGGTTCATTACTTTCGTTAATTGTCGCAGACATGCAATATGCATTCCCACATTTTAGATATATTCACTATTTTGGAAATCATGGATTATTTTTAGTTGCTAACCTATATTTTTTGATTGTTGTTAAATATAGATTCACATACAAAAATTTACTGAAATCCAGTTTAATCATCTTTATTTATACACTCATCATTTATCCCATCAATTTCTTATTGGATACGAATCACTTATTTCTAAGAGAACTTCCCATTGAAGTAGCACCTATGTATAGCTTTTTAGGATCATATTGGATCATTGGCTTTATGTTTTCTATCTTTCTTATATTTCAAATCATCTATTTCCCACTTTGGATTTATAATAAAGGAAATCCAATCTCAGATTAGCTCATCAAGTTTTTATATTCCTGAGAATAAAAAATTGGTTTAATTAATGCACAAAATGCATAAGATTTGTATTGCTATACGCTTTCTTAACTTTCTATATTTACAAATGACATATCATATGATAAACTGTGATAAATCATAGAGTCAGTTTGATATGATGGAGGTTAAAAAAATGAATAACAGTAAGTTTTTTAGTATAAATCATCATATACATAAACAATCTACTCAAGTTTTTTTTGTCCCCATTCAAATAAATACTTCAATGATTAGAATAATTATCAAGATATCTATCGATAATGTATGAATACACTTCACTGCCTATGCTGTGAGGTTTTTTTTATGAAAGAAAGGAAGATTAAACTATGATGAACGGAAAAGTAATAAAGGAATCATTTACTTTTGATGATTTACTGTTGGTTCCTGCATTTTCACAAGTTGTTCCTATTGATGTCAAACTTAAGACCAAATTGACCAAAAAGATCGAACTCAATATCCCTGTTTTATCTGCTGCTATGGATACTGTGACTGAATTTGAGATGGCCATCGCACTTGCAAAGCTTGGAGGTATGGGGATTATCCACAAGAATATGACCATAGAAGAACAAGCAACTATGATTAAGAAAGTAAAAGAGACCGTCTTAACGGGTAAAGATACAGATGCCTGTATAGATGAAAAGGGAAGACTTAGAGTTGGTGCGGCAGTAGGTGTATCACAGGACACTATTTACCGGGTCAGTGCGCTTATTGATGCTGGAGTCGATATCATTGCTGTCGATAGTGCACATGGGCATTCCAGCGGTGTTATTGACACTGTTGCTGAAATAAGAAGAATGTGTCCCAATCTGGATATCATTGGTGGCAATGTTGTTACTGCACAAGCAGCAATTGACTTAATCTATGCTGGTGCTTCCGCCATCAAGGTTGGCGTAGGACCAGGATCTATTTGTACAACAAGAGTTGTCTCTGGTGTCGGTGTTCCACAACTTACTGCAATCAATGATGTTTATCAGGTAGCAAAACAATATGAAATTGGTATTATTGCTGATGGTGGAATCAAACTATCAGGTGATATTCCTAAAGCGATTGCTGCTGGAGCTGACTGCGTCATGTTAGGTGGTTTATTAGCGGGAACAAAGGAAACACCTGGTGAAATCTTTACAGTTGATGGCAATGAAGTCAAGAACTATGTTGGCATGGGTTCTTTAACTGCAATGAAAAAAGGATCTAGTGATCGTTATTTTCAAGGTGGCGCTAAAGAACTGGAAAAACTTGTCCCTGAAGGTGTTGAAGCAACCGTTCTTTATAAAGGATCAATCAATGAAGTTATTCATCAGATGATGGGTGGTGTCAGATCAGGTATGGGTTATTGTGGTTGTGAAACGATTAATGATTTAAAACAAAAAGCACAATTTGTTAAAATTAGTTCAGCTGGGCTAAAAGAATCTCATCCTCATGATGTTGAAAACATCAAGGAATCACCTAATTATCATGAGTGATAAAATTATTGTTTTAGATTATGGCAGTCAATATAATCAGCTCATTGTAAGGAGAATTAGAGATTTAGGAGTTTATTCCGAATTGGTTCATCCTGAAGACTTTCATAAAGAAGATCTCAAGTTGATTAAGGGTATCATTTTATCTGGTGGTCCATATTCAGTTTATGATCTAAACGCACCACAATTAGATCCAACCATATTAACATTAGGCATTCCTATTTTAGGCATTTGTTATGGGATGCATCTTCTTGCATATACGCTTGGTGGGATAGTAGAAGCACATGAAAAAAAGGAATATGGACTGGCTCATCTAGAAATTATTAAAAATAATCTGTTAACCAAAGGCCTAGATCAGAGATTTCCTGTTTGGATGAGTCATGGGGATATTGTTTCAGTTTTACCCATAGGCTTTGAAAGTATCGGATTTTCTAAAACGACACCATATGCGATGATGATGAATGAAAAAAAGAAAATCTATGGCATGCAGTTTCATCCAGAGGTTAGAAACACAACCTATGGTATAGATATGCTCAATCATTTTTTGGTTGATGTGTGTGTGATAGAAAAAAAATGGTCAATGCCAGCATTTATTGAACAAAAGACAGAAGAAATTAGAAATCTTGTCAAAGATAAGCACGTCATTTGTGCACTTTCTGGAGGTGTTGATTCATCTGTTGTTGCTGCATTACTCAATCATATCTTAAAAGATCAGTTCACACCTATTTTTGTTGATCATGGATTACTCCGTAAAGATGAAGCAAAACAGGTTGAAAAAACATTCAAAGATGAATTCAAGATGAATTTAATTACTATTGATGCTAAAGATCGATTTTTATCAAAGCTGAAAGGTGTTATTGATCCTGAAAAAAAGCGAAAGATTATCGGTGCTGAATTCATTCGTGTCTTTGAAGATCAGATTGAAACCTTACATAATGCGACATTTTTAGCTCAGGGAACACTCTATACTGATGTCATTGAGTCAGGGACCAAAACCGCTCAAACAATCAAGAGTCACCATAATGTTGGAGGACTTCCAAAAGATATGCGACTTGCCTTAATTGAGCCCTTAAATGCCTTATATAAAGATGAAGTTCGACAATTAGGTTTAGCCTTAGGACTACCAAAAGATATCGTTAATAGACAACCTTTTCCTGGACCAGGTTTAGCGATACGCATTTTAGGAGAAATCACAGAAGAAAAAATAGTCATGGTTCAAGAAAGTGATTTCATTCTTAGAGAAGAGATTTTATATGCAGGACTCGATCAGGACATTTGGCAATATTTCACAGTACTCACACCTTTGAAAACCGTAGGTGTGATGGGAGATAATAGAACCTATGATTATGTCTTAGTCATAAGAGCAGTAACATCTATTGATGGTATGACTGCTGATTTTGCTAGAATATCCTATGATATTTTGCAACAAATCTCGAATCGAATAATAAATGAGGTTGTTGGTATCAATCGTATTGTTTATGATATTACATCTAAACCTCCTGGAACAATTGAATGGGAATAATGTAGTAATTCAATCAAACCTTTTCTATTATCAAATAGAGGAGGTTTTTTATGTATCTTGTTAAAGAAATGCCAAAAGAAGAAAGACCTAGGGAAAGATTGGTTGAATATGGGGCATCTGCATTATCTAATGAGGAACTACTAGCTATATTATTACGAACAGGAAGAAAAGATTTATCTGTAATTGAATTATCAAAGAATGTTTTATATCACTTGGAGAGTTTGGAGGATTTAAAGAGAATATCAGTTCATGAACTTCTACAAATCAAAGGGATCAAGATAGCAAAAGCAACGACCATCATTGCAGCAATAGAGCTCGGTAAAAGACTATCCTCAATCAAAAAAGTCCATAATGTCAAAATTAAATCACCTTGTGACGTTTATTATTTGATGCATGCTGATTTATCACACTTAGAACAGGAACACTTCATCTGCCTTTATCTCAACACAAAAAGTGAGCTCATTAAAAAAGAAACCATCTTCATTGGTACAATCAATCAAACATTAATCCATCCTAGAGAAATCTATAAGCACGCCATTAAACTATCAGCTGCAGCGATTATTTTCGTACATAATCATCCTTCAGGAGACTCAACACCTAGCAAAGCCGACTTTCAAGCGACAAATGCCTTGATGGAAACGAGTACGATCATGGGAATTGATCTCATCGATCATATCGTGATTGGTCATCATGAATTTTATAGTCTAAAAGAACAAAAGAAAACGAAAATATGAACAAATTATGCTATAATCAAAACTAAGGAAGTGATCAATGATGAAGAAAAAAGATTCTACCAAAGTATTTTGGTATCTTATCGCCTTAGGGTTTATCGTTTTATTTATCTTAATCCTATTAAGTAGCATCTTGGATGTTGGTGATCGCCTAAGATCAATCCATCCCTACGTTGAATACGGATTCTATGGGCTTGCTGCAATCTTAGTGTATGTATTAATCCTAAGACCTGTCAATATCATTATGTTTTCACCTTCTTTTTCCGTTGAAACCACACTAGATGAAGCCACAAGAAAAAACTATATGGTCTATAAGAGAGTGGCAAAAAGACTCATTGCTTTAGATACTTTCCCACCTGAAGAAGAAAAGAAATTGCTAGCTGCGATGGGAAGTTCAATCTTACTTAGAGAAGCATTAACTCAAACATTCAATACTCACATCAAAAAAGAAATGAATCAAGTGATTAGAAGAAATGCAAAAACGGTTATGATCTCAACTGCCATTTCACAAAATGGCAGACTCGATTTCTTTACTGTCGTTGTCGTTAATGTCAAAATGATTAAAGAACTTGTTGTGATGTGTGGATTTAGACCATCATTTAAGAACCTATCTAAACTCACAATTAATGTATTTACAACAGCACTCATTGCCGAAGGTCTAGAAAATATGGATATTACTGAAATATTACCTTCATCAACCGTGAATGCTATCGGTGATATTCCATTCATCAAACCCATTGTCTCCTCGGTAGCTCAAGGCTTGTCAAATGCACTATTAACCTTAAGAATTGGGATTGTTACTAGAAAGTTCCTATTCAGTGACGCAAAAGAGATTACCAAAGAAGAAATTAGAAGAACTGCCCTATTGGAAGCTGCAGGCATGATGCCAGCAGTCATGGGTGATGCATTTATGATGCTCCCAAAAAGAATCGCTGCGCTCTTCAAAAAACCTGAACCAAAGGTAAAACCAACACAAAATCAAGAACAAGGTGCTTAACTGCACCTTTTCTTTTTAAAGAAAGTATGTAATTTTATTGATTTTATGGTTGCTTATCTTGTCGATTTTGAGTAAAATAGAAGTGTTAGGGTAGAAAGCCCTTTCAATTCAAAAAAAGAGGAGAATAATGTAATGAAAAAAGTAATATATATTTTAGTGTTACTAGTTACTGCACTTGTACTAGTAGCATGTGGTTCAAAAGAATATGAAATTGCAATGATCACTGACTCAGGCGATATTGATGACCGTTCATTCAACCAAGGCACTTGGGAAGGTATCACAGAATTTGCAATTGAAAACGATTTATCGTATAAGTATTACAAGCCAACTGAAGTTAGCTTTGATGCTTATGTTGCTGCTATTGAATTAGCTGTTGACAACGGTGCAAAAATTGTTGTTACACCTGGTTTCTTATTTGAAAACAGTGTACACAAAGCACAAACCCTGTACCCTGATGTTAAGTTTGTATTAATTGATGGATCACCACACAACGTAAACAATTGGGGCACAATGGGTACTTATGATGGTACTGCTGCAGACTTCACAGTTGAAGATAACACATTGTCAATCTTCTTCCAAGAAGAACAGTCAGGTTTCTTAGCTGGTTATGCTACAGTTAAAGACGGATTTGAAAGTCTTGGATTCGTCGGTGGTATGGCAGTACCTGCTGTTGTAAGATTCGGTATGGGATTTGTTGCTGGTGCATATTATGCTGCAGAAGAAATGGATAATATGAGTTTTGAATTTGATGAAACTTATTATCAATATTTAAATTCATTTGCTCCTGATGAAGCACATAAGACGCTAACTGCTGGCTGGTATTCAGCAGGCGTTGAAGTCATTCATGCTGCTGCTGGTGGTGCTGGTAACTCTGTTATGGCTGCTGCTCAAGATACAACTGGCAAATGGGTCGTTGGTGTTGACGTTGACCAATCTAACCTTTCTCCAAAAGTTGTCACTTCAGCAATGAAGGGCTTAGCTACAGCAGTACAATCAGCTCTTCAAGATTATGTTGATGATGCATTTGTTGGTGGCATTTCTATTACTTTAGGAGCTGCTGAAGATGGTATCGGTTTACCAACAGTTGCTGCATCTTGGAGATTTGCTACATTCACAGTTGCGAACTATGATACAATCTTTGCAAAACTTGCTAATGGTACAGTTGATGTTCCAAATGATCATTTAAGTTCAGTTGAATTATCTGCTTTCCTAGTTACATTAGGATTTACACCTAGCCAAGCTTTACTTGATAAAATTGTTCCACCTGCTGCATCATAATCTGAATTTCAAACATTAATTGACTTAAGGGGAAAGGTAGACGCTTTCCCCTTATTTATAATTTAAGGAGTGTTTATATGCAATATAAGATTGAAATGAAAAACATCACCAAAGTGTTTGGCACCCTGGTGGCAAATGACAACGTGAGTCTTTTTGTTAAGCCAGGTGAAATTCATGCGCTCCTCGGTGAAAACGGTGCTGGAAAAAGTACACTTATGTCCATTCTATTTGGTCTTTATCGTCCTGAAGAAGGCGAAATACTGATTGATGGCGAAAAGGTAAGTATTCACAATCCTAATGATGCAAATCGATTAGGGATTGGAATGGTACATCAACACTTCAAACTCGTCGATACTTTCACTGTAATTGAAAACATCATATTAGGTGCTGAGGATACAAAACATGGTCTTTTAAGTTTCGATCAGGCGA
This sequence comes from Bacillota bacterium, assembly GCA_043819945.1. Classification (GTDB taxonomy): domain Bacteria; phylum Bacillota_I; class Bacilli_A; order Acholeplasmatales; family Acholeplasmataceae; genus Peloplasma. The sequence goes on from JBDREH010000002.1 coordinate 20,453, forward strand.
GAATAAAATTGCTGCACTTGATTCAGACATATCATTTGAATGTGAATTTAGATGCTTATATCAAAGATATAACTGTTGGTCAGCAGCAAAGAGTTGAGATTTTGAAAATGCTATATCGAAATAGCAACATCCTTATATTTGATGAACCAACTGCAGTATTGACACCTCAAGAAATCCATGAGCTAATCAATATTATGAAGGGATTTGCCAAAGAAGGCAAAACGATCATCCTCATCACACACAAATTGAATGAAATCAAAATGGTTGCTGATAACTGTACAGTTCTTAGACGGGGTAAGAAGATTGGAACCGTCAAGGTCAACGAAGTCACAGTTGAACAATTGGCAGAAATGATGGTCGGTCGTGAAATCTTATTTACAATTGATAAATCACCTATCCATCTTGGTGAGGAAGTCTTCAAGGTAGATCATTTTTCTATTTTTGGAAAAGGGAAAATGATTGTAAAAAATATTAATTTTAATGTTTGTCGTGGTGAAATTGTGGGTATTGCCGGTATTGATGGCAATGGTCAAACTGAATTGATTCATGCATTGACTGGATTGATTCATTTTGATGAAGGACAAGTCATACTCAACGGAAAGGACATCACAAAATCAAGCATTAGAAAAAAATACGAATATGGGATGAGTCATATACCAGAAGATCGTCAAAAGCATGGCATTATTCTTGATTTTGATTTGAAGAGCAATCTTGTTTTGCAAAACTATTATCAAAAAACATTTCAACATTATGGATTCTTAAAAAGGGATGCCATTCTAGAGAATGCAGATGCCCTTATCGACAGATTTGATATACGTAGTGAAGGTGGACCAAAAACACTCGTTAGAAGCATGAGTGGTGGAAATCAGCAAAAAGCCATTCTGGGACGTGAAATCGCACGTCAACATGAACTTTTGATTGCTGTACAGCCAACACGTGGTCTTGATGTTGGCGCTATCGAATATATCCATAGTCAACTGCTTGATGAGCGTTCTAAAGGAAAAGCCATTTTATTGGTTTCACTTGAAATAGAAGAAATTATGAATTTGTCTGACCGTATTCTGGTTATGTACGAAGGCGAAGTCGTCGGAGAGCTTGATCCCAAAGAAATAACAATCAATGAATTAGGACTCTATATGTCTGGAGCAAAGCGAGGTGCATTGCATGAAGCGGTCTAACTTAGTCATGAAAACCATCTTGAAATCATTCAAACGGGCCTATACATATACAAAACCTAGTTTAATTGCTATTGGAATCGGTTTATTTATTGGACTAATCATTATGTTAATATTTAATCCTGGAGAAGCTTTTCAGGCAATGTTTACACTTATCATTGGTGGATTTAATGGGGGATTAAAAGGTATTGGTAACATGCTGTATCAGGCAGCACCCTTGATATTAACTGGTTTGGCTGTGGCTTTTGCCTTTAAAACTGGTCTATTTAATATTGGTGCTTCAGGACAGATGATGATTGGCGCCTATGTGGCAATTTATGTTGGTGTTACTTTTGAATTTGCAAATGGACTCCACTGGGTTGTCGGATTGTTATTTGGTATGATGGCAGGTGCATTGTGGGGATTGATTCCTGGGCTTTTAAAAGCCATTTCCAATGTAAATGAGGTTGTTGCTACCATCATGCTGAACTATATTGCTGGTCATTTGCTGATTTTTTTGATTAAGACATTTACGTTTAATGCGGGTTATTCTAGAAGTGCGACAATCAGAACAACTGCTGAACTACCAAAAATTGATTTTCTTTTTCCAAGTTCATCAGCCAATATCGGGATATTTATCGCAATTGGTGTGGCAATTTTAGCTCATATACTGATCCACCGAACAACATTGGGCTTTGAATTAAGGGCATCAGGTTTTAGTGTTGCTGGTAGTAAATTTGCTGGCATGAACACAAAACGCAATATTATCATATCCATGACGATTGCTGGTATGTTTGCTGGACTTGCAGGAGCAACTGCATATCTGGTCGCAGGTAAGACTATCGGTACCGTCTTTGCGATTTTTCCTGAAGGTTTTGATGGAATTTCAGTTGCATTGCTTGGACTTGGTGAACCACTTGGTGCGTTATTTGCAGGTATTTTCTTAAGCAATCTGCGCATGGGTGGTTATTACATGCAGATTTATGGATTTGTTCCACAGATTACAGATATCATCACCGCAGTTATTATTTATGTAACTGCAGTTTCAGTTGTTTTGCAGGTCATACTAAAACGCTACGGAGACCAGATAAAAACATGGTTTGCTAAACGTAGAGTCAAGGAGGCCAAATAAATGGATATATTCTATCAACTGATACAAACAACATACATTAGTATGACTGTTTTATTGATTGTTGCAATGGGTGGATTACTTGCTGAAAGAAGCGGTGTAACCAATATCGCACTAGAAGGTATCATGGTTTTTGGAGCATTCATCGGTATATGGGCTGTTGCTGGACTCGAAAACTATCCTTACACAACTTTTACCATCATCATAATCTTTATTGTGCTATTTGCTTTTTTAGCTATCATTTCATGGGGTGTTTCTAGATTATTGAAAAAAAGATTCAAGATGAACCACAGATTCTTACTTATTAATCTTGCAATTATCTTAATTTTAGCAATCCTCTTCACTTTCCTTGTTTCTAAAATTCAAATGAAGACACAAATGGTTTTGGTTATGGGTATGATGATAGGTGGCATTTTTGGTGGTCTATATGCCATGATCCATGCGTATGCTTCCATTTTTATGAAGGCAAACCAAATCATCAGTGCAACCGCACTGAATCTGTTTGCTCCTGCATTTGCCATTTTTACAGCAAGGATCATTGAACGTCCAATTGGTATAACTGGACAAGGTGGACAGCAAATTCCTTTCAAAAGCTCGTTCATGATCCAAAGAATTCCGGTCTTGTCAGATATACCAATCATCGGTGAATTGTTTTTCACACGTGTCTATTTCAGTTTTTATCTTGGTATTGCCATACTGATAACACTTTATATTATCATTTACAAAACAAAATTTGGAATTAGACTTCGCGCATGTGGGGAAAATCCACACGCAGCCGATTCTCTAGGTGTCAATATTTATCGCTTACGTTTTCTTGCAGTTACACTCTCTGGAGTGTTTGCAGGTCTCGGAGGTGTCATCTTCGTTGTTTCGACATCAACAGAATTTAATGTTACTGTTGCTGGTTTTGGGTTCTTAGCGATCGCAGTTCTCATTTTTGGTAACTGGAGACCTTCAAGGATATTGCTTGCTGCCATATTCTTTGGTTTCATGAGAACCATTGCCTCGTCATACACGATTATTCCTTTCTTAAGGGGATTAGGACTTCCTACAGAATTGTACAATATGACTCCCTATATTGCGACTTTAGTCGTCCTTGCATTCTTCTCGAAGAATTCAAGAGCACCAAAGGCACTTGGTCAGATTTACGATCAAGGTAAACGATAAAATTTATTAAAATAATCATAATAAAGCGCAGACGATAGTTTTAATCGTATCTACGCTTTTTCTTTTTTTACTATAGGTGATGAGCTGAATCCTTCATATATTTTTAATATATTTGTTTTACTGAATTTCCTTGATTTCATCTTTTCACCTAATCTTTTCTGTTCATATTATACACAATTAACTCAATATATTGTAGGATGCTGCAATCTATAAATAATGATGTGAATTAAAAAATGAATCTTGATTTAAATGAATATATGATGGGTTTAAACCATTTGGAACATCAAGAAACATGAATATAGAGCCGTGTAGAATAAAATAATTATTATTGTTGACTTTTCGGCCTAACTACGTTAAAATATCTATGTTGTACCACGTAGAACAGGTCCTAAATGCTAAATAGCTACCTTGATAGTGAGTCTTCAGAAAATAAGGAGGTGTAGCAACATGTATGCAGTTATCGTAACTGGTGGTAAACAAGTTCGCGTGAGCGAAGGTCAAGAAATCTACGTTGAAAAATTAGACGTAGAGGCTGGCGAAACATTCGAGTTTACTGAAGTCTTGATGTTGGGTGGAGATAAAACCGTTATTGGAACTCCAGTCGTTGAAGGCGCTAAAGTGGTTGCCAAAGTATTGAAACACGGACGTGGTCCTAAGATCATCGTTTTCAAATACAAGGTCAGAAAAAATTATCGCAAAAAGCAAGGACATCGTCAAGCATATACAAAACTTGTGATTGAATCAATCGTCGCATAAGAACCATGATTAAATCGAAGTTTGTCTATAGAAATGAAAAACTCAATGCGATTTATGTACAAGGACATGCCAATTATAAGAAGCATGGTGAAGACATTGTCTGTGCAGCTGTTTCAGCAGCAACCCTTGTCACAGCAAATGCCATTGAGCACTTAGGGTTAAATCAGAAAATTGATTTAACAGTTGAAGAAAGTTACTTCAAATTGACAATGAATGTCTACGATTCCATTATCGAAGGATTAATGGAAAATTTGGAATATACTTTGAATGATCTAGAAAAACAATATCCTAAATATATTAAAAATCAGAAGGAGGGATAACATGTTAAAGCTAAATATACAGTTATTCGCATCGAAAAAAGGTACAGGTTCATCTCGTAATGGACGTGACTCAGCATCTCAGCGCTTAGGCTTGAAATTAAGTGATGGTCAATTTGCAACTGCAGGTTCAATCATTTACAGACAAAGAGGAACGAAAGTTCACCCAGGCGTTAACGTTGGCCGTGGTGGCGACGATACATTATTCGCAACGGTAACCGGCATCGTTAAGTATGAAAGAAAAGGCCGTGACCGCAAGCAGGTATCAGTTTACGAAGGATAACCTAGTTATCCTTTTTTTGTGTGAAAAAGAGGTGTTTTAAATGTTTGTAGATGAAATTATAATTGAGGTATATGGAGGTCGTGGAGGAAACGGCATGGCATCCTATCGCCGAGAAAAGTATGTTGAATATGGCGGTCCATGGGGTGGCAATGGTGGACATGGTGGGTCCGTTATTTTTGTTGGTGATGAAGGAAAATCGACGTTACTCGATTTAAGATATAGAAGACATATTAAGGCTAAATCTGGTGAGAATGGTATGTCAAAAGGCATGCATGGAGCATGTGCTGAACATACTTATGTTCGTGTTCCTTTGGGAACGATTGTCTATACAGAAGACAAGTTAGTCAAAATAGGAGAAGTTCTGGAACAAAATCAAGAGCTTGTTGTTGCATATGGCGGTAAGGGCGGACGTGGCAATATTGCCCTTGCGACCAGTAAGAATCCTGCACCTGACTATGCAGAAAACGGTGATTTAGGTGTTAATAGAAAAATATACGTTGAACTTAAAGTCTTAGCAGATGTTGGATTAATCGGTTATCCTAGCGTGGGAAAATCAACGCTTATATCGGTTGTTTCTAATGCGAAACCAAAAATAGCCGAGTATCCCTTTACGACACTTCAGCCTAATTTGGGTATGGTATTAGTTGGAGAGGAATCGTTTGTTATTGCCGATCTTCCCGGTTTAATTGAAAATGCTCATCAAGGCTTTGGATTGGGAATTAGATTTCTTAAACACATCGAAAGATGCCGTGTATTCCTTCATATACTTGATCTCACAAGAGAAAATCCTTATGATGACTATATCAAGATTAATCACGAACTTGAAATGTACAACGAAGCTTTACTTGAAAGACCACAAATCATTGTAGCCAATAAAATTGATATGCCTGATACCAATTTAAAATTAAAAGAATTAAAGAAAAAGATTAAATTGCCTATCATGGTCATTTCAGCTCAACAACAAAAAGATGTTGATTTATTGCTTTATAGAATACTTGAGGAACTTCATAAAGCACCTAAACTTGTGGTTGAAAAAGCTGATGATTCAATTAGAAATTATGTATTCACAGATGATGCTCCCGCGTTCATTATTACAAAAGTTGATGATATTTATGAGCTTACTGGAGAAAAATTGAAACTTATTTTCGATCGAACTGATTTTACGAAGGACGAGGGTGTGAAACGCTTTGCTAGGCAGTTAAGAAGCATGGGTGTTGATCAAGCGCTTCGTGAACAAGGTGCTAAAAATAAGGACATCATCCGTATCTTTGATTTTGAATTTGAATTTATAGAATAAGGACAGCGTCCTTATTTTTTTAAAAAAAAGGAAAGAGAGTTCTTTCCTAATTTAAATGCAGCATGCGCATTTTGAAATGATGACTTTTTTTGAGTAATCTGTTTTCCTTGGCAAGTACACGGTTTTGAGTTTTTCTAGTCATCGAGATATAGCGCTTGTGATGTGAAAGGATATTTCTAAGTTCATCTTCACGCCTGACATTCATCCGTTTGAGCGTAACTTGATGCTGTCTAATTCTTTCGTCATCGATGCTGGTTGCTTTTGAAATCAGTTGCTCATAGTGAAATGTCTTTTGTTTGAGTGATTCTATATTTTTTTCATGGCTAATTTGATATCTGGTGAGAAGAACTTGATTTTTGGTTGTTACCGATTCTTCAAGACCGTGATAATTCTTGTCTGCATTTAAGATGCCATTTTCGACTTGAACCATTACTTTTTTATGGGCATCTTCAAGAATGGTTTGTTTTTGTTGAAAATCACTATTATATTGAGCTGCAATTGAAATTTGATTTTCATTAAGCAGTTTCAATTCTTGAATCTGCTTAATGCTATTTTCTGTAATTTTTGATTCAATTTGCTTTAGAACTAGTTGATCGATAGCGAGTTTCTTCAAAAATGCAAGTCTTTCGAGTTCCAGTTTTTTCTTAATCTTATCCTTTTGGATATGGAGTTGCTTATCTTTTTCATTTGATTGTTTTTTAAGTGCTAAAATGCTACCTCTAATATGGTTGTTATTGTTCAAATTGAGAGAGATGAGTAGTGCTGACATTGATTTTTTGAATCCTCTAATCATTTTCAATTGCTCTTTTTCATTTTGATGATAATATTTGAGCATTAAGTCTAAAAAGGCTTGATGGATATTGACCAATTGCTTTTCGTAAGTGAAGAAACTCTTGTCTAGCTTTTTTTCTTCACTTGTCAAAAATGCATCAGAAACATAGACTTCATTTTGCAATGCTTGATAGAAAGCCTGCATGGCATCGAAATGAGTTTTGACATCCTTAGCACATGTATGGTAGATTTCTTGGTTGTGATTTAAGTAACGATAGAAAAGAGAGGCTTCCTGGTGTTTTGTTTGTTCGAGTTTGCTCTCGACATTCTTTTGTTTTTCAGTGAGTCTTGCAACTTCCTTGTCAATGGGTACAAATTCCTGATGTCTAGCATCAATTTCATTTTCGATAGAGACAAGCTCTTTTCTAATGCGTTTCAATTCTTTTTCATGGTTGTTTAGCTGTTTGTGATTTCCCTTGATGTCTTGACTATCTTTTGAGAGTTGATTGATAGAAACTTGATTGCGCTCTAGCTCGCTTTGCTTGATGAAAAATGTATCTTCAAACTTTTTGATCTCATTTTCAATAAACACTCTCTTTTGAGTGATCTTGTTAATTTCCTGATTGTAATAATTCATCGTGTCTTCATGCTTAAGCATGTATTTATATCCTGTTAGATCCTCAATTTTTTTGATGTAAAATTCCTGATCAAGTGCTTGGAATTGTTCAAGGATGGATATTAAAGAATTTAATAAGTCCTTGGATAAAAGTAAAAGATTATTGATTGTGCCTTTGAAGACTTCAGGATGAGATGGTAGATGGTACAAAGCAATAAGTTGTTTTTTTAGATTGAGTACTAATCCATAATACATCCGCATAATTTTCATAAAATCTTCGGTTTGTTCCTGATTGAATTCCAGTTCTATTCGATAGGTTTTGAGAAAACGAGCAGCTTTTTCATTGCTCTTGCGTTGCTGATTCTTATAGTGCGCTTCATTAATCACAAATTCACGCTTATGTTCCTCTTTGAGAGCCTCGGCTTTGATGATATCAAGTGCATGTTTATTTTCAATCATCATCAACTCTTTGTCGGAATCAATGATATAAAGTTCATTGTTGAGTTCAAATTGGATTAATTGGGTTGATTTATTTAACAATGCTTGATTAAGTTCGATACGCAACTCTTGCTCATTTAGAACGAAATCTCTTTTAATTTTTTCTTTTTCTAGTTCGAGTTGAATACTGATATTCAAGACTTGTGTATCTGCACTAAATAATGTCTTGGAAATTTCTTTTTCAAGTTCTACTGATGCACGATCTTTTTTAAGTTCAAAATCTAAGAGACTCTCTTGATGTTTATAATAAGCAATCGATAGGTGTGCATCGTTTCCTAAGAGATTCAGCTCACGCTCTTGAACTGCTGCAGCAATTGCTAATTGAAACTCAAGAGGCAATAAATCTTTGTTGTGGTTAAGCAGAAGAATTTCTTTTTGATAATTATAATGAGATTGCAGTAGTTTTAATTGTTTTTCAGATGAAGTCAGATTATGGTGGAAGTTGAGATCGATCTTAGCAAATTCCTGCTTTTTCTCATATTCATAAACAACTTTTCTAAGTCTCCAGTCATTAATCTCTTTCAAGTGCTTTTGATCATGAGCAAAAAGACGCTGTTGCTGATCGCGCTGTTTTTCTAATATATCCTTGTTTGTTCTGATAATTTGCTTATTGAGATCATTATCGAACGCATTGAGAAAACGTGTTAAAATTCTATTATGCTTGTCTTGATCAACGACGTTGTGAAAAGATTTCATTTCATCTCTCATTTTTCGAGAGGTAATTAACTTTTCCTTTTGTGTCGATTCACGGTATGCTGAAAGCTTACTGTTAAATAAGGTAATTGCTTCATTCGATTCATAGATAATGCGTTCTTTTTTGTTCTCATAAGCTTGTTTTTGGATATCAAAAATAACATTCAGACTGTTGAGTTTTTCACTGTAACTCTGCAGCGCTTTTCGTTGAATTGCCTGATATTCTAGCTTAAAAAGTTCAATTGCTTTATCAACGGGTTTGATATTTGTCTGATACTCTTTTTCAATGACACCTAATTCTAACTGATGCTTTTTTTTTATTTCATTGATTTTTTTATTGAGTTGAATGGAAAGTTGAGAATAGGTGTTCTTGATAATTAGATATGTCTCATCATTTGCCGAATTTGCTTTTTGTCCATTTTCAAGTGTTTCCGTTACTTTAGCTTGATGAACTAGATCAAGTTTTGTCAGCTGTTCATCTAATTGTTTAAGCTTGTTTTCAAATGAAGTAGCAATCGCTTCATTAGCCTCTATCTTTTCGTTTTCAATGGCTAAAGTATTTTGCTGATAGGTTTTTCTAACGGTGTTCATAATTCTTTGAATGCCACTCAATTCACGTTTGTAATTCATATCAGCTTTCGCTAAATTTTCTTTGGCCAGTTGGTTTGCTTGAGTGATTTTAAGCTCGATTTTCTCAAATTCGCTCTTTAAATTTTGATTGATTTGATGTGATTTTTGGAGCTTAATTTTTTGACTTTTCTCGACTTCTGCGTGATTCTTATCTTCTATAATCATCAAAGAACGATGAAAATTCTCTAAATTTCCAACATAAGTTTTGTTGATACTTAAGCTTTTTTGTAGGAATTCGGACCTTAACATTTGTTGATTTGCTTGAATATCAGCAAGATATGGATTGATTTCACGCAAAAGAACCACCAACCTCTTAGAAATTGGTAGATATTTTTTATCAGTGCTTAATTGTTGCTTCAAATCATTTCCGAATGATTTCAAATATTCAAACTTTTGGATAAGTATCACGTCCTAAAATAATTATAACATAATCATGGTATATGATAGATAAAACTCATCAAAAATGATATAATAAAAAGAAACAATAAAAGGATTGGTGATTTAAGTGTATGCATATATTCTAGGTACTCTAACTGAGATAAAACCAAGTTACGTCGTTGTTGAAAATCAAGGTATTGGTTATTTGATTATTTCGCCAAACCCCTATAGCTATCATATCAATGAGGAAGTAAAAATATATACACATCATTATGTCCGTGAGGATATCAACCACCTTTATGGATTCAAAAGCCTTGAGAGTAAAGAACTATTCATCCGCTTAATCGGTGTATCAGGAATTGGTCCTAAGAGTGCCTTAAGTATTTTAGCAACCGAGCAGATTCATGAAACGGTTCTTGCTATTGAAGAGGGTAATGTTAAATATCTGATGAAATTCCCTGGAATCGGTCTTAAAAGTGCTCAACAGATTATCTTGGATCTCAAAGGCAAACTTGTCGAAGCTGAAGATGAATTGATTCCAACACATAAAAATGACGTTGAAGATGCTTTAAATGCACTAGGCTACTCAAAGACTGAAATCAGAAAAGTTATGAAAAAACTAGATCATGATCAATCCGTTGAAATCATGATTAAGCAAGCTTTACAAATGTTAATTAAGTAGGTGAATCATGGATAAAGAACGTATCGTAACGGCGTTGTCCATAAAGGAAGATGAGGATCAGTCCCTTCGTCCCCAAACCCTTGATCAATACATTGGTCAAGAAGATATCAAAGAGATGCTTGATGTCTACATCAAAGCTGCTCTTAAGCGCAAAGAAGCTTTAGATCATATTCTATTATATGGTCCTCCAGGATTAGGAAAAACAACCTTAGCACAAATCATTGCCAATGAACTTGGTGTTCAAATTAAAATAACAAGTGGCCCAGCCATTGAAAGAAGCGGCGATTTAGCTGCTGTTTTGAGTTCATTGAGTCCTGGTGATGTTCTTTTTATCGATGAAATTCATCGTTTACCAAGATTTGTTGAGGAAGTGCTCTATGCTGCAATGGAAGATTACGTTTTAGATATCGTGATTGGCAAAGACCATGAGTCCAGATCTATTCGGATTGACCTACCTCCTTTTACACTCATTGGTGCAACCACACGTTTCGGAGACTTATCAGCACCCCTTCGTGACCGTTTTGGAGTTGTTTTTAGAATTTCCTATTATACTGTCGAAGACTTGAAAAAAATCGTTGCTAGAACCTCTAGAGTCTATCAAAATGAGATAGACACACAAGCAATTGATTCCTTAGCTAAGCGTAGCAGAGGCACACCGAGAATTGCGAATAGGCTATTTAGAAGGGTTAGGGATTTTGCAGAAATTATCGGTGATGGCATCATTACCGAAAAAATCACCGATCATGCCTTGTCTAAACTAGGTATTGATCATAATGGTTTGGATCATACGGATTATAGATATTTAAGAAGCATCGTCGAAAAGTTTGGCGGTGGACCTGTTGGTGTGGAAACACTCTCAGCAACAATCAGTGAAGAAGTAACGACAATCGAAGATGTATATGAACCTTTTCTGCTTCAAGAGGGATATATTAAAAGAACTGCACGTGGGCGTGTAGCAACTGAAAAAACCTATCAGTCTTTGGGCATCAAATTTTATAAGGGACTATTTAACGATGAAAGTTAGTGAATTTGATTTTGTGCTCCCAAAAGATAAGATTGCTCAGCATCCAAGTGAAAAACGGGATCATTCAAAAATGATGGTTCTAAATCGTGAAAATCAAACCATTACGCATCATTATTTTTATGAAATTCTTGATGAACTCGATGAAAACGACGTTTTAGTGATTAATGATACCAAGGTTATTCCTGCGCGTTTGATGGGCATCAAAGAAGATACAGACGCACTGATTGAAGTTTTATTACTCAAGGAATTAGAGCATGATGCGTGGGAAGCAATGACCAAACCGGCTAAAAGAGTCAAACTAGGCACGAAAATTCACTTTGAGTTGCTCTTGACTGCTGAATGCATTGAAATAAAAGAAGAAGGTTTGCGTGTCTTCAAACTATCCTATGAGGGGATTCTTATTGAGAAGCTTGAACAATTAGGCACCATGCCCCTGCCACCATACATCACAGAAAAACTCAAGGAAAAAGATCGCTATCAAACCGTATATGCTAAGGATTTAGGAAGTGCAGCAGCACCTACAGCAGGTTTGCATTTCACAAAAGAATTACTTAAGCGTATTGAGAATAAGGGCATTGAGATTATTCCTGTAACCTTACATGTCGGTTTAGGTACTTTCAAACCGGTGTCTGTTGATGAGATTTTAGATCACCATATGCATGAAGAAACCTATACCTTAACCGATGAAAGCACGACTCGATTGAATTTAGCGGTAAAAAATAAAAAGAAGATCGTTTGTGTTGGAACAACATCACTAAGAACAATTGAAAGTAATTTTGATGCTCTGTTTCATTCTGGAACATATCAAACCAATATTTTTATATTTCCTGGATATCAATTTAAGGTTGTAGATAAACTGATTACCAATTTTCATCTTCCGAAATCAACGTTGATTATGTTGGTCAGTGCACTTGCAGGAACCAAATTTATCAAACATGCTTACCAAGAAGCAATTGAAATGGATTACCGATTTTTTTCATTTGGTGATGCAATGTTTATAAAGTAATTGAATTTAAGCAAGAAAATAGCTATAATCTATTTGTATGGAGAATAATCTAATGAACATATTATATGCAATGTCAACCAACTTAATGATTGATATAGGAGCCATCTTAATCCTGATTATCGTAGGACTCATTCTCTTATTGAAAAGAGAAAAGAAAGTTCAAAAACTTGAACTGGATACGAGTTATCTCGATCAACTCTTCATAGCATTAGGTGGAGCAAACAACATTGTTGTTACGAAAATAGAGCATCAACGTTTGCAAATCAAGGTTCAAAATATAAAAAACGTCAATGCAGGCATGCTCAAAGAACTTGAGATACCAGCGTTTGTCAAAGGCAGAGAAATTACTTTGCTTATTAAAAACCACACACAGGAAGTTTTATCGTTTCTCAACGATAGAAGAAAAGAGGACAATTAATGGAACAATCATTTCTTATTACATCTGAATTTGGTATACATGCTCGTCCGGCAACTCGATTAGTCAACTTGGCGATGTCTTACCATTCGGAAATTGACTTGAGTGTCCTGGGAAAAACAGTCAATCTCAAGTCAATCATGGGTCTGATGTCTTTAGGTATCTATAAAGGTGAAGAGATTACGGTCATTGTCACAGGTAGTGATGCAGAAAAGGCTATATCAGCAATCGCAGATTTTATCATAACTGAAAATATAGGCCGATTGACTTAAAAATAAATATCAAGTCTGAAGTGGTAGTCAATCTACCGCTTTAAGTTTTTTAGAATGGATGAGACCATGCGACAAAAAAAACTAAAATATGTCAGCAGAGAACTCTTGAAATCTCAGGGTGTTCTTATTGACATCCAGCAAATCAAGTTGAATACTGCGGATGCTTATCTAGAAATTGGGAGTGGAAAAGGATTATTTATTACTTCGATAGCTAAAGATCATCCCCAAAACATCTATATTTCTATGGAAATTAACCTTTATGTATGCTATCGCATATTAGAAAAGAAGAATGAGTTAAAACTTGACAATCTCATCATCATTTTAGGTGATGCCAGTAATCTGCTATCGTATTTTGAACCAAAATCGATAAATGGTCTATATTTAAATTTCTCGGATCCTTGGCCTAAAATAAAGCATCATAAGAGACGCTTAACTGCACCGTCATTTATGGAAAAATACCTCATCATTCTCAAGGATCAGGCAAATATTCAATTTCGTACAGATCAAATCGAATTTTTTGATTCAAGTATCGAATACATGCATCCTTATATCAATATCGAAAAAATCGATTATCAATTAGAAGAATCAGTTTATATGACTGAATATGAGATTAAAAAAAGAAAAATCGGACCGATATATCAACTGATTGGGAAGGTAGAACACCATGCTTAAAAAAATGTATAAAGACCTATTTGACCTTGCTGGAACGAGCGGATATGAAAAGAATATACGCTTATATATGAAAAGTCACATGGAAAAATATCCAAATTATATAATAGAAACCGATCGACTGGGTTCTATTTTTGCAGTGAAAAGAGCAAAAGATAGCCATGCACCGGTTGTGATGGTCGCTGGTCATATGGATGAGGTGGGACTAATCGTTAGTTCTATCAATGAATTTGGCATGCTCAAACTTCAGCCTCTTGGAGGATTGAATGGTGAAGTGTTTATTTCCCAGGTTTTAAATGTTTATACCCATCAAGGCATCATTAAAGGTGTGATTGGGGCCATTCCTCCCCATTTGAAAAAAGAACAGGCTACAAAAATTGATGATCTGGTTTTAGATGTCGGTGCAAGCTCAAAGATGGAGGCACAATCCTTTGGTGTTCAACTGGGAGACATGGTTTTATTTGATAATCCTTACGCAGTCACTCAAAATCCCCATCGAATCATTTCAAAGTCAATCGATAATCGCTATGGTTGCGGTCTCGCTTTAGAAACCATCGAGAAATTCAATCAGATTGATCTTCCGTTTACTTTGGTTGTTGGTGCAACCGTTCAAGAAGAAGTCGGTTTAAGAGGTGCAGAAACTGCTGTTAATACCTTCAATCCGGATGTTTTTCTTGCCTTGGATGCTTCTCCAGTCAATGATGCCTTAGATAAAGATGCACTTGGTGGTTTAGGCAAAGGATTTTTACTGAGAATGTATGACCCCAAAAATGTGATGCATCAAGGTCTATTGGATTTTTTTGTCAAACTCGCTAAGAAACATAAGATCAGCTATCAATATTTCTTATCCTTGGGTGGTACCGATGCGGCAAAAGCACTCGATTTGAATCGTGGAGTGCTTGCAACAACTATTGGTCTTCCTGCACGCTACATCCATTCTACTGCAGCAATGATGGACTTAAGAGATCTTGATTCTGCAAGAAAAATGCTATTTACGGTGTTAAAAACACTGACACCTGAATTGATTCAAAAGTTAAAGGAGAGTAACTCATGAATAAAAAACTGAGCAATGGCGTACTTATACCTAAATTTGGCCTTGGCACATTTTTGGTTGCAGATGGAGTTAGTGCTTATGAGACTGTCAAATATGCCTTATCTATTGGGTATCGTCATATCGATACTGCCCAGATGTATTTAAATGAGCAAAGCGTTGGCGAGGCGCTCATTGATTCTCTTATTCCTAGAAATGAAGTTTTTATTACAACCAAGCAAAAAGGTCATTCAACCATAGAAAATATGGAAAAAGCCTTTACCGAATCTTTAGCTAAGCTAAAAACGGATTATGTTGATTTATTTTTGATTCACTGGCCCAATCACGATAAAAAAATCAATCAACAGACGTGGGCATTCTTCGAATCATTATATGAGCAAAAGAAGGTTCGTGCAATAGGCGTTTCCAATTTCCAAAAGCATCATCTTGTTGAATTGTTGGAAACGGCTAAGATCAAGCCTATGGTCAATCAAGTTGAGCTTCATCCAGGATTGTCACAAGTCCCCCTCAAGGCATATCTGGATTCAGAAGATATTGCTATCGAGAGTTATGGACCTTTTATGAAAGGCGGCATATTTGAAGGCATCTATCTAGAAGCCTTAAAGATTATTGCTGACCATCATCACGCATCCATACCACAAATCGTTATTGCATGGGGATTGGCAAGAGATGTCATCATGATTCCAAAATCAGTGACACCATCGCGCATCCTAGAAAATTTCCAAGCTCAACAAATAGAATTGTCAGCTCTTGAAATGGAACAAATCAACAATCTTAACAGGGGAAAGCGGGTCTATACAGATCCTGATAATAGCCCTTGGGGACCTTATATAGAAATAGTCTATGGCAACTAAGGCTATTTTTATTGTTATTTCGTCAAAAATGATTTATAATAGAAGTACTTATGGGACCCTTAGTGGCCTAAAAAGGAGAAAAAATGAAAAAGAATAGTATTCAGGATTTAACGTTAACGGCAGTCTTTGCAGCGATTATTCTGGTGATGATTTTTGTTCCACAACTTGGGTTTATTACCTTGACACCCTTTGTTAGTATAACCATCGTCCATATCCCTGTATTGATCGGCGTTTTTTTGTTACCTAAAAGATATGCAATTCTCTTAGGTCTGTTTTTTGGTATAGGCTCATGGATCCGTTCCTTTACACCGATGGGTCCACTTGACATTGCTTTTAATAATCCGTTGATTTCGGTATTGCCTCGGGTTTTATTCGCTTTAGCGGCCGCATACATCTATGAAGGACTGAAGGCATTAGACGGGAAATTCAAAAATAGTGACATCTATATTTTTGGTGCAGTCATCTTTGTTACAGCATTTGGCACTTATTACGGTGCAAAAGCAATTGCCGATTTCACAGAATGGAATTTTAATGTCTTAGCTCCCATCGCGCTCGTTGTCATTGGTGTGTTCATCACTCTTTATTTTGCATTTGTTAAATCCAATGATAAAAAACGAATGCTGATTCCTTCGACTCTAATCATTAGTACGGTTGTTCACACCATTTTAGTTTTGACAGCACTCGTCCTTTTGGTTCCTCAACAGATCATTGATTTGTATGGATCCTCAGATTTGCTTGGTATTGTCTATACGGTCGCGGTAACAAACGGACTTGTTGAAGCACTTGCTGCTGTGGTTATCGGTACTCCGATTGTCATCGCCCTTCAGGTTGTAAAAAACAAATTATGAAATGAGTGATTTTATGATTTTATTATTTGATGTAGGTAACACGAATATTAGCATCGGGATTTCAGACGGGAAAAATATATTAAAGACATTTAGACTCAACACGGAAGTCACCAAAACTGCTGATGAGTACTATATTGCAATGAAAAATTTGATTGATACAACTCAAGTCAAAGCCATTGCTATTTCATCCGTGGTTCCAAGAATAACGGAAAAACTTAAGGATATTGCATCGCGTTTTTTCAATCTAGACCCCCTAATTGTAGGACCTGGAATTAAGACAGGTATCCATATCAAAACTGATAATCCCAAGGAAGTGGGTGGTGATCTAATCTGTGGTGCTGTTGCTGTAGATAGTGAAACTTCACCTGTCTTAGTCATTGACTTGGGAACAGCGATTAAATATATTTACGTTAAACAAAAAACCATCATAGGCGTCATCATTACTCCAGGTGTGAATATCTCCATCAAGGCACTTGTCGGTAACACTGCCTTACTTCCCGATATTGATATTGAAGTCCCTAAAAAGGTATTAGGAACCAATACGATTTCCTGTATGCAATCAGGTGTAACCTATGGTGTAGCATCTCAGGTTGATGGCTTAATAGAGAGAATTAGCGATGAGGTGAAAGAAGATTTTAGCGTCATTCTGACTGGTGGTTTGTCTCAAACCATCGCTCCCTTATGCAAACATCCATTAAAAAGAGATGCTGATCTTGTGCTTAGAGGACTCTTAAATATATTCAATCGAAATGACATTTCCCACAAATAACCAGTTAATTCTGGTTATTTTTTGTATAAAATAGTTTATAATAATGTCAGGTGATAAAAATGTCTCATATGAAAAATTATGAGTTTTGGCTCAATCAAATTAATCTTGATCCAGACTTGAAAGCAGAATTACTCCAATTGAATGAAGAGCAAATCAAGGAAAGTTTTTATACTGATTTAGGGTTTGGTACCGGTGGTATGCGTGGTCTAATGGGTGTTGGTACCAATCGAATCAATCTCTATACGATTCGTAGAGCAACACTTGGATTTGCGCGCTATATCAAAAATAATCATCTGTCAGGTGGCGTTGCCATTTCCTATGATAACCGAAAGGATTCTAAGGTCTTTGCTTATCAAGCAGCTATGGTTTTGGCTCAACAGGGAATTGATTCTTATTTATTTGAAGCGTTAAGACCTACACCTATGCTCTCTTTTGCAGTTCGTTATTTTCATGGAGCTGGTGGCATTATGATTACCGCCTCACATAATCCAAAGGAATATAACGGATATAAAGCTTATGATTATACGGGAGCACAGCTATGTCCTCATGATGCGGATTTGGTCATTGCTGAGATTAATCACATTGAAAATCCATTTGAAATTGAATTGATTGATGATCAACACATTCAGTATATCGGCTCATCCTTTGATGATATCTATTTAGCTTTAGTTGAAACCATTCGTATCCGAGATGATCAGAAAACAGTAAAAATCGTTTATTCACCATTGCATGGTGCTGGTGGTCCAGTGATACCAAAATTTATCAAAAGTCAGGGCTATGATATTTATCCCTATGAGCCGCAAATGATTGTCGATCCGGCATTTTCCAATACCAAATCATCAAATCCAGAAGAAGCGATAGCATTTGAAGATACCATTTCATATGCCAAAAAGATAAATGCAGACATCGTCATGATTACTGATCCAGATGCTGACAGATTGGGTATTGCTGTTTTGCATCAAGGAAAGTATCAGTTGCTTACGGGAAATCAAACAGCAGCCATAGAACTTTTTTACATTCTAAATGAAAAGAAGAAAAACCATTCACTTCCCAATCAAGGATATGTCTATACGACCAATGTAACATCCAAATTAATTGATGTGATCGCGCATTCATTTGGGATGCATGTCATTACAACCCTAACAGGATTCAAATTCATTGGACAACAAGCTGAAATCCATAAGGATCAGGGGATTTATATGTTTGGCTGTGAGGAGTCTTACGGCAGTCTAGTGAAAGATTTCGTGAGAGACAAAGATGCAGTTCAAGCAGTCTTCATATTGGCAGAAATTGCCAATTTCGTTAAATTGAAGCAAATGACTATCATAGATTATTTAAATCAGATTTATCAGACATATGGTTATTACTATGAATTTACAAAGAGCATTACCCTAAAAGGGATGAAAGGTTTGGAACAGATCAATAACATTATGGAGCACTTTAGAGCCAATCCTCCAGTCATTGAAGGAATTCAGCTTGTTTCATATGATGATGTCTTAAACAGTATGCATGTTCAAGACAAAAAAGTGAGTAAACTGGAATTTCCAGTTTCAAACGTCTTGAAATATGATTTTGAAGAGGATTACTGGATTGTTTTTAGACCAAGTGGTACAGAACCAAAGATCAAAATTTATTATGGCACAAAAAAGCAATCGATGGAAGAGGCTAAAAATTCTATTGAAAAGCTCAATACGATAATCCTAAATGAAATTGAAGCCTTATAAGGAGAAACCCATGTACAAACAAAGAAGAACGAACTATTTAAATCAAATCCGTAAGCATTCGCTATCGGTATTTTACTCAGGACGTGCACAACAAAAATCCAATGACCAGAGCTTCCCATTTTCTGTCAATCGCAATTTCTTTTATCTAACGGGAGTCGAACAGGAAAATGTGATTTTGTTACTAGCAAAAGGTGAAGAAACAACAGCATCTTATTTATTTATTGGCGTTAATGATCCCGTCAAGGTGTTGTGGGATGGTGCGGGATTGACATTTGAACAAGCAAGCATGCTTGGTCAACTTGAGCCTTGTGAAGTTAAAGATATTAAAGAATTTGATAGTTTGATTCACAGCTTGCTTTCAACAACAAGAAAAGCACTATTTGGAAGTATTGATACCTTTTATCTAGACCTTGAACGCCAAAATGAACTTGCTGATGACACTGTTGCTATCAAGCAAGCACATCATTTAACAAATCTTTATCCGTTTTTGAATATTCAATCCAATCAAATGATTTTAGCTGAACTACGAACAGTTAAGGATCAAACGGAAATAGAGCAGGTCAAAAAAGCAATTGAAATCACAAATCAAGGATTATTCCGTATTATGCAATCCTTAAAACCTGGAATTGCAGAGTACCAAGCAGAAGCTGAATTCAATTACATCTTGAATCAACACCGTGTCTCCCCTTCATTCAATACGATAGTTGCAGGTGGAAAAAATGCGACGATATTACACTATGTTGATAATGCTGAAAAGATTAGTGACGGTAATCTCGTCCTTTTCGATTTAGGTGTTGCCTGTGGCAACTATTGCTCGGATATCACTAGAGTATATCCAGTAAACGGTAAATTTAGCGATCGTCAAAAAGCAATTTATGAAGTCGTGCTAAAAGCAAATAAGGAAACTATCGAATGGCTAAGACCAGGAGTAACGCTTCATGAATTTAAAGAATACGGAAAAGCGATTTTAATTGAAGGTGCAAAAGAACTTGGACTCATCAAAGAAGATGAAGAAATTAATAAATACTATTATCATGGTCTTGGTCATTACCTGGGACTTGATGTTCATGATATTGGCAATTATAGCGCTGTGATTCCTGAGGGTGCTTTAATTACCGTTGAACCAGGTTTATATATTGCAGAAGAAGGCATCGGTATTCGCATCGAAGATGATGTCGTGGTTACCAAGGATGGAACCATCAACTTATCAAAATCGATTATCAAGGAAATTTCTGATATCGAAGCCTTTATGAAAAGATAGATAGATTAATCCAGTTCATCGAGCTGGATTTTTTTTATAGTAATTTTTGTGGAATCTTCCTACTATAGAGCAGGAGGATAAAATGATGAAAAAAATAGTAGTTGCGTTATTATTGTTTGGATCTATGTTTGGCTTCTGCCAAACTAGTTTCGCTACAACAAATTATCAAAGCTTTGAATCATTAACTTTGACAACTGGAAGTCTTTTAGAAGATTTTTCTAAGGATGACTACAAGGAGTACTACAAAAAGGTTGATAAAAGAAAGTTCATCGGATGGAATGTCTATAAGGTAAATTCAAATGTTAAAGTTTCCTATATTTCAGAAACTTTATTTTCTTACTATAACGATGGTTACACCGCTATCGATTATACATATAAGCTTGATCGAAAGGTGAGCTCCAAGCTAGGATTATCAGCAACTGGAACGATTGGTATAAAGGTTTCCTCAACAAAACCAGCTTTTAAAAATAATCTCGATGGATCACTCAAACTTACTGCTGACTATACTGTTTCCGAAGAAGATAAGGAATCTTATGAAATCAGCTTAAAAGTAGATGCGGGTACGCAGGTTGATCTTTATATTTATGGAGAAGGTAAAATCACAAACGGTGTAGCTTCGCGCTATTTGTTTTGGATTCGTATGGACCGTGGAGGTTACGAAGTCTTTTTAGTGACCACACAATATCAGCGACTTGAGAAAAAAAGAATATGAAGCACCTTGCCTTTTTATTCAGCTTTCTAGTCATTCTTTTCATGATGGCAGTCATCATCATTAATAATCAGGAAAAACCTCCTATGAGGCTATTGAGTGTCCATAAATACTATAGTTATCTCTATGAAGAGGACTCTCAGATGGAGATAGCTCTCTATACGAATGACATCGAACATCCAATTGCCTATTTTCCGAGTTATGCATCTATAGAATTGTGTAATCAAGCAGAAACAAAAAAATTGCTGATGCCCTTAGAAAAATTGAGTTACGGGTTTGAGGAAAACTACTTGAATGAGACCTATTATCAGATAATATTGTATTTAAAGCTACCTGATTTGGATCAAGATTTTTTAATAGAAGATCTCTGGATTAATATCTTTTTAGTCAATGATGATCATTACACATTCAGTTTGGGTGCTTTTTCACTGATGGCTGAAAAATCAAATACAAGTGCCTTAGAATGGAACGCTCTTGATGGCAAAAAAAATGCGCAGAGTTATCTCTCAAGACTTGGGACAATTGAAATTGAATATCAGTCTTTGAATAAAACGGTAGAAACAATCTTAATTGGGATAGAATACGCTATCGATTATGTCATCGAGGCCGATAAGATTGTTCTTACCATTCCACTTGAAAATATGCTCTTAGATAATGTGCCCATCATAATTCGTTTTACGGATGGCACCAAACAAACCATTTCCAATTTCAGATATATGATTGATTATCAGATATTAAAAGAAAGTGGCATGTTAATAGAGACTTATGCCCTTAATTAGTATGCAGCAAGCTGGAAAAAGTTATTTGTCGAAGACCTTTGATCTAGAAATCAACCCAAGTGATTTCATTTTGGTCAGTGGTGAAAATGGAAATGGGAAAACGACATTGATTCAATTGGTTTTAGGATTCACTCGACCTGATGTCGGTACAGTTAAATCAAAAAAGCTAAAAATTGGGTATTTGCCTGAAAAGGCAATGCTTCCTTTGTTCGTCAAGGTCTTACCTTACTTAGAAACACTGGCGAGAATCAAGAAGGCTAAAATAGATCAAAGATTATTATTGTCATTTAATATTCCTATCTTTAAGAGCATTCATGAGCTTTCGAAAGGTAATCATCAAAAACTGGCAATCATTTCCGCATTCATTGGGAAGCCAGATTTAATCATTTTAGATGAACCTTTAACTGGATTGGATGCTGAAAGTACTCTAGCCCTCAAGGGCTATATTGAAATGAAAAAAGCAGAAGGAATGAGTTTTATCGTCTCGACACATCAGCCTGAGCTTTTCATGCATCTTGCAAACAAGCATTTAAAATTATGATGGGGTATCTATATTTACATCTGTTCTATTCAAAAAAGAGAACCATACTTATCCTTGGTCTTGTGCTATGGATTGTGATGCTGATGTTACTGATCTACCCCAATGAACCCGTAGTTGAACAAAGATTATATCAGCTCCAAAATCAACGATATTATGTCCAGATGATGAGTCAATTATTCACTTTGATTTTTCCTTTTTTTGTTGTTTTGGTTACGATGGATCACGATCAATCACACCTTAAGCCTATGATCGGTTACTTCGGAAGAACATGGGTTATACTTCATAAAATGATATTCTATTTAATTGTGATTACCTGGTTGTATTTCATGTTTTTCATGGTTTACCATATACTTCCAACCTTTTTAACGGCATATTACACATTTGACTTATCACTAAATCTAGTTTTCATCAATCTTTATCTTGACGGTATCATCATTACCTTATTTGTCTTTATTTTCATTAGAGACAGGCATAAGGCTCTGTCCGTTTTAATAGCAGTTTTCTATGTCTTAATCAGTTGGCTCCAGGAAGATCATCCAAATTTATCTCTTTTTTATCTTTTTCCGCTTTTTTCCTCATTATATTCAACCTTTACCCTTGCGTATGTCTATAAAGTATGTTATATTTGTTTAGGATTATCCATTTACATCTATCAAATCAATTTTGAGACGATTTAATGCTCTATTTTCTTGACAATAGATACAAAAATGGTATAATCTTCATGTATTTAAATATGAGTGAAAAGAAGAGATACCCTCTCGCCTGATGGACGAATTCATAGGCAAAAAGTCACGTTTATTCAATTGACGTTACAAAGTGGGTACATCATGTACACACTTTTTCTTTTCTAAAATACAGGAAATGGAGGTGGACTGCATTAAACAAATTCCAAAAAAAAATACCGATTTAGTCAACGATAACATTCCTTATGGCGATTTACTCGTCATCGATGAAAACGGAGCAAAAGTCGGCATTATTTCCCGCCGTGAAGCCATAGCTTTGGCTACACAAAAAGAACTTGACCTCGTCGTTGTATCTCCAGAATCAAAACCAATGGTCGCTAAGTTTATGGATTACTCAAAATATCGATATGAACAACAAAAGAAACTTAGAGAAATCAAGAAAAATCAGCACATTGTTGAACTCAAAGAGATTCGTTTGAGCCCAACCATTGATAAGCATGATCTGGAAACAAAGTTAAATCACACGATTAAATTCTTAGAAAAAGGCGACAAGGTCAAACTATCGATCCGTTTCTACGGTAGAATGATTACACATAGCGAACTCGGAAGACAAGTTATGCTTAGTTTTATTGACGCTGTCGGATCTAGAGCTATAGTTGAATCTAAGCCAAAGATGGACGGTAGAAGTCTTATTGCAATACTTGCACCAATTAGCACATAAAAAAGGAAGGTTACGAATATGCCAAAACAAAAAACACATAGTGGTTTAAAGAAAAGAATTAAGGTTACTGGTACTGGTAAGCTCATGCGTGGTCATGCTTACAAGAACCATTTAGCTGCATCAAAAACAACAAAACAGAATAGACAATTAAGAGGCGAAACTTTGGTTCATCCTACCGATGCAAAACGCATTAAAGCTCTTATTTCTAACATGTTGTAAGAGGAGGAAAGCAAAAAATGCCAAGAGTAAAGGGCGGAATCGTCACTAGAAAGCGCCGTAAAAAGATTTTAAAGTTAGCCAAAGGCTATTTTGGTTCGAAGAGAACATTATATCGCACAGCACACGAACAAGTTATGCGTTCATTAGCATATGCATATCGTGACCGTAAGCAAAGAAAAAGAGAATTTAGAAAACTTTGGATTACGCGTATCAATGCTGGTGCCAAATTAAATGGAATGAAGTATTCAACACTTATCCATGGTTTATCACTTGCTAATGTTCAAGTGAACCGTAAGATGCTTGCTGATATCGCCATTTTCCAACCTGAAGATTTCACTGCATACTGCAAGCTTGCAAAGGATGCTTTAGTTGGTAACTTGCCAAAGATAAGTACAAATGCTCCTAAGAAGGTTGAAGTCAAAGCTCCAATAAAAGTCAAAGCTGTTGTCGAATCTATCGATTATTCAAAGATGCTTGTTAAAGATTTAAAAGCTTTAGCATTAAAAAAGGGTATTGAAAATTCAGACAAAATGTTAAAGGCTGGTTTAGTCAAAGCATTATCAAATTTAAACTAAATGAAAAAGGGGTGGAATATTCCACTCTTTTTTTGTATAATAGTATTTGGGGGTCACCATATGAAAAGACGCATTGTAATTGCAGGTACCTTAACAATATTGATTTTTATTCTAATGCCGATTGCTTTGATTTTATTCAATCTTAAAGGTCAAGGCATTTTTATGATTTCCGCGATTGTTTCTTTAGTGTTTGTGGGGATCTATGTCTTTGGTGGAGTACCTAAACTCATCATCTTTTCAATTTATGGTGCTTTGACTGCACTATTCTTATTTTTACTTGAAGACCCATATCATTTACCTATTGTTATTGTTGGAACTTTACTAATCGTTATTAATCCATTATCAAGCTTTGAAATCTATCTTGAGTCTCATCTGAATGATGAAAATGTTCTTCCAATCAGATTTAGTATTCGAGGATCATATTGGCCATTCTTTTCTTACCAAAAGGAGATGAAGAACTTTTATCACTTGCCACAGGCAAGAAAATTATATACGAAAAATTGGTATTTGCATTTAAGACAGCTGACAACCTTGCTATTATTTTCTTTGGGTATCTTTTTATTTATCTTAAGTATTAACTCAATCGCAAACTCACTTGATCATTTTAATTGGATGCACTTCTTCATTTTCTACATCATCATCATCATCTTCGTTCTAACCTTCTTTCTTTACAAGAAAGGATTCACTTCAACATTTAGAATTTTAGTCATCGCACTTTTTCCTCCAGTCGTCTATCTCTTTTTAATCTCTGATTTCCCGAATGCAATTAAGTATAGTTTTGCTGGTTCATTTGTCATTTTAGAGATTGTTGTCTCTGTTGTTGAGCTGATTAAATTCTATCAGCGTGTTGCTTATGACAATTATCATTATTATGATGTAGACCAGCAAATGGAAGTTTATGCAAATGCTTTATTTGAACCTTTGGTTTATAATGAATCTTTTACTCAATGCGCTGAATATCAAATCAGAGTGAATCTTGATCAATTCCATAGTGTATTTCATGATATTTTAATCTATGCAAATTATTTTAAATTTATCATTACTGCCTATGGCAATAAAAAACAAACCATTTACCTCTATGCTGATTTTCATGAGAAAAATGCAAAGCGAGCTGCAAAATTCAAATCATACTTGGAAGCAAAATTCAAGATGTCAATAAATCTTACTCTGCAAGAGGATCCAAATAAAGAAATCTACGAAAAACTATTCTTCCATAGTCCTAATTACATCATAGCTAGAGCTCAAAATCTTGCTGGACTTCTTAAGGATTTGGAGATTAAAACCAAGATCATTATCAGTTTTATTGTCTATTTTGAATTGGAAGATGAGCTTGAAAACTTCAGTAAAGAATATATGATTACTGAGTTAGAAGATTTAAGCGACGATGATTATTTGACAGTTCGTGTTGATATTCCAAGCATCAATGTTGATTATATGATTGAATCCAAGATTCGCGAGCTTTTGTTGTCGCTATTGATTCATCATGGCAAATTTGTCAGAATATCAGTTTATTATTGATCAATTCGTGTTATCTTATAAAATAAGATAGAATTTAATCCAATTTATGCGCTTATTCTTAGTAAGCGCTTTTATTTTTCTTGACAAACTGGCCTATTAGTGATAAATTGAAGGTGAACCTAGGGAGCAGCCGTGGAACCCAAAGCTTTAAACTGGGAGTTAAAACGTTGTGGGTGTGAAAGCCAAGATCATTGGAATCCCGATACATCGAAAAAGTTAACACCCCCCTGAACTATTTCGTTCTCACAGCTTTCTAGGCTTTTCTTATGCAAAAAAATATGTTATAATTTTTTTTAGTGAAGTTGAGGTGAGAATCAATGAATGAAACATTGAGAGTACTAAAGAATTTATCAACATTACCTGGAGTCCCAGGCAATGAGAAAAAGGTTAGTCAATATATTGCATCAGAGATAAAAAATCACGTTAATGAAGTTAAATATGATAATTTGGGATCCGTTATTGGCATCAAAAACCAAGAAGGTCCGCGTATCATGATTGCCGGACATATGGATGAAATTGGTCTATTGGTGACGCAGATCACTAAAGAAGGTTTTGTGAAATTTCAAACACTAGGCAGCTGGTTTTCACAAGTTATGCTGGCTCAGGTTTGGGAGATTCAGACCAAAAAAGGTATTGTGTATGGCGTCACTGGCGTTAAGCCTCCACATATTATTCCTCAAGATAAAAGAAATGTAGCCATACCCATAGATACGATGTATCTTGATTTAGGCGTATCTTCTAAAGAGGAAGCAGAAGCATTAGGCGTTGAACCAGGAAATATGGTGACACCACACACCGAATTTAGAGTTTTAGGCAACCAAAAATTCTTACTTGGAAAAGCTTGGGACAATAGAATCGGCAGTGCTGTCGTCATTGAGGTTCTGAAAAGACTAAAAGAGCATCCCAATCAAGTCTTTGGTACATTTACTGTTCAAGAAGAAGTCGGACTTCGTGGAGCTAAGACAAGTTCCTATATAGTTGAACCTGAAATTGCCATCGCAATCGATACTGGACTCGCCAATGATGTACCTGGTGGAGATCCAAATGAGCAATCTTTAGGAAAGGGTCCTCAGATTATAATTTATGATCTCGGATTAGTTCCTAATCAAGCACTTAGAAAATTCGTTATTGAAACAGCAAAAGCAGAAAAGATCCCTTATCAGGAAGCAGTTATCTCAGGTGGAAGAACTGATGCTGGACATATGCATTTGGCACATCATGGCGCTCTAGGATTATCAATTTGCATACCTACGAGATACATGCATTCCCACACTTCAATCATTCATTACGACGATTATGAAAATACGATTAAGCTTGTTCTTGCAGTTCTAAAGAAATTAGATAGAAAAACAGTAGATCAGATTCTAATTGACTAGCACTCCATGAGTGCTTTTTAATTGTAAACAGATTGAGGAAAGAGTATAATCTTAGTTGAGCGAATACTCAACTGTAGGAGGATATATGGAAGATTGTCAACCGAAATGCACCTGCCCAGTATTTCACCAAGAAATACTAGATCAAGTTAAATTGAACTTGCTTTCAGATCATGAATATGCAAATCTTGTCGAATTATATAAGGTATTGGGAGATCTAACACGGATAAAAATTCTTGAATCCATTAAGGAACATGAATTGTGCGTCTGTGATCTTGGACATTTGCTTGGTGTGTCAAAAAGTGCAATTTCACATCAAATGAGATTTCTAAAGAAATACAATCTTGTCACAAATAAAAGAATAGGAAAAATGGTCTATTACCATTTAGCCAACCTGAACATTCAAATAATGATTGATCAAGGATTTAAGCAGTTGAAAGGACAACTTCATGACTAGAAAAACGATGAAAGTCAGCAACATCACCTGTGCACAATGTGCCAAATCGATAGAAACTTATTTCGACACCTTGAATCATGTTGATGCAAAAGTTTTAGTGACATCCAAAAAAGTGATTTTTACTTATGATGAAACTGAGTATGATCAAGATAAACTTGCACATCACTTAAGAATTATCGGATATTATCCTATTTTAAATAACGAGCAACAAGAAAAAGCAAAGAAAAAGGATCTTATGGATTTGATTCTTGCTGGAATCTTGACCTTTCCACTCTTATGGACTATGTTTGTCCATTTGGGTATTTCTCTATATGTTCCTGAAATATTGATGAATGGTTATGTGCAATGGGCAATCGCAACACCGATCTTGTTTTATGTAGGTAGAAGATTTTTTCAAGCAACATATCATCAGATCAAAGGTAAAAATCTAGGCATGGATACTTTAGTTGTCTTAGGGACAAGTGCTGCATATGTCTTTAGCATATTTCAAATATTGACCTATGCAAGTCAAGACATGCACGCTATGCCCGATCTCTATTTTGAGACCACTGCAGTCATTATCTTTATGGTGATGATTGGAAATTTCTTTGAAAATAGAGTCAAAGAGAAAACAAGCAATGCCTTGCAGACACTCATCAGTTTAGGTGCTAAGGAAGCTCGCATTAGAACAAACGGTGTGGATGTCATGCTTCCGATTGATGATGTCAAACCTGGTGATATCATGATTGTCCTCGCTAATGAGAAAATTGCTTTAGATGGCATCATTCTTTCAGGAAAAAGCTATGTCGATGAAGCGATGATTACTGGAGAACCCATGCCTTCATTTAGAGAAACTGGCGACAAGGTCATCGGTTCTACCATGAATATGATTGAAACATTGGAAATAAAAGTAACTGCTGTCGGTTCTGATACCGTTTTAGCAAACATTATTCAAACCGTAGAAGATACGGCATTAATCAAGCCAAAGGCTCAAAGGATTGCCGATAAGGTTGCTGCCTTATTTGTTCCTGTCGTCGTTTTCATCAGCTTTACCGTCTTTGTTTTATGGGTTTTCGTCATTAATGGTGGAAATGATTTAAGTGTCGCCTTCGCCCCTGCGATAGCCGTCTTGGTCATTTCATGTCCATGTGCGCTTGGTCTCGCCACACCGACTTCCATATCTGTTGGAAGTGGCATTGCCTTTAAGGAGGGTATTTTATACAAAGGTGGGGAATTTTTCGAAATAGCAAACAAGATTAATGCTATCGCCTTTGATAAGACGGGTACACTCACTAAAGGTCATCCTGAATTAAGTGATTTCATAGGCGATAAGTCTACTTTGGTCTATTCTGCATCCCTAGAAAAACACTCTAACCATCCCATTGCAAAAGCCATTACAGATGCATGTGGCGAACCTTATTATGAAATTAGTGACTTTCAAGTGATGCTTGGTAAAGGTGTTAAAGGTCTGGCAAATCAAAAAGAAGTTTATGTCGGTTCCCTCAATTTAATTAAGGAGTTAAATCTAGATCCCTCAATCTATGATTATGAAACCTATCTCAATCAAGGTAAAACAGTTTTTTTTACAGTCATTGATTTAGTGATTGTTAATATGATAGCTGTGGAAGATCCGATTAAAGAAACGGCAAAAGGTGTTATTGCTGAACTAAAAAAGAGAAATATCACCCCTTATATGATTACGGGTGATCAAGAGATTACAGCATGCTATATTGCATCGCTTTTGGGTATTGAACACGTATTTTCTGAAGTCTTGCCTCATGAGAAGGCACTAAAGATTTTAGAGATACAAAAAACAGGAAAAATTGTGGCTTTTGTCGGCGATGGTATCAACGACGCTCCAGCTTTAAAAATGGCTGATGTCGGGTTTGCCGTAGGCAGTGGAAGCGATATTGCAATCGATACATCTGATGTGACTCTGATGAGCTATGATTTAGGACTGGTCACCAAAGCGATTGATTTGTCACTTGCTACCTTAAGAAACATCTACTTGAATTTCTTTTGGGCATTTGCTTACAATATTGTTATGATTCCTTTGGCAGCATTAGGATTCTTAAATCCGTCACTAGCTGGTATCGGAATGGGATTTTCAAGTATCATGGTTGTACTCAATGCATTAAGTTTAAATTTATTTAAATTCAAAAAGATAAAAGTGGAGGAATAAGAAAATGAAAGTTACAGTTAAAGACATGTCATGCAATCATTGCGTGATGACCATTCAGAAAGCTTTGATAACAAGTGGTTTAAATGCTAAGGTTGATCTATCGGATAAAAGCGTTAGTTTTAAAGATGAAAAAGATTTGAATAAGATCCTTGTGGCTGTTAGAAAAGCAGGATACACACCAGAAGTATGAGAATTGTAGGCGGTAAACACCGAGGAAGAAATTTGGTGCGCGTAGGTAAAGTCACAACTAGAGAGACTGCTGATATGGTCAAAGAATCAGTTTTTAATATGCTAGGTGGCACCATCCATGGTACTATCCTTGATTTGTTTGCTGGATCGGGTGCTTATGGTCTTGAAGCTGTTTCTAGAGGAGCATCATATCTTTATGCTGTTGATAATGATAAGTCAGCGATTAAAACCATGATAGAAAATGCGAAGATATTAAATGAAGCAGAAAAAGTTTCAGTTATATTAAAGGATTATCAAAAATATTTAGATACATTAGATGATGGATTATTTTTCGATGTCGTTTTTGTCGATCCGCCTTATGACTTTATCATTTATCATGAGGTCATGAAACAATTAGAACCGCATTTAAGTGATCTGGGATATATTGTCTGTGAATCAAAAAAACAGGTTGTTCTTGATGAGAAAATGAATTCACTGATTAAAGTAAAAGAACGCGTATATGGCATTAAGCGAATAACCATCTACCAAAAAAAATAGGGCCAATTGGTCCTATTTCTATTTAATTTTCTTATTTTTAACCAAATCCGCTTTACCCATTTTACCCACACTAAATACCAAGGAACGATAATGGTACTTTTCATATCGCTCAAGTTCATCTTTATAGATTAAAGTTAAGATTTCTTTCAGTCCTGAATTTGCCATGTCTATTTTATCATTGGTAGCAATCCAATAAAGAAAATGTTTCTCGATTTTCTTATCATCATATTGTAGGATTGCAATACCAATCGGATCAACAATATAATTGGGATTATCGAAGAAATCGCTAACAATAACACGTTGCTTTTTTTTAGGGATATCATAACTATAGATTTTTTCTCTATTCTTGCCGATAATCAAGATAACTTGTTCTGATGTGATTTTTCCGTTTGTCACAACGACATAGATTCCAAAAGCAAATGCAAGAATCAAAACGGAGATGATGATATATTTCGTAAAATCATCTATATAAAAGTAAGCGAGAATACCAAATACCAATGATCCAAAAATTGAAACATAACTCAATAGGGTTGATAAATATCTTGTCTGAACATCAGTTGATATACTTTTAAGCTTTGTTGCTTTGAATTTAAATCTGAATGAAGGTAATCCTCCTGTAACAACCAAGAATCCATATAAAGATAGTAAAACGGGTAAAACTGCAGAAACAAAATATAGAATTAAGACTTTAATTTCAGTCCCAACTAAAATTGCTCCAACAAAATTGAAAAGTTCAACAAAAAGCAAAATCGATAATCCAATAATGGATACTGTTCTCTTTCTTCCTAAAATACTGTATACAAAGTATGCCATAATAAAATAACTGGCGCTGTTGATGATAAAATCAATGATAGAAGACATATTTATCCCCTTTGAAAACTATGTTTTGAACACATTATAATCAAAATAGGTGAATATGTCAAACCGCACTCGATTTTGCTTGTTTTTTCCATATGAATCAAGTAAAATATATTTAGCAAGTAAGGAGTGATTTATATATGGAAATTGCAATTTGGTTATTTATCGTATTATTGGTTGTTGCCATACTCGTAGGAGCACTTGTAGGGTTTTTCCTTGCACGTTCTTGGTTCAAGCGTTATTTGGAAAAAAACCCACCTGTTAATGAATTGATGATTCGCGAAATGATGAGACAAATGGGTAGAACCCCCTCTGAAAAACAAGTTCGGCAAATCTTAGCTTCAATGAATCAGTACAAATAATATTTATTAAAATGGTATATGAAAATATGCCTTTTTTTCTAGAAAGGATACATAATGGACAAAATCGAGTTTCAAAGCTTAATTAAGCAGATCCAAGCATTTTCAAGACCCCTTGAAAAGGCACGCATCAACCATCTCTTTTTTGGTGCTGATGCAAAGGATGTTATTAATGAGCTGGCGCATTATCAAAACTTAGATGGTGGCTTTGGACATGCATTGGAGCCTGATTTATGGAATCCAAATTCATCACCCATACAAACTTGGCTTGCAATTGTTATTTTGAGATCATTACCTATCAGTTCTGATTATCCGATGATTAATCTTTTGCTTAAATATCTTGAATCCTCTTTTGATGAGAAAACCAAGCGCTGGCCACGCCTAGATCTTACTAATGATCTATACCCACATGCGCCATGGTGGTCCTATAGGGATGAATCTCCTGACTTCAATCCTTCTGCATCCATTGCGGGTTTCATCGTTTTGCATACAAAACCAGATTGTAAATTACATAAAAATGCGATGCTCGTGATAGAAGATGTCTTATCTTTTCTTCAAAACACTATAGACCCTATAGAAGTTCATGAACTCAGATCCATCATTGATATGGCAAATGACCTCAATAAAGGGAATAGAAGTGATCTAATTACTCACGATATCGTCTCATTAATCATTTTTCATATGAATCTAATTATCGAGAAAGATAGCACTCAATGGTTTACCAGTTACTCTGTTAAGCCTTCAGCATTAATCAAAAGGCATCCTTCTATAGGATCAGATATTTTTACTGATTTAATGCTTAAGGAATTAGATCTTGCTATGAAATCAAGAAACAATCAGGGCATATGGCCAATCACATGGAGTTGGAATGACTATCCAGAAGCATTCATCGAAGCTTCAAAAATGTGGATTGGCATCATCGGTTTTGAGTATCTTGAGCTGATGGAACATTATGGAATTATACAAAAATAGTTCAATCTGAACTATTTTTATTTATGAACTACATTTTTAATTCTGTTCCAGCTTTAAGTCTTCGATAATTCAATTTATGCCTAATAAATATTAAGATACTTAACATCATTATAATCACAAAATCCATGATACGGGTTGATTGATTATACAAACTATCCTGGATAAAAATTCGAATCCCAAAAAAAATTAAAGTGAATGATGCAGCAGTTGTTGATGATAGGGAAACATATCTAGTCGTAAAAAAGACGATTAAAAAAATTACAATAACAGCTAAACCAACCAATGGCTCAATGGCAAAGATCATACCTGCAGAAGTTGCCACTGCCTTACCACCTTTAAAGTTGATATAGATGGGAAAAACATGTCCTAAAACAGCTGCCATTCCATAAATGCTTGAAATATTAATTTGATATTGACTGACCAAATAAATACTTTTGTCTCCTGTAGACTCTCCAATCAGATAGACTAGCAAGATAACTAAAGCGCCTTTTATTCCATCAAAGAAAAAAGCGAAGATTCCATACTTGATTCCTAAAACCCGTGTTGCATTAGTTGCACCTGTATTCTTTGACCCAAATTCTCTTATATCGACTTTTTTAAAAACTTTTCCGATAATTAATCCACTAGGAATTGAACCAAGAAAATAGGAAAGAATCATAAGCAAACCAATCCATATATATGTCATTTCATCACCCCATTACTTACATATTATATCATGAGTGAATTGAATGTCAAATCAAAAAAATAAAACATAATCAAACATTGTAGTTGACTATATTTTTTGGTATAATAGAGTCATAAAAATAAGTTGGTGATCACGTGAATAAGGCAAATAAAATTTATGATGAAAAATCGATTCAAATTCTCGAAGGTCTTGAAGCAGTACGAAAAAGACCTGGGATGTACATTGGATCGACAGATGCAAAGGGTCTTCATCACCTCGTCTGGGAAATCGTTGATAATGCAATTGACGAGTCTTTATCTGGATTTGGTAATGAAATTTCCCTTACAATTAAAACCGATAACAGCATAGAGGTTTCTGACAGCGGTCGAGGAATGCCTTATAAAATGCATGCTTCCGGACGTCCGACAACGGAGATCATTTTTACTGTTTTGCATGCGGGAGGGAAGTTTTCCGATACTGACGGATACAAAGTATCCGGTGGTCTTCATGGTGTTGGATCTTCAGTTGTCAATGCATTAAGTCAGTTTTTAGAAGTCACTATTTATCGAGATGGCATGATTTGGCGTCAACGCTTCTCAGAAGGTGGATCAAAGATTAGTCAAATTGAACGCATTGGGGAAACTAAAAAAACAGGAACGACCGTTTGGTTTAAACCAGATCCTAAAATTTTCTCTACAACTCTTTTTCAATACGATATGATCAAAGAACGTCTAAGAGAGGCTGCTTTTTTAATCAAGGGTTTGAAAATAAATCTCATTGATCAAAGAAAACCTCAAAAGGAGTCATTTAGATACGATGACGGTATTAAAGCTTATATTGAATTTCTAAATAAAGAAAAAACTGGGCTACATGATACCTACTTGATAACTTCAGAGTATCAATTGATTGAAAAGAAGAAAAAGAAAATTGAAATTGACATTGCTTTTCAGTTTTCAACAAGTTATCAGGAAACTATCTTATCTTTTGTAAATAACGTTCGAACTAGAGATGGTGGAACACATGAAATAGGATTTAAGTCAGCTTTAACACGCTCACTCAATGACTATGCAAGAAAGTATTCAATCTTAAAGGATAAAGACAATAATCTAGACGGTTCTGACATCCGTGAAGGTTTGACAGCTGTTATTTCTTTAAGAATTCCTGAGGAAGTTTTGGAGTTCGAAGGTCAAACAAAGGGTAAACTTGGTACCCCAGAGGCTAGAAACGCAACTGATTTTGTCGTCTATGAAAATATGACAACCTACCTTGAGGAAAACAAACAGATTGCCAGTTTGATCATCAATAGATCACTTCAAGCGCAACGCGCCAGAGATGCAGCAAGAAAAGCACGTGATGAAGCGAGAAATGGAAAATCCAAACAGAAGCGAGAAATGTCTTTGAGCGGAAAACTTACGCCAGCTCAAGGTAAAGATAAATCGATAAATGAATTGTTTTTAGTTGAAGGTGATTCAGCAGGAGGATCTGCAAAGCAAGGTAGAAACAGACGTTTTCAAGCGATCCTGCCTCTACGTGGTAAGGTCATCAACACTGAAAGAACTTCAATCGAAACAATATTAAAAAACGAAGAAATCAGTACGGTCATCTACACGATAGGTGCTGATTTTGGTGTTGATTTTGATATTAAAAAATGTAATTATAATAAGGTTATTATCATGACCGATGCTGATACAGACGGTGCACACATTCAAATTTTGTTATTGACATTCTTCTTTAGGTATATGAGACCACTTATTGAAGAAGGAAGACTTTACATTGCTCAACCTCCTTTATATAAACTCACTAAAAAGAAGGGTAAAAAAGAAGAGATTTTTTATGCATGGACTGATGAAGAATTAAAAGCACTCATTGATGATTCACCCTATAATCTGCAAAGATATAAAGGACTCGGTGAAATGAATGCCATCCAGTTATGGGATACAACCATGAATCCTGAATCCAGATCACTGATTCAAGTATGCATCGAAGATTTAGGCGCATCTGACAAACGCATATCCATCCTAATGGGCGACGATGTCGCACCACGTAGAGCATGGATTGAAGATAATGTGGACTTCGAAATCAGCGATGATTTTGATCTAGAACAGGGGGTGGAATAATGTCTATCAGTCATGATATCGACAAATTTGTCGAAAAAGTCATTGAATCCTCCTTAGAAGATATTGTATCTGAACGCTTTGCACGCTATTCAAAATATATCATTCAAGATCGCGCACTTCCTGATGCAAGAGATGGACTTAAACCAGTTCAGCGTCGTATTTTATATGCGATGCAACAAATGGGTATGCTTCATAATAAGCCCTATAAGAAATCAGCAAGAATTGCTGGGGAAGTCATGGGGAAGTATCATCCACATGGTGACTCATCGATTTATGACGCTATGGTCAGATTAAGCCAAGATTTTAAAATGCGCGTACCTTTAATCGATATGCATGGGAACAATGGATCGATTGATGGAGATAGTGCTGCAGCAATGCGTTACACTGAAGCTCGTTTATCCAGAGCATCAGAAGCACTTTTGGGTGATATTGATAAAAGAACTGTTCCTTTCGTTCCTAATTTTGACGATGAAGAGTTGGAACCTGTTGTTCTACCCGCAAAATTCCCCAATTTACTTGTCAATGGTGCAACTGGAATCAGTGCTGGCTACGCAACAAAAATACCTCCACATAATTTACGTGAGGTTGTTACAGCAACCATCGCTTATCTCGATAATGAAAATATCACTATCAAGGATATCATAGAGATTATCAAGGGTCCTGATTTTCCTACAGGTGGTATTGTCCAAGGTCATTCAGGCATCATTTCTGCACTAGATACGGGTGCTGGTAAGGTAGTGATCCGGGCAAAAACATTTGTTGAAGAAATCTCAAAAAGTCAGGATCGCATCATTATATCAGAGATCCCTTATGAAGTGAATAAAGCAGATCTTGTCAAATCAATCGATATGCTTCGTATTGATAAGAAAATTGATGACATTCTTGAAATCAGAGATGAATCTGATAAGGATGGAATGCGCATCGCAATTGACTTAAAGAAAGGTGCGGATGCACAATTTCTTCTCAATTACTTATTTAAATCAACTGATCTTCAAGTAGCATACAACTATAACATGGTTGTGATTTTAAATCATCGCCCAGTTTTGGTGGGTGTCATTCCGATCTTAAAGGCATATGTCAATCACCAAAAGGATGTCATTACGAATCGATCTAATTATGAGCTCTCTAAGGCAAATAAAAGACAGCACATTGTTTTTGGTTTAATCAAAATGGTTTCCGTTGTTGATGAAATTGTTAAAATTATTCGCAATTCACAAAACAAACAAAATGCAAAGGATAACATTATAGCTGCTTTTGATTTTTCTGAATTGCAAGCTGAAGCAATCGTTACCCTTCAACTATATCGTTTATCCAATACAGATATACAAGCATTACAGCATGAAAATGAAGGACTATCTGACCGAATCAAAGAGCTCGAACATATTCTATCAAGCGAAAATGCACTTCGTAGAGTCATCAAGCGTGAATTGATTGAAGTTTCTGATTTACTTGGAGATGATCGAAAATCAGAGATTGAAAAAGAAATTGAAAATATCAAAATTGACCATAAAGAATTAATTAGCGATGAAAAGGTAATGATTGGAATAACTAAGGAAGGATATATCAAACGGGCAAGCACAAGAAGTTATCAGGCTTCTCAATCCGTGGGGTTAAAGATTGACGATTCCTTAATTTTCGAACAAGAATTAAATACTTTGGATACACTCTTGATTTTTACCAATTTAGGTAATTATATTTTCCTTCCTGTTTACAAGCTTGATGAGCAAAAATGGAAAGATTTAGGTATCTATCTTAATAATATTGTTCCTATTGAAAAAAATGAAAGAGTACTTAAAGTACTTTCCGTTTCTAACTTCAACTCTGGGCAATCCGTTTTGTTAGCATCTGCTCAAGGCATGATGAAACAATCCAAACTAAGTGATTTCGAAGTATCCAGATACAATAAACCGATGAAAGCGATGCGTTTAGCTGAAAACGATGAACTTGTTTATGTTGATATCAACGAACGAAATAATATCTTATCCATCTCTAAAAAAGGATATGCACTTCGTTTTAGATCTGTTGAGCTTCCAATGTACGGACTACAAGCTGGTGGTGTAAGAAGTATGTCACTAGCTGAAGATGATGAATTAATCGCTGCCTTATATGTAAATCCTGGGGATGATTTCTTACTGTTGACTTCTAGAGGTCATATCATCAAGGATATTGTTGAGGAACTTCCTACATATAATCGTAATCGTCGAGGTATTTTAGTCATTGAACATCAAAAAGCCAATCCTCATTTTGCAGTTTCAGCTGCTAGACTCTCTAAGCAACAACAAAAAGAAGATGTTGGTGTCTTGATTGTTACCGAAAAGGATTCCATCAAAGCTGTTGTTTCTGATTTGAAATATTCAGGTAACAAATTTGGCAAGAAAATATTCGATGAAGAAAGTCTTGGCAGAGGCTATAGCATCGAGATTTTCGATGCAGAAGAAGAAATTCTTGAAGATAGAATCAACAGACGGGTATCGAAACAGAAAATAAAACCTGTTGAATCCATTGATATTCTCAACGAAGAAGTCATAACTAAGGACGACAAGAAGATACATTTAAATAGACTGGATCTATTTGATGAGGACGAGTAAAAAGGAGAAAAAACACAATGAACCTAAATATCGAAGGAAAAGCTTTAGTTTACAATAATCCAATGATACTCAAAGAAATTGCTACAGAACTTGGTGAGAAGGATGCATTGGCTGCAACTGTCAATGGCAGACTAAGAGAATTGAGTTATAGGATTGCAAAGGACTCAACCATCAAATTTTTGAAATATAATCATAGCGATGCCATTCGCATCTATGAATCAACATTGCGTTATGTTATCGCAATGGCAGTGCAAAGATTATATCCAAAAGCAAAAATCAAATTCAATTACAGCATATCAAGATCCATTTTGGCTGTCTTGGAATCTTTTGACGGTGTAGTCAATACTGCCGTAGTCAATAGAATAAATGAAGAAGTTCAATCCATCATTCATTTTGATTACCAAATTGAAAGAAAACGCGTATCTGTTGGTGCTGCAACAAAGTTATATACTGAACTTGATATGCTTGATAAAGTCGCTATCTTATCATACCGTCAGGAAGATTATGTCAATCTTTATGAATGCGAAGGTTATATCAATTATATGTTTGGATACATGCTGCCCTCTACCGGATATCTACGAAGTTTTAGGTTATTTTTATATAACCCAGGATTTATCATTCAATATCCAAGAGCGGAATTCAATGGAGCCATTCCAAACTTCTTAGATGAACCAAGATTTGGAACAGCACTTAAGGAAGCAGCAAAATGGGGTAAAGTTATTCATGGCAATACGATTCCGCTCATCAACGCATATGCGAAGGATTATGCTTCCTCTGTCGACTTCGTCAATATGTGCGAAACTAAACATGCACATATGCTATATGACTTAGGAGATCAAATTCAGACCAATATCGATAATATTCGGTTAATTGCCATTGCTGGGCCATCTTCCTCAGGTAAGACTACATTTTCGAATCGCTTGAGAATCGAATTAATGAGCCGGGGTATCATGCCAGTGATGATCTCTATTGATGACTATTATCTTGGTAAA
Source organism: Bacillota bacterium (assembly GCA_043819945.1). Lineage (GTDB taxonomy): Bacteria > Bacillota_I > Bacilli_A > Acholeplasmatales > Acholeplasmataceae > Peloplasma. The sequence continues at coordinate 59,729 of JBDREH010000002.1, forward strand.
GATATTGCTCCTAAAAATGATGATGGTACACCTGATCTCGAGCATGTTGATGCTTTAGATGTTGAATTATTCAATCACGATATGCTTGCACTTGTTCAAGGTCAAGAGATTGTTTTACCTCGCTTTAATTTCAAAACAGGAAAGCGCGAGAAAGGAAAAGTCATTTGTCTAGAAAGGGATACGCCAATCATTATTGAAGGCATACATGCTCTCAATGAAAAATTGACGAAGAGTATTCCAAAACATCAAAAGTTTAATATCTATATCTCACCACAGACTCAGTTGCATATTGATAATCACAACCCAATCAGTATCACTGAACTAAGATTGTTAAGACGCATAGTACGAGACCAAAAATATCGCAATTCATCAGCAATCGTTACCATGGACATGTGGCCTTCAGTCAGACGTGGAGAATTTAAATGGATTTATCCAACCCAAAAAGAAGCTAACTTCGTATTTAACTCTGAATTGACTTATGAGTTTGCTGTTTTGAAAAAACATGCAGTTACTCAATTGCAGGCTATTCCCAGTGATAACGAGCACTTCATCACTGCAAATCGCCTCTTGAAATTTTTGAAATACTTTAATGATATCGATGATGATATCGTCCCATGTAATTCCTTGCTACGCGAATTTATTGGAGGCAGTTGCTTCCATTAAAGAAAGGTTTGATGACATGAAAGCTTTAGCAAACATGGAGCGCATCCAAATTTCTAATGAGGTGATGCTGCTCTTACTCTCGCTTTATGAATCTAAAGGTAAGACGTTTTATTATGACGCTCTTTTTAATCGTGATCTAGCAGCTTTTGAAAGAAAGACTATGGAAAACAATTTAATTGCCTTGGCTCATTATCTGGATTTAAAAATGACGGATGCTCGAATTAAGCTTTTTGCTAAAAAACCGATGTCTGCACGAACCAAGGATGAATTTCTGTTGCTGAATTTAAAGAATGCGCTCAATCAGCTCCATAAGAGACCTGAATCATTTGAATTACTCGTTAATGAAGTTGCAAACCTGATCAAACTTCTATCAAAAAATACTGATCCAATTGCTTTTGGCACTTATGAAAAACATGAGGATGGTATTTTAAGAACCAAGCGTGTTTCAAAAAAAGATGATTTGGAACAACTCATGCAACTTTTTGAAAGAAGTCTTAAGAGCGGTAAGCATGAGCTTACACAGCTAATAGCTAATTTCTATGTTGATTTTCTCAATATGAATATCTTAACAAAACATAACGAGTTAATCGCGCTTATTTTGCTTTATGCACTACTTGCAAAAGACTTTTCAGTCTTCAAATATGTGAGCTTCTTCAAATATTTCCTTCAAGATAAGGAAGGATGGCAAAGTGGTATTATTACTGCAAATTACTATTGGTCCTCAGGATTTGCTCAGACCGATATGCTTTCTAGAATGCTTATTAATCTCATGATAAAAGCTTATGAGGAAGTTGATGATATGGCACATGAATATGTATTTGAAAAGGATTTGAACAAATCAAATAATATTGAAAATAGCATCCTTAAATTACAGGAGATATTTACCAAAGAGGATTTAAGAAAAAGGCATCCCAATGTTAGTGATGCGACTATCGACCGCACCCTCAAACGCCTGAAACTTGAAGATAAGATACGTCCCCTTGGAAAAGGCAGAAGCTCTAAATGGCAACGTATTGTTTCAGGTAATAAAAAATACGGTATTGAACAATTGTCATTATTTAACGATTAAGGGCTCAGCCCTTTTTTTGTTCAATACTGCATTAATTAAAGTATATTTAATATCTATTGATATAATGATATAGAGCCTTGTTAAAGTATTATACAATTTTGTATCAACTTTTATCATCACCACACATCAGAAAAAAAAGCTCTTTCGAGCTTATTTGAACATACCAGATTTTAATACTTTCATCACTTGTTCTGTGATTCTATCTAAATCGTTGTCTGTTAATGTATCTCTAAATAAAACTTGGAGTCCTACGAAATTTGATATCCCCATTAGGATGTAGGATAAGGTTTCCAAATCGATATCTTCCCTGACTTCATTGTTTTTAACAGCATGATCAAGCTGTCTGACATAATCATGACTAAACGTTTCATAATATTCTCTAAATAATTCTTTATCAGCAAACATTGATTCCCAAATAATGCGGTAAGCGAGTGGATCTTGCCATGCAAACTTTAAGAATGCTCTTAGACCGAGGCGTTCTTTTTCATATCTAGTAGTAGCAAAAGCTATACCTTCACTAATTGCTTTCCGAATTGATTTTCTATATTTAGCCAAGAGATATGAGTATAATGCAAATTTGTCATCAAAATAAAGATAAAAAGTACCGGTCGCAATCCCAGCCTTATCAATAATTTCATTAATCGATGTCGCTTGATATCCTTTTTTTGAAAACAACTTCTTAGCAGTCTCTATAATTTGATCAAACGTTTTTTGCCCATCTTTGCGTTTTGGCAGACGATAATTTATTTGGTCCATGCTATCACCTATTCATAGTGTATAACAAACTCAAAAAAAAGACAATCAAATAATTTTTATCTTTACGCTAATTTTGGATAATCCAACAAACAAAATATGATAAACATATAAAAACAAAAGGTTTCTGAAACAAGAAAAACGGTAAGTTCTTCATCTTTTTTCTACACATTTATTTTCATAAATAAAAGATATAAAATAGATTGACAAAGAATATTGCCTATGATATGATAAAAGCGTATTATGAATAATTATTCAAGTTACGATAAATCACTTACATCCTTTAAAATAATGCAATAAAGCCATTGAATTTGCTTCTTATTGTATGTTTTATCATATTTACTTAAAACTGAAAACGCTTTTATGCAAAGGAGAATTTCTATGAAGAAGGTTTATGTAGTCAGTGCAAAAAGAAGTCCAATCGGATCTTTTATGGGCACATTGGCACCTGTTCATCCAACAGAGTTTGGTTCGCAGGTCTTAAAGTCTTTACTTGAGGATGTCTCAATTGACAAAAACAAAATTGATGAAGTACTTATAGGTAATATATTACCTGCTGGTCTAAAACAAGGTTTAGCACGTCAGATTTCTATCTATTCAGGTATTCCCACATCAGTTCCAGCATATGGCGTCAATATGGTTTGTGGTAGCGGAATGAAAACTGTAATGAACGGTTTTGTCAATATTGCCTTAGGATTGCATAATCTTGTTATTGCAGGTGGTGCGGAATCGATGAGTGGAGCACCATTTTTGATTACTAGTCAGATACGTGGTGGTATCAAGATGGGTGAACAACCGATGAGAGATCACATGCTCTATGATGCATTAACGGATGCTTTTGAAGATTATCACATGGGGATTACAGCAGAAAACATCGTCGAGAAATATGGATTCACACGTGAAGAGCAAGATGCGTTTTCTTGGAATTCACAACAAAAAGCAATCAAGGCTCAAGATGCTGGTCGTTTTATCGATGAGATTGTTCCTATTACAATCAAAAATCGCAAGGGTGACATCATTTTTTCTCAAGATGAATACATCAACAGATCGACATCACTAGAAAAACTTTCACAGCTCCGTCCTGCTTTCAAAAAAGACGGTACTGTGACTGCTGGAAACTCATCGGGTATTAATGATGGTGCTAGTTTCATTCTTTTGGCAAGCGAGGATGCAGTTAATACTTATCATTTAAAACCGCTAGCTGAAATTGTTGGTATTGGACAAGGTGCCGTTGATCCTTCCATTATGGGCTTGGGACCCACACCAGCCATTAGACAAGCATTAAAACAGGCAAATCTTAAGTTAGCAGACATTGATTTATTTGAACTTAATGAAGCATTTGCAGCTCAATCACTGGGAGTTCTAAAAGAACTTGAAGCTGAACATCACATACCAAAAGAAGAAATCTTAGCAAAAACAAATATCAATGGTGGTGCTATTGCCCTTGGTCACCCTGTTGGAGCAAGTGGAAATAGAATCATTGTTACATTGTTGCACGAAATGCTTAAACAACCTAACCTCAATTATGGATTAGCTAGCCTTTGTATAGGTGGTGGTATGGGCACTGCAATCATTTTAAAGAAAATATAATCATCTAAAGGAGAAAGAAACATGGGTAAACTAGATCATAAAGTTGCTGTTGTCACTGGTGGAGCAAAGGGCATAGGTCAAGCTATTGCACAGGCTTTCGCTAAAGAAGGTGCAATCGTCATCGTCGCTGATATGGGTGAATTATCTTATCAAGAAAAAAACGTTTTTGGTTATCATTTGAATGTTACAGATGTTGCTGCAATACAAACGTTCTATGATGAAATTATTAAAATACATGGTAAGGTTGACATCCTTGTCAACAATGCTGGTATCACAAGAGATTCAATGACAAGAAAAATGACAGATGATCAATGGAATGCCGTTATTGATGTCAATTTAAAAGGTGTATTTAACATGACTAGATTGTTCGGACCTTTGATGGAAGTTAACGGTTATGGTTCCATTATCAATATTTCATCAGTTGTTGGAGTATTTGGGAATATCGGTCAAGCAAATTATGCTGCAACAAAAGCTGGTGTTATCGGTTTAACGATGACATGGGCTAAAGAATTCGCAAGAAAAGGAGCTAATGTTCGCGTCAATGCGATTGCTCCAGGTTATATCATGACTGATATATTAAAAACAATTCCACAAGATTTATTGGATCAATTTGCTCAGTTAACGATGTTAAAACGTTTAGGACAGCCAGAAGAAATTGCAAATGCAACAGTATTCTTAGCTTCTGATGATGCGTCTTATATTACTGGACAAACCTTAAATGTCAATGGTGGCATGCGCTTATAAGATAGATAGAAAGTAGGTATTCCTATGGAAAAGGTTCAAGTCGGTATTGTTGGAATCGGAATATATTTACCAAAAGGAAAAATGACAGCTCGAGAAATAAGCAAATCAACTAAAGGCGTATGGAGTGAGCAGGCAGTCATTGATAAACTCGGAATTAGAGAAAAAGTTATTCCAAATAATCTTCCTATGGATGGTACTCAAGAAATGGGTGCACTTGCTGCCCTAGATGCATTAAAAAATACCGGAATTGATCCATTAACGATCGATGTGATCTTAAGTGTCACTGAAGAATGGAAAGAATATCCATTGACAACATCTGCTTTATATATACAAGACCGCATTGGTGCTACCAATGCTTGGGGTGTTGATTTGCAAAACCGTTGTTGCACAACCGTTTCTGCGATGAAAATGGCTAAAGATATGCTGATTGCTGATGATGAAATCAAAATCGTCATGATTGCAGGAGGGTATCGCAATGGTGATTTTATCGATTATGAAGACAAAGATACGTCCATGATGTTTAATCTAGGAGCTGGTGGCGGTGCGATTATCCTTAAGAAAAATTATCAGAAAAATTTGTTACTAGGATCACATATCATCGGTGATGGTTCGCTTTCAAGAACTGCTGGTGTTGAAATTGGAGGCTTATGCCATCCGATTACGTCAGATAACATAAATGAAGCTAAAAGATCACTTCGTTTAATGGATCCGATAAAAATGAAAGACCGCTTAAATGAAGTTTCCATGCCAAATTGGTTCAAGTGCATAGATGAATCCTTAAGAAAATCTAATCTAGCAAGAAAAGATATCGATTACTTGGATATTTTGCATATCAAACGTTCAGGTCATGAATATATGTTAGAGGAATTAGGGCTTAACCCCGAACAAACCATTTATCTTGAGGATTATGGTCATATCGGACAAATCGATCAGATTCTATCTTTACATCTCGCCCTCCAATCAGGACAGGTTAAGAACGGTTCCGTTGTTTGTATGTTAGCTGCAGGTATTGGATATGTTTGGGCAGCAAATATCATTCAGTGGGGTTAAACTATGACATTACAATCCATTTTAGCCATGATTTTTCAAGGGTTGACCGGAGCTGCATTTCTTGCCCTCGTCACCTTTGCAATTGTATTGATTTTTAGAACTTCATTTACAACTAATTTTGCACAAGGTACTATTGCTACATTTTCAGCATATAGTGTCACAACTCTATTCAGTAAGATCTTTACTGTTAAATTTCCTGAAGTCAATCCCGTTTTGCTGTTGATACTTTCCATACTTATCGGGATTCTCATCGGTATGCTATTTGGATTATTTATCGATGTATTTATTATTCGAAAAGCAAAATATCCCAATGCAATGACTAAACAAATGATTACGATGGGTATCATTCTCGTGATTTCGGGTTTGTTACCAGTTGTCTTTGGTGTATATCCTTTGGCAACACCAAAACCTTTATCAACTAAAGTGTTTCAAATTAATGTTGGTGGCAACATTCCACTTTATATTCCCAGTCACAATTTGATTTCGATTGTAATCGCAGTTATCGTGCTTATTACTCTTTTTGTAGCTTTGAAGTATACAAAATGGGGCCTTGGCGTACGCGCAACTGCATCTAATGAGGTTGTAGCGAGTATGATGGGAGTTAATACGAAATTTATTACTGCAATGAGTTGGGGTATTGCTGGTGGACTAGGTGCTTTAGCCAGTGCACTTTATGCACCTACTGTTTATACAGTATTACCAGATATGATGGTCAATCTTCAGGTTAATGGATTCTTAGCTTCGATTCTTGGTGGATTTTCATCATTTGGTGGCCCCATTGTTGCTGCAATCATCATTCCTTTTGCACGTGTGCTCGCATGGCAATTTATTTCAAACACATGGGCAAATGCTATTGTCTATGTTCTCGTCTTATTACTCATTCTCATTAAGCCTGTAGGATTATTTGGCAAGAGAATTGCGAAGAAGGTGTAGACATGACAAAAACCATGATGATCAAGCATAAAAATAAATTGATGCAAAAGATCAAATCTTTTTCAAAACATCCATTTTTTGGAATCTTTATTGCAGCATTCTTAATGGTATTCGTTCAAATCTTTGGAAACCTCGGCATCATTAAGCCATCTGTGGTTGATATTTTAGCAAATATGTGGATTTATATGGTTGTTGGCTTAGGATTTACTTTACTTTTAGGATATGCTGGATTGGCATCTTTGGGTACCGCAGGTTTTATTGGAGTTGGTAGTTATGTCATTGCATATTTTCTTGGCACCCTCGGAGCACCTTACTTCATTGCATTTATCATCGGTATCCTATTAGCCATCGTATTAGGAACGGTTGTAGGCTTTATTTCGCTGAGAATTGAGGGTATGTATCTAGCGATCATTACCTTAGGTTTATCTGAAATCTTAGTTGAGTTCTTTAAATTTGCGACACCTATTACAAAAGGACTCATGGGGTTTCAAATCGATCGTTTTCAGATATTAGGAATGGTTCTAAGAGAAAATCAGGTTTACTATATTCTTGTTTTCTTTCTCATATTAACAATGATTGCCGTTGTAAATATCGTGGACAGTCCCACAGGTCGTGCAATGCTTTCCATCAAAAATAGCACATCTGCAGCCCAAGCAATGGGTATTAGTGTACTCAAGTATCGTTTATTGACCTTTGTTATTGCAACTGTATTAGCTGTAATTGGTGGCATGCTTTATATGTCATATAATCGCTCAACATCTCCAGATTTATGGAGCATAGCACTTTCACTAAATATCTTGGTCGCTATTGTCATTGGAGGAGCAAAATCTATATGGGGTGTTGGATTAGGTACATTTGTTATCTTTGGATTTGACCAACTTGTCTTGAAACGCATTGAGTTTTTTCAGACATTTGGAAATGCTTCCTATATTTTAAATGGTGTATTGATTATTGTTGTTGTCATGTTTTATCCTGGAGGTTTAATCCGCTTGTTTAAAGATTTATCCTACCATTTCAAACGTTTAACTCATAAATATAAAACTGTATGGAAGGAGTATCGATATGGCAAAGACGAACCTTCTCATTCTTAATCGGCACTATAACCACAGTATTACTTTACTTGAGCAAAAGATAAGTAATAATACTTCATATCATGACGTTATTAAGAAACAAATTGAAAAGAAAAGAATTCAAAAGATTGAGGACATGAAGTTAAACCATCAGGCTTACTTATTTTCAATAGAAAGTAAAACCTTATCTAAAGAAGCCTATTTGGAATTTTTTTCTCAAAAAGAAATTGAAACCCTTAATACTTGGGACTATTGGAAAAAGCGTGAATTAGCTCAGACAAAGCATCGGATGATTTTCAATGATGAAAGTAAAAAAGATAGCGCAGAAAGCACTTATCAAAAAAAGCTTGAAACATTAAGAATTAAATACGATACAAAAAAAGTGCGAATTGATCAAAAATATACTATCTCGCTATCTAATGAAACAATCAAAGCCTATCTAAATACTTATCCAATTGAAAAGGCTAGACTAGAAAAAGAACTGAATGATTATATTGAAACTCTGAACAAACAAGATGTCATTAAGATTGAACAGCAATACAAGGAAATTCATAGGAAAAATGAGTTGCTAGAGGCAAAACTTGTCTTACTCAAAGCAAAGAAAAATGCGTTAGGATTAACAGCTGATATCGAAATGGATGATCAAGTTATTCTCAGATTAGACAAATTACGCATGCAATTTGGCGGATTAGTTGCTGTTGATGATTTATCATTTGACGTTAAAAAAGGTGAAATCTTCGGCTTGATTGGACCGAATGGAGCAGGTAAGACGACAGTCTTTAACTGCATTACACAATTTTATAAATCAAATGGAGGAGTAATGTCTTATCGCGACAAGAATAATGATGTCGTTAATCTAAATCACTACCAAGTTCATGATGTCATCAAACTCGGAATTGTTCGGACATTTCAAAATGTTGAACTCATTTGGGAATTATCAATTTTAGATAATTTACTGATTGCATCACATACATTATATCAATCTAACTTCTTCGGTCATCTGATGCACACCTCTAAATTTAGACGTGAGGAAGAAATTCTCAAGGCAAAAGCTTTAAAAATTTTAACTGATCTTGGTCTTTTAGCTTATAAGGATTTTTATCCTCTTGGTTTGCCCTATGGAACTTTAAAGCTCATTGAACTAGCAAGAACGCTGATGACCAATCCAAAGTTGATTATCTTAGATGAACCCGCAGCTGGTCTAAATGACTTAGAAAGCGATAAATTGGCTCAAACGATTAAAAAGATTCAAAAGGAATATGATTGTACAATCTTCTTGGTTGAACATGACATGGGTTTAGTCATGAAATTATGTGATACCATCTGTGCTATCTCATTCGGTAAAAAACTTGCTATTGGAACTCCAAAAGAAATTCAATCAAACCCAGTAGTTCAAGAAGCATATTTGGGAGGCGAATAATATGGCACTATTAGAAATCAGAGATTTAGTCATAGACTATGGTATTATTCGTGCTGTTAAAGGCATCAACATGGATGTCAATACTGGCACTATCGTCGCAATACTAGGTGCAAACGGAGCTGGAAAATCGACAACGATTCGTTCAATTTCTGGTGTTGTCAAGGTTAAGTCTGGACATATTCATTTTAACGGTGAAAACATTCATAACAAAGACCCATTTAGAATTACCGCAAAAGGTATCGTTCAAGCTCCTGAGGGTCGCTTAATTTTAAGTGGTCTAACTGTTGAGGAAAACTTGTTGGTTGGTGCTTATTCACTTAAGAAAACACCACAACTTTCAAGAAATCAATTGGTATCAAATCTCTTAAATGAGGTTTATGGTTATTTTCCAATTCTCAAGGAAAGAAAAAAACAACAAGCCTCAACACTATCAGGCGGTGAGCAACAGATGCTCGCAATTGGAAGAGCACTTATGGGTAATCCAAGATTATTGTTACTCGATGAACCATCACTCGGTTTGGCTCCACTGATTGTACGCGACATTTTTGAAATCATTAAGCGAATCAAGGAAGAAGGAAGAACCATCCTGATTGTGGAACAAAATGCGTTCCAGACGCTTAAAATTGCTGATTATGCTTATATTCTTGAATTAGGCACAATCATTACAGAAGGCACAGGCGAAAAATTGCTCTTAGATGAGCAACTCGTCAATGCATATTTAGGTTCTTCATCCCATTAGGTTTCATTGTTTCCAAGAAACAAAAAATATATGCCTTTGGGCAAAGAAAAAAAGGAGAAAAATTTTATGAAGAAAATTGTAGCATTATTCGTTGTATTACTAGCTACATTTGGTTTAGCGGCTTGTCAAGAAGCAGCTGTTGAACTAGATCGTTTGACAGTAACTCCTCCAACTAAGGTTGAGTATATTGTTGGTGATCTGTTTAATCCAGCTGGTATGATTGTCAAAGCTATCTATTCAGATGGCACAGATGCAACACTTGCAGCAGCTGATTATACTGTTTCAGGCTTTACTTCTACTTCCGCTGGCTTAAGAACAGTGACTGTCACATATGAAGGACAAACTGTCACTTTTGGAATCGCAGTCTTTGATCCAGAAGCTGTAGAAGAAGCATTAAGCTTAAACGTTAAATCAGTACCTACACAACAAATCTATAACCGTCAAGAAGAATTTGACGCTACTGGTCTTGTTGTAGAAGTCGTATACAACACAGGTAGAAAAGCTGATCTTGCAAGTGGTGAGTACACACTTTCTGGATTCTCAGCAGGCGTTGTTGGTAAATACGATGTTGTGGTTTCATTTGAAACACTTACAGCCAGCTTCTATGCAGAAGTTCGTGCAGTAACTGTTCAAGGCGTCACTGCAACTACAGTATTGGTTGGTAACACAGCCGTTCTTTCGGGTCCACTAGCATTTGTTGGTGTTCCATTTAGAAATGGTATGATGGCAGCTTTTGAAGAAGTAAATGAAGCTGGTGGTATTGCTGGACGCACCATTGAATACATTAATAGAGATGATGGATTTGATGGCACTGTCGGATTAACAAACACAAAACAACTAATCAATGAAGATCATATCTTCGCTTTAGTAGGTCATTTTGGAACTGGTACAGTCAGTAATACACTAGCTGTTATTCGCGAAGCTGGTATTCCTATGGTTTACGCAGCAACTGGAGTTAATGTCCTTTATAGCGAAAGATCTCCTTTAGATCCTGTTATGCCAGTACAGCCTATTTACTTAACTGATGGTCGTATTATGACAGCTCGTGCAATCAAAGAAGCTGTTTATGGTACGAATGGTGATGAAGCTCTTGCTGCTGGTGCTAAGATTGGTGTCTTGTACACAACTTCAAATGATGGTATTTCAATTAAAGAAGGTATTGAAATTGAAGCTAGAACATTAGGCGTAAACGACAACTTCATTTACAGTTCATTCGCAACAGCTGATATTCCAGCATTAAATGCTGCAGTTGAAAATTTCCGTACTGCTGGTGTATCTGCAATTATTGTTGCAAGTAACCAAGCTCCATTTAAAGCTGCTATCGGTGTCATGGAAACACTAGATTTCAATGTTCCTGCATTCACATCTTATGTCAATGCTGATGCAACTGCTGTCGATCCTGCAACTGATTATGGATTCCCCATTTTTACAAATGCTTGGGTAGATATTTTCTCAGAATCCGGACAAGTTGATACAGCTGCATTCGTAGCTGCAATCAACGCTGCATCCTTCTTAACTGAAGATGATAAAGCATTAATGGCAGTTAACTCATTTGCTATTGCTGGTTACATCGCAGCTAAGAATTTCATTGAAGGCTTGACTAGAGTTGGTACAAACGAACTGACTTGGGAATCATTCATTAAAGCTATGGAATCTGCTCCGTTAAATATTCCTATGGGTGGCTCAGTTGACTTTGGTGGTGGCAAGCGCCATGGTATTAATGCAATGTCATTACTTAAATACAACATCGTAACAAGGACTTTCGATAAGGTTAGAGAAATCGAAACTATCGACGAAATTAGAGAATAACATGATAAAATGATGGGGAGAGGCAACTCTCCCCTCATCCTAATTTAAGAAAGAGGTAATTATGAAAACACCTAAAACTATTACAGTTCAAGAAGCTATTATGCTTGTTAAAAGCAATGATACGATTGTTATCGGGATGGCTGGAGCTGAACCTAGATTATTTTTAAGTGCATTACATCTTCGTGCTAACGAAGTTAACAATGTGCGTGTAACAAATTGTTTACCATTTGAAAATGCTGAATTTTTCATTAATCCAATTTATAAATCATCATTTTCAGTTGACAGCTGGTTCTATGGTCCTTCTTTAAGAAGGGCTTCAGATAACGGGAACATCAGTTTTATTCCTAATCACTTACATCTAGCTGGTCGTAAGCGTTTTGAACATGCAAAACCAAATATTTTTGTTGGCATATCCACGTTACCTGACAAGCATGGTTATGTTTCATTATCACTATCTAATGTCTATGAAAAGGAAGCTATAGAATTAGCAGATATTGTCATCTTAGAAATTAACCCCAATTTTCCAAGAACCTTTGGTGATTTAGAAGTTCACATCAGTGAGATTGATTATGTCATAGAAGCAGATTATCCAGCACCAACCTTACCTGATGCAATTCCTAATGAAAAGGATATTAAAATAGGAAAATATATTGCAGACCAAATTATTGACGGCTCAACCCTTCAATTAGGTATTGGAGGTATTCCAAATGCTGTTGCTCAAATGTTATTAGATAAAAAAGATTTAGGTATTCATACTGAAATGCTGACAACAGGTTTCATGCACTTAATAAAATCAGGTGCAGCAAATGGGAAAAAGAAAAATACACACATCGGTAAACATGTTTGTTGTTTTGCCTTAGGTACACAAGAACTTTACGATTTTATCGATAATAATCCAAGTGTTCAAATATTAAACGGTCATTATGTAAATGACCCTCATATCATTGGACTCAATGACAATCAAGTATCTATCAACACGACAATTGAAGTTGATTTGACTGGGCAATGCGCATCTGAATCCATCGGATATAAACAATTTTCCGGTACGGGTGGTCAAGTCGATACAGCTGTGGGTGCGCAAAATTCAAAAGGTGGTAAGAGTTTTATTACCTTATATTCAACTGCAATGGTAAAAAACCATGAAACCGGTGAAAGAGAAGAAATTTCAAAAATCGTTCCTTTCTTAAAACCAGGTGCTGCAGTAACACTATCTAGATCTGATGTCGATTATCTTGTTACCGAGTATGGCTGCATCTGCTTAAGAGGCACATCGGTTAGAGAGCGTGTCGAATTATTGATCAGCATTGCCCATCCAAAATTTAGAGATGAATTAAGAGCTGAAGCAATTAAACTAGGTTATATAGGAGCATAAAATGTCGATACTTAACTATTTGGGAAGAAATATATTTTATGATGTTCAAGGAGAAGGTAAACCCATCTTGATATTAAATGGCATAATGATGTCAACAAAAAGCTGGGAGCCATTCGTTAAATCATTTACAGCAGCCAATCAATTCATTCGTCTTGATTTTATCGATCAAGGACAAAGCGATAAACTTGAAAACGGTGCATATACCCAAAATATTCAAGTTGATATAATTGAATCACTTTTTAAACATCTTGAGCTCCATAAGGTCAATATCGTTGGGATATCTTACGGTGGTGAGGTTGCTGCAATGTTTGCTATCAAATATCCCTATATGGTTGATCGTTTGGTTTTGTTTAATACAACACCTTACACATCGCCATGGCTAGCTGAAATTGGTCATCAATGGAATGCCATTGGAAAAACAAGAGATGGAGCAGCCTATTATAAAGCAACAATTCCTGTCATTTATTCTACTAGCTATTATAAAGCAAGACTTGATTGGATGAAGAAAAGGGAAGCATTTCTTCTCCCTATTTTTTCAAATCCAGTTTTCTTAGATGCAATGGAAAGATTGACGAATAGCGCTGAATCCTATGATGTTAGAAATGACTTGGATAAGATTGTCGCACCTACGTTGATTATTGCTGCAGACGAGGATTTTCTAACGCCGATTGCCAACCAAAAGGAACTGCATAAAGCTATCAAAAACTCTGAGATGATCATTTTACCAGGTGTGGGACATGCATCCATGTATGAAAGACCATTAATTTTTGTCACACTGGTATTAGGTTTCATTAATGCACTTGAAACAGAATATAATATATAAAGAAAGGGAACGAAATGGAAAAGAATAAAATCACTTTAAAAAATGGTGAAGTCATTTCTTATGTTGAGCAAGGAAAAGGTGAAAAAACCTTAATCTTGATTCATGGTAATTTTTCATCTAGTTTACATTTTTCACCTTTGCTTGAAAGACTACCCAAAGACATACATGTTTTGGCTCCAGATTTAAGAGGGTTTGGGGATTCTAGTTATTATCGCAGAATCTCTAGCCTAGCTGACTTGGCAAATGATGTCCATTTATTCATGGAGGCTAAAGGCGTTAAGCAGGCCTATGTCATCGGTTGGTCCCTTGGTGGTGGTGTAGCGCTTGAACTTGCAGCAAACCGCCCAAAAGAGGTAATTAGTTTGGTTTTAATCAATTCAACAACACATCGAGGGTATCCGATCTTTAAGAAAAATGAAAGTGGACAACCAATGGTTGGCCAAGTCTATGAATCTGCAGATGCACTTGGAAAGGATAGCGTTCAGGTTCTTCCTTTACTCGAAGCTCAAAAAAACAAGAACTTCGCCATAATGAGCTATATCTTTGATTTAACAATTTATACAGTTGCTAAACCAAATGTAGAAGATAATGTGCTTTGGATCAATGAATCCTTGAAACAAAGAAATTTGATTGATGCAGATTGGGCACTTGCCAATTTAAATATGTCAGACATCCATAACTTCTATAATGCGGGAACACAAAACATCAATAAGATCAAATGCCCAGTCCTTCACACTTGGGGAACTAAGGATATTGTTGTTCCAGAATACATGGTTAAAGAAAATATCAAAGCATTAGAAAAAAATTCAACACTCATTGTCTATGAAAATTGTGGACATTCACCATTAGTAGATGTTCCTGATCAACTCACGAAAGACATTCTTAAATTTATCAATGCATAAAAGGGCTACGGCTCTTTTTTGTAAGGAGAGCACATGAAAATAAAGAACTTGAATTTATACGTTAAAAATCTTGAGAATACAAATGATGAGGTCGTTGTTTTTTTGAATGGAGTGATGGTATCAACAAATAGTTGGTATGCAATTATAAAACTTGGATTGAACACGGATATCGCATCATCCTACATGATTTCAAGGAATAATTGAAATCGGATAAACTAGCTGATCCTTATACATTTAAGGAGCAAAGTCAAGAGTAGTATAAAGCTGTTACTAAAGATGCTGGAAATATTCAGTATCTTTTTCATCCACAAAATGTAACATCAAAATTATATGTTTAGTATATCTAAACATTTGGGATAAATTAAGAATTTAGAAATTAAGAATTTATGTGACAACTTCTCAAATTAAATTACATATATTGATTGAATAAAATTGAAGGTCAAAATGAATTGTTATAATATGAGAAAAAGACGGAAGCAATCATTATCTCGACTTAAGAATTCAAATCATTATGAAGAAGGTAGGTAAAAGACATATATATATATAGAAAGATAAGCATGAGAAAAGAAGCCATATTGTATCAAATGTATTTATAATTACCGAACAGCCATAAAAAGTAAATTTAAAATAGTCAGCTTTTCTACCAAATACTTTGATCAATATTAAATTCTTAATAAGGAAAAAAAGTTTAAAATGAAACAACACATAAATTTTAGGCTAGTTTGAATTCATAGATTTCAGTAAACACAATGGTTAGTTGAAAAAGTGAAGATCTGATCCAGCAGTATAAAAGACAAGAGTATTTGTTAACTCATAAAGTAAGTGGCCACCTTTATGAATTCAATATTCATTCAAAACGCCTTATTGTGATTCAAATTAATCTTATACCAATCTAATTCGGTGACACATGTATGTGTATGAAAAGAAGAAGAACCATTAACCAAACACACTCTATAATTTTATTTTATCAAAAACCCTAAAAATACATGATTTCAGCGTCTGAGCGGATGAAGTGACCAATAACCCAGTAAATAATAGTTCACAGGCTCAAACTGTACTCTCGATATTTATTAATGTAATCAAAATAACTATATTACCTCATTTAATGAGGGTAGAAGTTGATAATTATGCTAACAAATGTAGCAATAACAAATTCATTATAGTCATTAAATCATTAATTTCTCGTTTTCCTATTTATCTTTTGTGCCTATAATATATATTATGTTAACCTATTGATATAACCTCAACTGTGCGACTAATCGTTTTAGTGTGGGTATGTTGATTCAGTGGATTACCCAAAACTTCGGCTTCTTCGGTGACTAAAGGCTGTGAACTATCGAAAATTGACAAATACTAAACTTATATTTCTCATATCCCAAAAAAACGCAAATATGATACAATATAAATGGTGATTATATGAAGAAAAAAACAATTTTGATCATTTTTACTGGTGGTACAATTTCTATGCGGAAACTTGATTCATCTAGTAAGACCGATATGACTGACAATCAGAGTGAACTTTTAAGCAATATTGCCTCTGAGCTCAAAGACGTTGAATTAATATCTCATCAGTTTTCCCTTAAGCCTTCTCCGTCAATGACACCAAATGATATGTTTATTTTGGCTCAACTAACTGATTCTTATCTGCAAAAATCAGAGATTGATGGTGTTGTTATTACTCATGGAACAGATACACTTGAAGAAAGTGCTTACTTTCTAGATTTATATCTTGATACGAATAAACCAGTGGTTTTTACTGGTTCTATGCGTAGTTTCTCAGAGCTTGGATATGATGGATTGAGCAATCTCGTCTCTTCAATTCGTGTGGCTGCTTCTTTCGATGCAATGAAAAAAGGCGTGCTTCTTGTTATGAATGACGAAATTAATGCAGCTTCTGAGGTAACCAAGACTCACACTCTTGCACTAGACACTTTCAAATCGATGGAGTTTGGTCCTATTGGTATTGTTGATGAAGAGACTGTATTATTTCACCATGACACCCATCCTCTGCAGGTTTTTCTTAAACCAGAGAAATTTGATAAGACTGTAGAAATCGTGAAAACATATTCAGGTTCAAGTTCACTTATACTAAACTTACTGATTGAACACGGAGTACAAGGAATTGTTCTTGAAGCTTTAGGCAGAGGAAATGTTCCACCGATGATGATTGATGGAATTCAGTCAGCTATACAAAAGGGTATTCCTGTCGTTCTTACTTCTCGTTGCCCAATGGGAAGAGTGCTTGATACATATGGTTATATCGGCGGGGGTCATCACCTTAAAAAACTCGGTGTGATATTTGCCGAAAATCTTAATAGTCAAAAAGCTCGTATCAAACTCATGTTTGCTTTAAATTCATTTTATAGTTATGAAGAGATTGTCTCTTTTTTCAATCAATAGTTTATTTGGGGTGTTTAAATGAATTTAATTCTAAAACTAAGAAACAATAACATCTTCGTTTCTTATTTTGCAATATTTGTTTTAGGAATTTCTGCATTAGCTGTATCTTTATTGATTGGGCGTATTTTTATCGATGTCAACCCTATTGATAGATTTTTAGTGACTATCTTTTATTTTACTACTCAAAGCAATATACTCATTCTTATCATCATGGTTTGTTATATACTTAAACAAAAAGATAACGGGTGGTTTCAAATACTGTCATTGATTGGATTGATTGACATTCTAATTACTAGCATTTTCTTCCACTTATTTTTAGCATCATATTTAGTAGGTATCAATATGATGCAGCACCTCTTACATACTGGTACTCCATTACTATATTTGATTTTCTATTTTGTAATCATAGAACACACATTTAGACTCAAGGATGCATGGATTGG
Organism: Bacillota bacterium; assembly: GCA_043819945.1. Lineage (GTDB taxonomy): Bacteria > Bacillota_I > Bacilli_A > Acholeplasmatales > Acholeplasmataceae > Peloplasma. The sequence goes on from JBDREH010000002.1 coordinate 77,509, forward strand.
TCTTATACACCCTATCATTTTTGTAATCTCAGTTTATACTTGGATACATCCTATTTTTGGTGACACATTAGCTGCGACATTGATTGACTTTCAAGGGGCTTCCTATGTTTATCCTTTCATGGATCCTTCTACATACCAAACCGGAATTACTGGATTACTTCTCTTTGATTTAGGAATTTTGACACCTTTCGTCATTGTACTATCGATATTAGTCATTTATCTCAAATCATCTTTCGAACTAAGAATTACTAAATAATATCTTATACTATATAGATGTTATCAACTGGAGAAATATTATGAACAGATTAATTACCATCATATTTAGGACCTTGTCAGTTTTACTAATTATCGTTTTTTCCATGACTTTCTTCAACAGTTTTGGTGCTGACGAATTCGATAATCAATCTGTAGATGCGGTATACTTTGCTTCAAATTTCTGTGATGTTTGTCTACAACTTGCTGAAGATGGTGTCATCGAAATGCTTGAAGATGATGGTTATATTATCCAGAAATATTACATAGATGAAGATCCTGATTATATTGATTTACTTAGAGATTACCAGTATACTTATGATATTCCACTAGCCAATAACCAGGTCCCTGTACTTTTCGTGGGATCAAACTATTTTGTTGGACGTACCGCTATTAGAGATGGTATATTAAATAACGAAGTGCAACTCATCATGGATTCTGAGAGCCTATTACCTTTGGAAGCTGCAATTCCAAGTGATTTTTCGCTCATTTATCTTATCTTACTAGGCTTAGTTGATGGCATTAATCCCTGTGCAATCGCAATGTTGCTTATGTTCATTTCTCTATTGAGCTTCACAACTAAGAAAAGAATTTTATTAATGGTTAGTTTCACTTTTATATCAGCGATTTTTATCAGTTATTTTCTATTTGGAACCATCCTTTATCGCTTTCTTTCAGAATTCAGCACTGGTTCATTTCTAGTTCGTAGTGTACCCTGGATCATCATCGTTATCGCTGGGTTTCTATTCCTATTGAACTTTTATGATTTTATTGTTACCACAAGACAACGATACGACAAAGTAAAAAATCAACTTCCAAAAGGTATTCAAAAGTTCAATAGAAAGATGATGGCTGCGTTTACAAAGAAACTAGAGGAAGGCAGTCCAACTCTTTATCTTATTACTTTTGCGATAGGAATCATTATCTCATTTACTGAATTTTTATGTACAGGGCAAGCCTATTTTACTGCAATTTTGCACTTAATTCATTATACAAATTTTATCGGAAGAGGTGTTATTTTACTTCTTTTTTATAATTTGATTTTTGTTCTACCACTCATTGTCATAGCATTTATTGCTGTTAAAACTCAGTCAATTGCTTCAGTTTCAGCTTTCATGAGAGAAAGACTTAATCTAATCAAACTCTTTACTGCTCTTGTTTTTTTAGCAATATTCCTATATTATTTAATCTTTATGATTTGAGGTGATTTTATGAAATACTTTGTTCGTATAACTGATGCAAATAATCGACTTGTTTTTCAAGGAAAACCAATTGTACTACCGATGAAGGATCAGGCGATTGCTGATACTTGTTTGGAATTATTTAATGATCCGGAACCCTGTATTATTCACCAATCCTATGCTACTCAAAAGCTTGCAGATTATTTTATTTCATTATTTCCTGGTCTTCCAATTACACGTCTACCATTGACAAATTATTCAAAAAAACTATCATTCATCAAGATTCCGCATATAGAAAAATGCTTTCTTTCAATTGAGGTGAAATAATGAAGAGTATCTATTTAGATTATGCTGCAACTACTCCTTTATCTTCTGAAGTAGTTCAAGCTATGCAACCTTATCTTAATCAAAAATTTGGTAATCCATCATCTATGCATCAACTAGGGATAGCAAATAAGAAAATCATCAATGATGCAAGAAAAACCATTGCTACCTGCCTTAATGTTAAACATGAAGAGATCTTCTTTACTTCAGGTGGCACTGAAGCAACCAACTGGGCTATCAAGGGTTATGCTTTTGCACACCCTGATAAGAAGGAAATTATTACAAGTCAGATTGAGCATCATGCAACACTCCATACTTGTCAATTTATGGAGACCCAAGGATATCAAGTGCATTACATCCCTGTAGATAAAAATGGATTCATTTATCTTAAAAAACTTGAAAAACTGATCACGGATAAGACACTGATGGTTACAATCATTTGGGCTAATAATGAAATTGGTACTATTCAAGATTTAAAATCAATATCTGAAATTTGTGAGAGAAATCATGTTGCATTGCATGTGGATGCAGTTCAAGCATATGGTCAACTCTCTATTGATTTGTCCGACTATCATCTTGATATGCTTACGCTTTCCGCTCATAAATTTTATGGACCAAAAGGAGTAGGATGTCTTTATATTAAAAAAGGTACTGCTATTGAACCCCTGATTCATGGTGGTTCTCAAGAACTGGGGAAGAGATCAGGAACAGAAAATCTATCTGGTATTGTAGGGATGGCTAAAGCAGCTGAACTTGCATTTGAGCATCAATTGACATATTATGCTTTCTTAAGAAATGCAACTTTCAAATTATATGAGCGGATATCTAGAGATTTTAAGTGTATTTTAAATGGTGTTGAACTTGGTAATAAGCGTCTTCCTGGGCATTTGAGCATCTCATTTCCTGATATTATAGGTAGTCAATTGAGTTATTGGCTTGACCAAAATGATATTTTTGTGTCAACAGGTAGTGCTTGTAATTCCATTTTAGTTGAACCTTCACATGTCTTAAAAGCCATTAAAGTTCCTGAAGCATACATTAATGGTACTATTCGTATAACACTTGGTAAGGAATTCCTTGAATCTGATATACCAAGGATTATCGCTTTCCTTAAGGAAGGTATCGACTATATTTCATAAGAAAAGACCACATGTTGATGTGGTCTTTTCTTATGCTTGTTTTATTATTCTTCCAAATACTTTAAAAATGATGTGCCATGATTTGGTTTAGTGGTCTTAAAATTATCATTAATTGAATAACCAATATCAGCAAATGTTTTAAGAATTGGCAATTGTTTGCCTTCTAAAAAACGTCTCGAATAGATGAGAAGTGGTACATATTCGCGCGTATGATCGGTTCCACGGTATATAGGATCATTGCCATGGTCAGCGGTTAAAATAAGCAAGTCTTCTTCAGTCAGTTCTTTGATTAGTTTTGGTAACTGTTGGTCAAATGCTTCAATTGCTTTTCCATAACCAATCGGATTTCTTCTATGTCCATATAATGCATCAAAGTCAACAAGATTTAGGAAACATAAACCTGTAAAATCCTTTTTGGCAATTTCCTTAATTTGTCTCATTCCATCATCATTTGATTTCGTTTTGCTATATGCATTAATACCATATCCATCAAATATATCGTTAATTTTTCCTAATGCGATGACATCAAGTCCAGCTTCACTTAAGTAGTTAAGTGTTGTTTTTTCATGGGGTTTCAAAGCATAATCATGGCGATTGGATGTTCTAGTAAAGTTATTCTTATTGGTTCCTATGAATGGTCTAGCAATGATTCGTCCTACCTTCCACTCTGGTTTCATCATGATTTCTCTGGCTATTTCGCAAATTCGATATTGCTCTTCAATTGGAATAATCTCTTCATGCATTGCAATCTGAAGGACTGAATCAGCTGATGTATAGACGATTAAATCTCCAGTTTCCATATGATGCTCACCAAAATCCTTAATAATTTCCGTTCCTGATGCAGAAATATTGCCAACTATTTTACGTCCAGTTTTTAAGGTGAGTTCATCTAATAATGCTTTAGGAAAGCCGGTATCAGTGAATGTCTGAAATGGTTTAGTAATATATAAGCCCATCATTTCCCAGTGACCTGTCATGGTGTCTTTACCCAAAGAAGCTTCTTGTATTTTTGTATAAAATGCTCTGGGGTTTTCAACGGGCTCTACATTCTTGATTGGTGCAATATTGCCATAACCCAGAGATTTGAGATTAGGAATATTTAGATTCATACTTTCTGCAATATGGCCAATAGTATTTGACCCTAAATCATTGTAATCCTTAGCATCTGGAGCCTCACCTATGCCTAGGCTATCAAGTACAATTAGAAAGATGCGATGATACATTTTCACTCCTCCTTCGCGCGCGGATGTGCGCTTCTATAAATTTCTTTGATTCGTTTTTGACTTATGTGAGTATAAATCTGAGTTGTTGAAATATCCTCATGACCTAACAAAGATTGCAGTGTCCTTAAATCCATTCCATTTTCTAAAAGATGCGTTGCAAATGAATGCCTAAGGGTATGAGGGGAACATTCAGTTTCTACCCCAGCATCAAATGCCAGCTTTTTCAATAATTTGAAAAATCCTTGTCGCGATAATCTTTGTCCACTTTGATTGACAAATAGGTAATTCACCTTTTGCTCCTTAATCAAGTGTTCACGTGCTTTGACGATATAATTTCTCAAGGCAATCGTCGACATATCAGATATTGGAACCATTCGTTCCTTACTACCTTTGCCTTTGACAAGCACGTAGCTCTGATTAAGGTGAATATCTTCCATCTGGATGTCCAACAATTCACTGACCCTGAGACCTGAACCATAGATTAGCTCTAATAAGGCTATGTTTCTGAATCCTAAGGGTTTTGTTTTATCGACTTGTTCCAAAATAGAAACAACTTCATCAATTGATAGCACTTGAGGTAAGGTTTTTTCAATTTTTGGTGCTGAAAATGATTTGGCAACATTAATATCAACCTCATTTTCAATCGTTAGAAAATGATGAAAACTCTTAATAGCAGTTAGTTTTCTTGCCATACTCTTTGACGATACTTTTTTCTTGATAGTTTTTAAAAATCCTTCGATATGCTTTTTTTCAATTTGAGAAGGTTTGCTAATTTGATGATACTTTTCCAAAAAAGTGGTGTATTGTCTAAGATCAACCAAATATGATTCAATCGTGTTCTTGCTGGATCCCTTTTCATTTTTTAAATAATATTCAAAATCCTTTAGTAGATATTTCATATGAATACCATGAAAACCTGATTACCTAAAAATAATCCTTTTTGTGTAAGCATCAATCGGTCACCTTCTATTTTGATCAATCCTAAATCAATTTTCTCATAGAGCTGAGGGTATTCTCTAAAGACATCAATTTGATATTTATCATTTATATCAGATAAGGAAATCCCCTTAATCTTTCTTAGCCCAAAAATCAGTTCATCTTGTAATAAGGTTGCTTGATCTTGATATACTGATTCAATTTGCGGTTGAATTAAATATTTTTTCATTGACCTTTGATTATAGGTTCTTTTGCTGTCAATAAATCCGTGAGCACCTAGTCCCACACCAATATAGCTACCAAGTGTCCAATAGATGAGATTATGGTAAGAGTAATGTCCATTTTTTGCAAAATTTGAAATTTCATAATGCTCAAATCCTTGTTTGACTAATTCCTCCATCACAATTCCATACATCTGCGCTTCAGTATCTTCATCCATTTGTTCGAATTTACCTTTTAGATACTGATGATAAAAATAGGTTTTTTCTTCCAAAATCAATGAGTAGCAAGAGACATGCGTAATATTTAAAGAATTGATTTGTTCTAAGTCGAAATATAAATCTTCTATCTTCTGACTGGGTATTGCATATATTAAATCTACGCTGATCTGTGGCATCTCAATTTTCTTTAAGTGTTCAATAATCTCAAAAACTTGCTGATTCGTATGTTTTCTATTTAAGTATTTCAATAATTTCTGATTAAATGTTTGTACACCCAAACTGATTCGATTAATGCCATATTTTTTAAAAAGTAATCCTTTTTCTTCAGTATAGCTTTCAGGGTTTACTTCAATTGAATATTCTTTGGGGGTAATGCCCTTTAGTGATTCAAATAAAGAGGTCAATTGTTCGATATCCAACATGCTTGGTGTTCCACCACCAATATAAATTGTCTCTATCGAATCAAAATGACTTTCATGTGAGAAAACTTCTTTTTCCAATGCTTCTAAATAAAGATTGACTGTCTCCTTGTTTTTAGGAACACTTTTAACGAAATCACAATAGTGGCAAATATATTCACAAAATGGAATATGGATATAGAGTCCTTTCAAACGAATCACTTCCTTAGTTCTATTATACATGATTCGGTTTACATAATAAAGAAAAAGTGATGAGATATTACTCATCACTGTTAGCTAGTATAGCCATAAATGCTTCTTGAGGAACATCAACACGACCAATTGATTTCATCTTCTTTTTACCTTCTTTTTGCTTGGAAAGGAGCTTTTTCTTTCTACTGATGTCTCCACCATAGCATTTTGCAAGGACGTCTTTTCTCATAGCTTTGATTGTTGTTCTCGCTATGATCTTATTGCCAAGAGCAGCCTGAATTGGAATCTCAAACATTTGTCGAGGAATGAGTTTAACCATTTTCTCACAAATGGCTTTACCACGATAATAAGCAAAATCACGATGAACAATCACAGATAGGGCGTCTACAACTTCACCATTCAATAAAATATCCATTTTTTGTAATCTTGATGGCTTATATCCAGCCATCTCATAATCAAACGAAGCATATCCTTTTGTTGCTGATTTTAATTTATCAAAGAAATCATAAACAATTTCAGATAAAGGTAAAATATAGGTTATGTGAACACGATTCGCATCAACATACTTCAGGTCACCAAAAATACCTCTCTTCTTTTGAGAAATCTCCATGATTACTCCAACATATTCTTTAGGTGTCATAATAAATGCTTTCACATAAGGTTCTTCAATAAAATCAATGCGTTGCGGATCTGGTAATTTTGATGGGTTGTCAATAATTTGCATAGAGCCATCTGTCAAATGTACATGATAGATAACTGATGGTGCTGTTGCAATCAATTCAATATCAAATTCTCGATGAATCCGTTCTTGAACAATCTCCATATGAAGTAATCCTAAAAAGCCTGTTCTAAATCCAAAACCTAGAGCTTGTGATGTTTCTGGTTCGTAGACTAAGGAGGCATCATTAAGCTTTAACTTTTCAAGCGCTTCCTTTAAAGCATTAAATTGATCAGTATCGATGGGGTATAATCCGCAAAAAACAACTGAATTCATCTTGCGATATCCAGGTAGAGCTTGCAGTGATCTTCGATTTGCATATGTGACTGTATCACCTACACCAACCGTATTGATGTCTCTAATAGATGCTGTAAGATACCCTACATCTCCAGGTCCTAAAATATCTCGTTTTACAATTTTAGGTGTATGGACACCGACTTCAATAACCTCATATTTTGCTTTTGAAGCCATAAATTCGATTAAATCGCCCTTTTGAATTGTTCCGTTGACAACTCTTATATACGGAATGACACCCTTATAAGCATCAAAAACAGAGTCAAAAACCAATGCTTGAAGTGGTGCATTTGCATCTCCCCTAGGAGCTGGAATGTCAGTGATGATACGTTCAAGTATTTCCTCGATTCCCAAACCTTCTTTGGCTGATGCTAGAATCGCATTTTGAGCAGGAATACCAATAATATCTTCTATTTCCCTAATAACCTTTTGAGGTTCTGCACTTGGCAAATCGATTTTGTTAATCACTGGAATGATTTCAAGATTATTATCAATCGCCAAATAGACATTGGCAAGCGTCTGAGCTTCAATCCCTTGAGCAGCATCTACGACTAAAATAGCACCTTCGCAAGCTGCTAATGATCTTGAAACTTCATATGTGAAATCGACATGGCCTGGAGTATCAATGAGATGCATGATATATGCTTCACCGTTTTTTGCTTGATAAACCATTTCTACTGCATTTAATTTAATCGTTATGCCGCGTTCTCTTTCAAGATCCATTGAGTCTAGAAGTTGCTCTTTCATCTCACGGTCACTCACAGTATTCGTTTTTTGTAATAAACGATCTGCTAAAGTAGACTTACCATGATCTATGTGAGCTATGATTGAAAAATTTCTAATATTTTTCTGTCTTTCATTCAATGATGTTTTGTCCATATCACACATATCCTTCCGCCTAATTATTGTATCATTTTTATGCATATATTGGAAGTGCTAATAATAGAATTATTCAATTTCTTTATTATCTAAAGTACGAAAACGTTTTTATCATAAATGGGCCTGATTTGGTTATCATATTATTTGACTGTATCGATAATATTGTATAAAATTACAGTGTAAGATACGTTACTAGGAGGAAATGAATATATGAAAAAGGTTATGTTTTTAATTATGGTAATACTGTTTTCCGTTGGATTAGTCGCATGTGCAAATGATTCAAATACAAACTATTCACACGGTTATGGTATTAGTTATCGTTTGGTGCATAGTCATTATGTTGGTGTTGCCGAAGTTGTTGTTGATGCAAATGATAGTGTTGTTTCTATCAAATTTGATGAGTATTATCTACCATACTCATTTGCCGCAGTTGTTGTGGAAGACACAAACAATGTCCCTTTAGATGTTGTAACTGTTGTGGGCTCTAGAGGTGCGACTTATTACGCAATGTATGTCAGTATCAACTCAACGATATTTACAGGAGCTGTTTTAGGTGAAGAAGGTAGTCAAAGCATTACGTACTCTACAGCTGGTGTACCTGATATTGAACAATGGGCTCTTGTAGAAGCCAATGCTAAGATCTATGTAGATGCTGTCAACCAAGGTAAAGTTTTTATTGCCAATGCTGATGGCACAAGAAGCGATTATGTAAAGTCAAACTCAAATGCAAAACTCGGTTGGACGAAATCAGCTACAGGATATTGGACTAATCCATCATCTTACACACTGGGTTGGGGTGGAAATATTAAAGCAATCACAGATGCTCTTGTTGGGACGAAAATGGATGCAACTGAGGAAAATATTACAATGAATGATACCTGGGAAATTGATGGAATAGTAACAGGTGCAACGATGGTAGATTTCTTGGATTATTATATTGTCATTCAACAAGCATATCAAAATGCACTCTTAACAAAATTATGATCTTACATATTAAAGGACACACCGTGTCCTTTTTTTTCAAAAAAAAGAGCCAAGGCTCTTTAAAAATCTAACTCAGATTCATCAGGTATAATTTCAATGAGTGCTTCCAGTACTTTCTTTGCATCAGCGGCAGTTACCTTCACTTTGAGATTTTGATAAGTGAACTCATCACCAATTGTGGCAATTCTTCCCAGTTCATCCAGAATCCATCCATTGACGGTAGCAAAATCTAATTCATCTTCTATTTTTAGTATGTCAAATAAGTCTTCAAGATCTGCATTACCTTTTACACGATATGCATTGTCATCAATTTGAACAATTTGTTCAATGATTTCATCATGTTCATCCCAAATATCACCAACAAGCTCTTCTAAAATGTCTTCCATTGAGACAACACCAAGTGTGCCCCCAAACTCATCTTTCACAATTGCCATATGCGATTTATTCACTTTTAAGAGTTCTAGAAGATGAGAGACCTTCATATATTCTGTAACATAAACAGGTGGCATAATGATGGTATCTAAAGACTGTTTCTCTAAAACGACCAAATTATAGAAATCCTTATGATTGATGACACCTACGATATGATCGATATTCTTTTCATAGATTGGCAATCTTGAATAACCCGTATGTTTAAATGTATGAATGATGTTACTAATATCTTCATCAATTGATATTGCAATAACATTGACTCTAGGAGTCAGAATCTCTTCAACAATTAAATCGTCGAAATCGATAACACTACGAATCAATTCACCTTCGTTCTCATTAATTCCACCTTCATGTTGTACTTCCTTGACGTAGGTCAAAAGTTCTTCTTCGGTTATTGGCAATTCTTTAACAAATTTAAATAATTTATTCATGAGTTTTTGCCACAAACTAAATAAGAAATTGAGCGGAGTCAAAATCCAGATAAATACGCGTAAGATAGGTGTGATAATAAGAGCGTATTTCTCAGGTATTTTTTTTGCTAAACTTTTGGGTGTAATCTCTCCAAAGATTAAAACAAGAGTCGTCATGACCGCAGTAGAGATTGTCACACCATAATTTCCCCAATATTTAACAAAGATGACTGTTGCTAGGGATGCAGAGGCAATGTTAGCGATATTATTTCCAATTAATATTGTTGTAAGTAATTTCTCGAAATTTTCAGATAAGGTAAGTGTATGACGTGCTCTCTTATGACCGTTTTGAATAAGGTGTTTGATCTTAATTTGATTTAAAGACGAAAAAGCCATTTCTGCAGAAGAGAAAAAGGCTGATAATAATATTAGAAATGCTAAGAGCGCTATAGTAATTAAATCTTGATTATCCATTTGTCAATTCGCCTACTCATCTGTGGAAGAATCTATTATATCCTCTGGTTTTGTAACTCTAACTTTGGAAATGATTTTATCCTCAGTTTCAAGAACTTCGTATATAAAACTATTGTACTCGATTAAAATGCTTTCGTCTTCATTAGGAAAGCGTCCAAGTTGGCCTAAAATAAATCCACTTAATGTATCATAATCATCAACAGGCAAACCAGCTTTGATAGTATCTTCAACATCATTAATGTTGCATAGCCCAACGATTTCATATACTCTGCTATCTATTTGCATGATTTCTTCATCCACTTCATCATATTCATCAAATATATTGCCAACGATTTCTTCAATCAAGTCTTCAATGGTAACAATACCTGCTGTTCCACCATACTCCTCTAAAACAACAGCGATATGAGTTTTTTGTTTTTGCATGTCTTTGAAAAGTTCACTGGTTTTCTTGGAATCCGGAATAAAATATGGAGGTCTAATTAAGGCTCTAATTGAAAACTTCTCTTCACTATTATCAATATATCTAAGTAAATCTTTAACATGCAATATACCAATAATGTGATCAATATCGCCTTCATAGACAGGATATCTAGTAAATTGCTCATTACGAACATGATCAAGTACTTGACTTTTTGAGGAACGAACGTTCAGTGCTGATATTTCAGTGCGATGCGTCATGATTTCTTCTACGGTTGTATCGCTGAAGTCAAATATGTTTTGAATCATTTCACTTTCTTCTTCATCAATATTGCCCATTCTACCACTAGCTTCAACAATAGTTCGAATCTCCTCTTCGGTCATTTTACGATCACCATCACCTGGATCTAGACCAAAAATTCTTCCAATAAAACTCGATATGAGATTAAGCAACCATACAATGGGAAACATTATTGATTTTATGCTTGAAATAAATCCAATCGTACCATACGCTATTTTATCAGGATGTTTATTAGCTAATCTTTTAGGTATCATTTGGCCAAAAACAACATGAAAAACCAAAAGTATAAATGCTATAATCACAATAATTAATGGTTCAATAAATGCAAGTGATGTATCAAACCACAAAGCTATTTTTGAACTAAATGCATCTAGTGCAATTGCTCCATTGATTAATGCTATAAGTGTCACGAGAACGCGTAAAGTAGTCAAATATGATTTTGGAGATTGGTTAAACTTTTGTATTCTTATTGCCCTAATATTACCTTTGTCGGCATCTTGATTAACCTGATTATCACTGACGATGACAAGAGCAACTTCTGCTGCAGCAAAAATGGCAGAAAAAATGATGAGAACGAGCATGATGATTATTGAATATAACATGGCTCACACTCACTTTCACAACAAAAAAAGACACCAAAAAAAGCATCATATTTGTTGTCTTTGCTTTTCGGATATGTTGGATCGTCGATCCTGCTACTGCTATCTTCCATTTCTACTATTATGTCCTCCATCACGATGTGATAAATATATCATACTATTTATATGCTTAAAAGTCAATGATTCCCACTGATATCTTCTTAAGTTAATTGTTGTCTAATGACTTGAACAGTATTCAATATTATGCTACAATAGATGCATGAAGGGGAGTAGTTAGCCCTAAATTAATCGTCAGTACGGCTTATGCCCGGTTAATTTCAAGTTTACCTTGTAACGAGACCTTCAAGACGAACGTCTTGATGGTTTTTATATTATTAATCATTTATATTTGACACAAGATTTTTATCTCGAGAGGAATGGAATTTTACATGGATATTGTCATAAATGTCATTATTTTGCTTTTTGGATTTTTATTGCTTATAAAAGGTGCAGACTATTTTGTAGTCTCATCAGCTTCGATTGCAAAAAAATTCAATATTTCACCTTTAATCATTGGTTTAACACTGGTTGCCTTTGGTACGAGCTTACCAGAGCTAGCCGTCAGTTTTGTAGCATCATTATCTGCTAGAGCTGCAGGAACAACCGCGGATATCGCCCTCGGAAATGTCATAGGGTCCAATATAGCCAATTTGACATTAATTCTTGGATTTAGTGCAATTATGATGCCTATAGCAGTCAAGAAATCGATGAATAAACAAGAATTCCCATTTTTGATTGTCATTACTATTTTAATTGCCGTCGTCGCCTTTTTCTTTCAAAGTGATTCGCAAATTGTATGGTGGGAAGCTTTAGTACTTCTTTTATTCTTTTCCTATTATATGTATTTAATGATTCACAGTCACAAAGAAGTTAAGTTGCCTGAGGAAATTCATTTTGTTGATACAAAAAAAGCAATCATTTTGTTGCTCATTGGATTAGGTGGTGTTTCCCTAGGTGGATATTTAGTAACCTCCGGATCGGAATATATTGCTATTGAATTGTTGGTTAGTGCATTTCATATGACAGCAACCAAGGCAACCACTCTTGTGGGCTTAAGCATTGTTTCTTTAGGAACTTCATTACCTGAACTGGTAACATCTGTTGTTGCTGCTAAAAAAGGAGAAAATGAAATTGCCTTAGGTAACATTGTGGGTTCCAATGTGTTTAATACCCTCTTGATTGTTGGTATATCGGGCATTGTGACTCCACTTGGAGTCAATGGCGATGTACTCACTGATATGATTGTTCTCATTGGTATTACTGCAATTACTATTGTGTTTGCAATCACGCATCAAAAAATTTCGCGATTTGAAGGATGGATGTTAATTGGCATTTATTTTTCATACATTTTCTATATCGTTATTAGAGCATTAGGTTTAATTTAAAAGATAAATCCCGGAAATCTGGGATTTTTTTTTATAGAAAATGTGCAATCAAATCTTTTAAATAATCACTATTGCTCACATAGGAATCATGAGTGTGATTTAAGAGTATGTGAAGCGTTGAATTTTTAATGTGTCTATGAATCAATTTTGTATGATAACGCTTGATCACATCATTTTGACCTGAGATAATCATTGTTGGGATCTCAATTTTATCAAGCTCAAATAAAGTAATATTAGGCTCATCAAGCATCATCTTCACGAATTGACTATTCGATTGTGCAAATTCTTTTTTCATGTTTTTTAAAGTGTGACATTTAATTCCTTCAGGAGAGATGTTTCCTCCAGCAACAATCATTCTAATAAGAATGTTAGGGTACTTTGAAGCTAATAACAGACCAATGATTGCCCCATCGCTAAACCCAAATAAACTCACCTCTTTCAGGTTGAGTTTTTTAATGAAAAAATAAATATCTTCAGCCATATCAGGGTAGTGAAGCTCGATTGTATCTGTTGACTTCCCATGCCCTCTGCTATCAATTAAGTATAGCGTAAATGAGGTGGATAATGCCTTTGCTAAGCAATCATATATGTGATGGTCCTCACCATTTCCATGTAAAAAAAGAAGTGGTTTTCCTACGCCAATTTTTTCATAAAACAATTCAATTCCACCAAGATTTATCTTCATGATCTCTCCAAATAAAAAGGTCCCGAGGGACCTTAATATGCCAATGTGCATAAGCCATGTTCTGTTCCCTAAAAGGGTGTGACCATTTATCTCTACTGTAGTAGCGTATATTGATTTTTGTTCATCTTTATACGTGCCCCTACCAAATTTGGGTTGCTAGCTTGAGGGGTTTACCGCGTTTCATTTGTTCATTTCTGAACAACTCGTTTCTGTGGCACATTACGTTTAGGTCATAGTTTCCCTTAGACCATCAAACGCCGTTACGATTTCTCGTACCCTAAGTTATGTTTTCCTTAGGCACAAACACTACATCCATCTCAGAATGTGCTAGCATGGACTTTCCTAACCTCTAAAATAGGCTCGATCACCTTCCATTGACACAAAACATTATAACATAAAGCTATCAAATCAACAAGATGCGTGATTTTTACTTTTCGTCAGCAGGTTCTTCAGCAAGTTCAATCGTTGATTCTTCTTCAATATCTGTTTCTTCTTCAACAATATTGATTTCCTTAAGTGCTACAATAACACGTTCAGGATCTTCTTTAATCTTGATTTCGGAACTTAATACAAGATCCTTAACCAAAATTTCTTCCCCTAGTTGCATTTTCGAAACATCTACTTCAATTTTAGCTACACCATGACCTGGCATTGCTTCAACATGAAGCTCATGCATTTCTTCTTGTGTGTAAAGTGAGGTTGAATTGAATATTGCTTTGCCAAGAAATACGATGGGTACTAGTGTAACCAAAGTCACTTTCTCATCAACTCTGTGTAAGTCAAAATGAATGATATCACGTGGCTTAAGAATCTTTGTTTCTACATGCTGAATATAGACATGATGAGTTATACCATCTAATTCAGCCTTGAAGGTCATACTCTTCCCATAGGTCTTGAGAGCATCTTTTAGTTCTTTTTCATCAACTTGAATTGAAACAGATTCTATTGATTTCCCAAACATTACACCTGGGACAAGTTTTGCTTCGCGTACTTTACGAATTGGTTCTGTTCTTACTGCTAATTTCATATACTTCTCCTTTGATTGTTTATCTATATTATACCATTTTTATTACATAATGTTATTTATAATACTGACTGTGTTAACTAATTTTATCATGATTATGGAAGAAAAAATGGAGTTTGACAACTCCATTTATTTATTTTACTTAGCTGTTAATGCGTCTTTTCTTGATAGATCTACGCGTCCCTTATCATCAATTCCAATACATTTTACAAGAATTTGATCACCAAGGGAAACAACGGATTCCACCTTTTCAACACGTTCTTTTGCAAGACGTGAAATATGTACTAATCCTTCTGTTCCTGCCCATAATTCAACAAAGCATCCGAATTTTTCAATACGTGTGACTTTACCTTCGTAGATTTCTCCAACTTTCGCTTCACGGACTAAATCCATGATGCGTTGTGCGGCACTTTCAATCCACTGTGTTTCCATATGCATCAAAATCACTTTACCATCTTGACTGATATCAATCTTGACTCCATTATTATCTTCGATAATTTTAGTGATAATCTTACCACCAGCACCAATAACGTCTCTAATCTTGTCGGGGTTGATCATAATGAGCTTGACTTTAGGAGCATATTTAGATAGATCAGAACGTACTTCTGGAATTGTCTCTAACATATGTTCTAAGATGTGTAATCTGCTTAAGCGCGCTTGTTCAAGCGCTTCTTTAAGAATCTTTTCAGTTATACCTGAAATTTTTATATCCATTTGTAAAGCTGTAATTCCATCTTTTGTTCCAGCAACTTTGAAATCCATATCACCTTCATGGTCTTCCATACCTTGAATATCAGAAAGGATTGTATAATAGTCGCCTTCCATGATTAAACCCATAGCAATACCAGCAACTGGAGCTTTAATAGGAACACCAGCAGCCATTAAAGCCATTGTCCCCGCACAGATTGTTGCTTGAGAGCTTGAACCATTTGATTCCAAAATTTCCGATACGATACGAATCGTGTAAGGAAATTCTTCTTCATTTGGCAACACTTGCAATAAAGCACGTTCCCCTAAGGCACCATGTCCTACTTCTCGACGTCCAACAAAACCGTATCTTCCGGTTTCACCTACACTAAATGGTGGGAAGTTGTAATGTAGCATAAATCTCTTTGTATCTTCAAGTCCAAGACCATCGATAATCTGATTTTCACCAAGAGCTCCAAGTGTGACAATTCCAAGTGCCTGAGTCTGACCTCTGGTAAATAGGCTTGATCCATGCGTTCTTGTTAGAATATCGACTCGTGATGACAAAGGTCTGATTTCATCAACCTTGCGTCCATCGGGACGAACCTTATCTTGAGTAATCAAACGTCTGACTTCTGCTGTAACGATGCCATCTAATACTTTCTTAACTTGAGCAAGATATTCTTTTTGAGCTTTTTCATCAAATACTTTGATGCCATCAATCGTTTTGAAAAATGACTTGTTCTCAAAATGAGAGATTGCTTCTTCTGAAATTTGATCAATTGCATGATATCTTTCAAGCTTGTCAAATAATGAAACAGCTTTGATTAAACGATCTTTTGCATAGGCATTGACTTCAGTTTTAACTGATTCAGCTACTGCAAAATCATCGTATGCCATTTTATTAACAGGATAATCTGCTTGAATCTTTTCTTGAAACTCAACAAGTTCTTTAATGACTTCATGACCAAACATGATAGCAGCTAGCATATCCTCTTCTTTAATTTGTTTTGCACCAGCTTCAACCATGTTAATTGCTGTCTTGGTACCTGTAACAATAAGATCGATGTCACTGTCTAACAGTTGATCAGGTGTTGGATTGATAATAAACTCATTGTTTACTCTACCTATTTGTACACCGGCAATGGGTCCGTTAAATGGGATATCAGAAATTCCAAGAACTAAAGAGGAACCTAATAAAGCTGCCATTTCAGTTGTGCATTCTGGATCACTCGATAGGACAGTATTGATAATTTGGACTTCGTTTTTAAATCCATTTGGAAATAGTGGACGAAGTGGTCTATCAATTAAACGTGAAGTCAGAGTTTCATGCTCAGATGGTCTGCCTTCTCTTCTTAAAAATCCTCCAGGGATTTTTCCTGCTGCATAAAGCTTTTCCTGATATATTACCATTAATGGAAAGAAATCTTGTGTGGAAGCTTCATTTCTAGCTGTAACAGCACTTAATACTGTAGAGTCACCATAGGAAATGATTGCGGCGCCTGATGCCTGCTTTGCCATTTCACCAGTTTCAACACGTAGCACTCTACCGCCAAGTGTCATTTCATAAACTTTTTTTTGCATGATATAAAATCTCCTTCATTTTATACGTCTTTTCTATTTTTTTTAACCTTATTTATTATACCACAGTTTAAAATTTTTCATAGTAAAATAGAATGTTTGCAGGATATTGCTAAAAAAAGAAAAAAAGATTGCCTGAGCAATCTTTTTATCGACGTAATCCAAGTTTTTGAATCAATACTTGATAACGATCTACATCTTTTGAACGTAAATACTTTAACAAGCGCCGTCTTTTCCCGATCATCATATAGAGACCGCGACGAGAATGAAAATCATGAATATGCTGCTGAAGGTGTTCGTTTAAGTCATTGATCTCTTGTGTAAGAACAGCGACTTGAACTTCTGGTGAGCCAGTATCTCCTTCTTTTGTTGCATAAGCTAAGATGATTTCAGTCTTTTTTGCCTTTGATAATGCCATGTTGTTTCCTTTCTCGAATAACTAAAGACAGGGTTGGCGTTCCCTCATCCTTGTTACCGCCTTTTATATTGTAGCATTTATTTGATAAAATGCAACTATATTTTCACAAATTGATCAACGTTGACGACAAATACTGTCGCTCCACCAACTTCAACCTCGATAGGTAATGCTGAGAATGACCCAAATTCATTCACAATCGTATTGGGAACAAGTTTGGTTCTCTTTTTACTGTGTGCTTCAATAATTTCTAATGCTTGTGGTACTTTTTCATCATTGACTCCAATGAGAAATGTGACATTGCCAGCTCTTAAAAATCCGCCTGTTGTAGCTAAGCGTGTTGAAAAGAATCGATCTTTGACTAATGCTTTCTGAACTTTGTTTGCATCATCATTAGATACGATAGCAAGTATCAGTTTCATATTACCACCTCATATATTCATTATAGCATAATTTTTAAATTTGTTAATTTTCTTACTGTAACTTCATCTTTCTTCAGTTGTTCGATTAATTCTTTCTTCCCTTTAAACTTTAATTCTTTTCTCAAGTATTGCATAAATACAATTCCTAACTCTTTACCATAAATGTTTTGATTGAAATCGAGAATATAGATTTCCAATCGCTTTTCAAAACTATAATTCAAGGTTGGATTGTTTCCGATATTCGCCATGCCATGTCTCCAAATGCCTTTATAGAGCACACGTACATAGTAAACTCCGCTTTCAGGTAAAAAATAATGATCGTAATCTATATTGGCTGTTGGAAATCCTAGTTTATGTCCCACATGATTTCCATGCACAACAATCCCTTGAATATGGTAGTGTCTGTTGAGCAGTTTGCGAGCTGAAGCAAGATCACCAGCTGATAGAAAATCCTTAACATAGGTTGTTGAGACACGTGAATTGTTGTAAAGCATGTCTTCAACAATATCAACGATGAAATACTTTTTTAGATGTGCAATCGTACCTTCTCCTCGATATGCAAATCTTGCATCTCTACCAATCACTAGGCGTCTAACGTTGATTCGTCTTAGAAATTCGATGAAATCTACGACAGTTAGATAGGAAAATTCGATGTCAAAATCAACAATAAAGACATAGTCAAGAGCATATCTTGAAAATAATTCAATCTTATCGTTTTTTTGAGTTAAGGTTCTAAACGGTTGTTTACGAAGAACTGACGATGGATGAGGATCAAAAGTCAAAACAGCATGCTTGGAATCCGTGTATGAAACCACACGTTGTATCAGTTGTTGATGACCTAAATGAAGCCCATCAAAATTACCCATTGTGATGGTAATGGGTTCATCATTTTGGATTAATTTGTAGTTTGCAGATATGATTTTCATGTCTACTCCTAAAAAATCAGTATTGGTTTATACTTGTTTGTTTCAATTACTTCGTAATAAGCAATCATTTCTTGATTTTGATTTAAAACGATAAATGGATGTTCGGTTTCAATCTGTCTTTCATCAAGGTAAACTCCATTTTTAACAAGGTTAATCATGTAATCATTCAAGACAACAGTTGGATAATCTTGAAAGAACGTCTTCAAGGATATCATATCATCTTTTGTGATTTCTTCAATGGATTTAGAATCAGATACGTTATATTGCCCTATTGTTAATCTATTTAAAGTATCAAGTACAGCAAGATTGTCTAGTTTCTTTGCTAAATCAACAGCTAAGCTACGAATATATGTTCCTTTGGATACAAAAACATAAAACGTATACTTTTGGGGTTCCAATTGACTTGTCAATCTAAAATCATAGATATTGACTTTTCGGGTTAGTCTGTCAACTTCTTGCCCTTGTCTTGCCAGATCATATAGCTTTCTTCCATTCACTTTAATTGCTGAATACATTGGAGGAAGTTGATCATATGTGCCAATCATCTGAGCCATGATATCTTCTATTTCATGTTGTTTGACGACTACCTGATTGGTTTTGATGAGATTCCCTGTTGTATCAAAGGTATCAAAGTGTTGGCCAAAGATGATTGTACCTTCATAGGCTTTGTCAAGATTAGAAAATAAGTGTGCAAGTTTAGTTGCTCTACCAACACACAGTACTAAAAGACCACTTGCAAAGGGATCGAGTGTACCAGTATGTCCAATCTTATCTAGGTGAAACTTTTTTTTAATCTTAAAAACAACATCATGCGATGTCATTCCTATAGGCTTGTTAATCAGAAGAAAACCATCCATGATATCACCACTATAAAATTATACACTATTTTTTGACAGAACATAAGTGAATAAATTCACTCTAAGCACCTAGTGGTGCTCTTAAAGACGTAAACACTGATTAAATAACAAATGTCCGTCTAGGCGTGTTCCAACCTCTAATGCCTAATCTTTCGATTTCGGGTTTACTTTTTCTTAAGATATTTAAAGCTCCATTTAAATCTGCATTGATTAAATAGCCTTCTT
>JBDREH010000003.1:0-13188 GCA_043819945.1 Bacillota bacterium
CAGACGTATCTGGATGAATTTTGTTATCGTTTCAATCGAAGAAAGTTGCATGAAATATTATTCGATAGGTTACTCAAATTGGCTGTTGAAAACAAGGAATCTTAAATTATAAAAGTTGGGCTTTCTGTGCAGTCATATTAAATAATATTAAAAACAAATTTCTATTGAGATATGAAAAAACACTCCAATTTAACAATCATATGAAGTTGTTCTTCAAATGGCCATATAATCCATGTGTGTTTCTTGGGTTCTATCAAAGATGCTAAAGAATCTAATCCATAGTCTCCGAGACCATAACCATAAGTACCTGCGTAATTTTCATATAATAAATCCATTTGATCCAATGAATCAATGGATTGAGTAATCTGGTGGTAAAACACTTCATCAATTCTGCTTTGAAAGATATCAGATAAAACAAATAATAGACCTGCTTTCTTTAACAGATGAAAAACATTTTGATTAAAACGATCAATAACCCTGGGCATTTCATCTAGCATCCTTATTTCGATGAACTTGATGAGATGAGAAGGATAATTCAACTCTGAAATAACTTTCGTGGCATTTAATACTTGATGGTAAACCAGTTGTGTATAAATGGGTGATACTATAATTGCATCAAAGCTATTTTTATACGAATCTATAAATTGATAGTCAACAAGACCACTCCATTTATTGAATAAAAGCGATTCGATTTCATCTTCTTTCGAACATGATAAGATTTCATCAATCAAATGATCAAAAAATAGGATTTTTTCAAAACCGGAAAAATCTACACCAATTAATTCAAAATCATTTTCTACTAAATGCTGCTTTTTCAGTCCCTTTTTAACACTATTTAAATCAATATCAGCCAAAGTTATGGATTTGAAATATTTCTGTAGTGTCCCTAAATTGAGATCATCACAATTTCCAGCCCCCAAAATCAGCAAACGATGTTCAGAAGGTTTGAAAGATTTTATAAGTGGTTCAATAAATTGGTCAATCTTCTTACGATAATCTGCCCAACGTTCATACCTATTTCCATCAGATTGATTGAGATCGTGATTAAACTGTTCTATTTGCTTCATGAACTTCACCTAGCCTTACTCTATCCATTGTACCTTATCTGATAAGACCATTCAAGAAAACTCATCAAAAAGGATAAAAAGAAGCATCCATCGCCTTGATGGATGCTTCAAAAATCCGAATTACATCTTACCCTTTTTGTTTATGCGTCAACTGAGGGGTATTCTCTTTTACCGAATTTCTAAGTTCATCAATATACGCACTGACTTCCTTTTTCTTAGCTTTTTTATAAAGGTAATCATCGATACCCTGTGCTGCACGATGTCCATCAGCAACACCAGAAATTAAATCGGGGCCTCTCATAATATCACCACCGACATAAAGCCACTTGAGCCCTTCGACTTGACCATATTGATCAGCTTTAATCTTTCCTCTAGCAAAAGTGATTCTTGACTTTAATGCTTTTGGAATATACTCATAATCTGGAGATTGTCCTATGGATAAGAAGACTTGTTCTGTGGGAATGTCAATAGCACATTCCTTATCGAATTGTGGATTGAATTTTCCATCCGCATCAAGTAAACATAAGCATTTGAACATGCGAACACCCTTGATCTTATTATTTTCAAGAATAACTTCTTGAGGTCCATTTCCACAGAAGAATTGAATACCTTCATCAACTCCTTCAAAGACTTCATCATCGCTTGCTGGAAGTTCATCCCAATTTTCTAGTGAAGCTAATTTAACACTACTTTTTCCATATTTTATTATTTGAAGTCTGGTAGCACTGCGTGCAACATCAAAAGCAACGTCACCACCACCGATAACTAGGACATGTTCTTTAATATTGATATCTTCAAGTTTTAAGATGCCACGTTCATAATCTCTAACCTGTGGTAAGAAATCCATAGCTGCAGAGACATCCTTATGATTCGCACCAGGAATGTCTAAAGTGCGAGCCTTGAAAAAGCCTGTTCCTAAATAAACTGCATCGTATTTCTTTTCAAGATCATCCATTGAAATATCTTTACCAACCCGTGTGTTCGTATGGAAATTTACACCGATCTTCTTCATGAAGTCAATATCCTTATCGATTGCATCATCAGGTAAACGATAAGCGGGGATCCCATATCTCATGATTCCACCAACTAAAGGTTTTTCTTCAAATACATCAACATGATAACCCATTGATCTTAAATAATAGGCAGCACCTAATCCTGATGGACCAGATCCAACAACAGCAATCTTAGCATCAATAACCTCTGATACAGGTTCTAAAATAATCTTTTCATACATATCAATAGGTGCACTGTCAATGATATAGCGTTTCAACCAACGAATGGCAATTGCTTCACCTCTTACAGCTATCGCACAAGATGTTTCACAATTATGTGTACAAATGCGACCACAAACTCCTGGAAGTGGGTTCGTTTCATATATTTGTCTTAGTCCACCTTCAATATCATCTTCCCATATGGCTTTAATGTATTGAGGAATATGCATTTGAACTGGGCAACTGCTTGTACAAACACCGCATTCAACACATCTTGCAGCTTCAAGTTTCGCAGTTTCCTTGGAATATCCACGAACAACTTCAATAAAACTTGTTTTTCTTTCATCTGCTTCTACATGTTCCATAGCAATACGGTTTAAATCGAGTAGATCACTCACTTCGTCTTTAAGCCATCCATGTTCAACTGTTTCACCTTGCCATGTTTTTTCAGGCATTAGCAAAAAATCTTGGGGATCAGTACTGGCATAAATATATTCTTTACTCATTTCCAATGAACCTGTCGTACAGGTATCTACACAAAGTGCGCAGAAGCAGCATCTGCCATAATCAATGATGGGTCTTTCTTGAAGTTTGCCAGCTTCATCTTTGATATCTGTTCTTTCCACCATGATGATTGCTTCAGTTGGACAAATGTCTGCACAAGTGCCACAGCCAATACACATTTCCCAGTCATTGGTATGAAAACCTCTTAGGTTATCTGGAGCAGTTCTTGGTGAAGCATTTAATCTGCTTTTTAGTTTGATGATTGAATTGTTATTCAAATAGTTTGAGTTCTTTTTGGTAAAGATATCATTCATCATGTGACTGACGGGTTTCTTAAAGAGATACTTGAAGTGTCTCATTGGATTCAAAATACTTAATGTACGATATTTTTTCTTCATCATATTCTCCTATCGATCAATCTCAGGGGAGCAAACTCCCATGGTATCTACCCATAAGGCAGCATCATCTAATCTTGTACCTGGCATGTACTTTTCAATTCCAAGCAATCCTTGAGGATAGCTCGCTCCACGAACACCAATACGCCATGGATGTGTTCCACCATTTGAAACCATATAATAACCGAATTCTCCGCGTGAGGATTCCACTGGGCTATAGACATATCCTTTAGGTACCGTCCAACGCATCGATTGTCCTCTACCGAGTGGTACTCTGACTGGGCCTAAAGGCATTTTCTCGATGCACTGTCTAATTATGCTTATGGATTGAATGACTTCTTTGAGTTTACAATCAATACGAGCTCTAGCGTCACTATAGTCAGAAGTAGGAACTTCAAAGTCTACTTGATCGTATCTTGCATAAGGCATCACTTTTCTAATGTCATAAGGTTTACCAACAGCAGAACGCATGCCAATACCGGTTACTCCTAATTCCCAAACAACAGATTCAGGGAGCATAATTGTATCTTTTATACGAGCAACGATTGATGGATTTTCAATACCTAAATCACGATATTCTTCATATCTGGATTCCAAACTATCTATAAAGGTGTGAATATCCTTTTCAATACCCTTAGGCAAATCTTTTCTTACGCCACCAGTTACGATGTATTGATGATAAACACGGTGCCCAGTAATTTGCTCGAAAATATCTAAAATCGAGTTTCTATCAGCATGAGCATGATACATCAACGTATAATTACCAGTAGGTCCGCCAAGTCCGCCATAAGCCATTAAATGAATGCTTAGGCGTGCAAGCTCTAAAATAATCATTCTGATCCAGTGTGCACGTTCTGGGACTACAATACCCAAAAGCTTTTCAGTACCCATGGCAAATGCCATTTCGTTGATGTCGGGTTCGACAACACATACACGTGGAATCAAGCTGATATTGTTGACCCATGAATGTCTTTCCATGCCCTTTTCAAAGCCACGGTGTAACATCCCCGGAAGTAAGAATGATCTTTTGATGATATCTCCATCCACATAAAGGTGAACAGAAGCATTACCGTGCATTCCTGGATGCTGAGGTCCTAAAAATAGTTTCATCTGTTTCATGATTTTGGACCTCCTTTTAATGATTCTGCACGTTCTTTGCGTGTTTCACGCTTTGCTTTCTTACTAGGTTCTTCACTTAAAACCTTATAATCTTCTGAATATTCTCTTTTTGTAAATTTACGGTCACTATAAGCTTGTGGATCAAAATCTTTTCTTAAAGGTGGCATATCATCCCATAATTCAAGAATAAGCTGTTTCTCATAATCAGGATTTCCTGGGAATTTAACACCAAAGAACTCATGACATTCTCTTTCATAGTATTTAGCACCAGGATAGATAGTAATAATTGAAGGCATGACAGGGTCATTGCGGTCAATCTTTGTTCTAACTTGAACATGAACTGGACGTTCCCAATTCATTAAGATATAAACCATTTCAAACTTATTCTCATCAGGCCAATCTATAGCGCTTAAATAAGACATTTGAATCCAACCAGCATTCTTCAATGTGACTAGGACTTGAAGAACATCATCTTGTTTAACAACAAAACTAACTTGGTATTGATCAATCACATCAGTTTCTAAAACCTTGTAGGTCTGACCAATCACCCCTTTTAAATATTCAACATTACTCATGGAATTCGTCATGTACGTCTACCTCCCCGAGTGCAGCTTTCTGATTTTTTTTATACCATTCATTGTTTTCTTGATATTTAACCCAGCCTTTGGCAGTCTTGTTTCTAATTTGTTCCATCAAGTCAACAAAACCGTTCATGACTGATTCTGTGTTTGGCATACAGCCTGCAACATAGGTGTCTACTGGAAGATATTGGTCCAATTGATTGATGACAGCATGTGAGTCATGGTAAATACCACCATTGATTGGACAACTGCCTAATCCTACAACGTATTTAGGTTCACCCATCTGCTCATAAGTGTAAATAACTCTTCTTAAAGATTTAACAGAAAGATAACCAGAAATTAATAGAATATCAGCTTGTCTAGGAGTTGCCATTGGCCCCATGCCTAAACGTTCCATATCATAGGCACTTGTCATTGCAGGTGGTAATTCAATTGCACAACAACCCGTGCAATACATGAGCATCCATAGAGAGTTTCTTCTAAAGAAATCACCTATTTCCCACCACTTGCGATCGACTTCCTCTTTACTTAATTTTCTTGCTGGTGTAAATTTTGTACTTTTCATTTAGATCACCCATCCAAAATAGATTGCGATTATCGCTTGTGTAACAGCCATGATTAATGGCCACTTGTAATAAAATTTGACAACTTGATCAATCTTAAATCGTCCATTAACATTAGAAATTAGATTCAAGGCTGTGTAGACCAAGAAATATTTAATCAAGAAGATGAAGATGTTTTCAGCACCGCCCAAGAAAAGATGAACGAATAAACTGACTTCAATAAATACGGTAATTTCATGCATAATGAAGAGCATACCGAGTTGTTTTCCACCATATTCCACCATTGGACCTGATGCAATCTCAGCAGGAGCAATATAGGTTTCAAAGGGTTTCTTACCAAGCATCCCCATTAAACTGATAAGTCCAACAACACCACCTAGAGGCAATGCAATCAAAAACCAGTTGTTTCCAGCACTTTGTTGGAATGCACCAATAAGTGATAGACTGCTCGAATCAGATAACTTAATAATTGTTAGTACGACAATCATAAAAGGAACTTCATAAGCAAGCATGGTCGTTAAGGCACGCATGACACCTATACTTGCGAAAGGATTACCACTACCGCTGGCACTCATTGCCATACCCAGCATACCAACAGCAAGTAAGTATACAAAGATGAAGAAGTTGTCATATCCAGCAAATGCAACGATATTATTTGTTATAGGCATGAACATTGCAGTTGCAATGATACCACCCAAAGCCATGATGACACCAAAATCAAAGATCCAACCATGACTTGTAGCTCGTTTACTCAATAGCTTGAAAATATCAAGAAATTCCTGATACCATTTAGGTCCATAACGTTTTTGTAATCGTGCGACAATCTTTCTGTTGACTCCAGCAACACTTGTCTGAAGGACAAATCCGAAGAATGCAACTCCAAATCCAATTAAGATATTAACCAGCATTATAGTTCACCCCACAGTAGGAAAGCCATGATCGCGACAATCCAGAAGATAGCCACCTCAACATACTTGGACATAAACAAATATTTTGCAAGTTTTCCTAATTCTTTTACTTTATTTGCGAGTGCATCAAAGAAATCTGTCATAATTGTCGAATGTTTTTCATAAAGTCTTTCAAGTGGTGCATAAAAATCGACAGTATAATGCAATAACTCTTCAGTATGTATGAAGTTTGCAGCAGTATAAGTATCCATCAAACCAACTTGACGCGACTTCTTTAAAAGGATAAAGATAATGAAGGCTACGACAACACCAAAACCAAAGACACCTGCAATGAGTGCAGGATTAAGGACACCATTGTAACCAGTTAATTCAAATGTCGTAGATAAAATCGGAACAAATCCGAGTTCACCTAAAATTTTATTGATAAAACCAAAGATACCATTTGGCAATATACCCGTATACATATTGAGTAGAGTAATGATAATCATTGGAATAAGCATAAGGATTGGTGCTTCTTTAACTGTTTTCTTATATTGAGGAAGTTCCTGACCCAAGAATAAAGCAGCCAGAGGTCTAAAGACATATAGGAATGATCCAATACTTCCAAAGAAAACTGCAATGGCCACAAAGATCATGCCCTTATCGATTACTGCTTGGAAGATCAACCATTTGCTGATGAATCCACCCATAGGAGGAATACCTGCCATTGAGATGATAGCAACTAAATAAACGACATATGTAATTGGCATCTTGTGAATGATACCACCAAGCTCGCTCATCTTTGTTGTTCCCGTTTGACGTGCAACAGCAGCAATGGCCATAAAGGCTCCAGCACTTGCTAAAGCATGTGCTAAAATATGATAGAATCCGCCAGCAAACGCTACAGAGTCTAGCAAGCTAAAGGCAACAATGATATACCCGCCATGGCTCATTGAAGAATATGCGAGAAGTTTCTTCGCATCATCTTCCTTTATTGCCATCAGTGTTCCAAAAACAATTGATGCGGCTCCTAATAGAGCAATTATATAATGTGCATATGGGAGATTGATTGCTGTAATGACTGATGAAGCCGGAGATATTCTAATGAGAGCTAAAACAGCGACAAATGCGCCAAGCTTAACTAATGCTCCTGATAAAACAGGAGAGAAGGGATGCGGTGCATTCCCATGAGCAATCGGTAACCAGATGTGAAGTGGGAATACTCCTAGTTTAGCAAAAGCAGCAATCAAAAACGAAATGAAGACAATCACAGCATTGGTTCCTGATAAGCTAGCAAGTCCTTGAGTTATGTCAAATGAACCAACTTCTCTAAACATGATGAAGATACCAAATAGCATCGCTAAGCTACCAGCTGCACTAAATCCAAAATAGGAGACTGCAGCTGATTTGCTCTTACCAAGTGGTATTAAAAACATTGTGCTCCAAACAATCAACTCAAAAAAGAAGAACAATTGTAAGAAGTTATTGGTAAAGAAAGCTCCAAACACGCCAGCTAAACTTAGCAAAAAGAGCATATTATAAGCATTTTTGTATTTATAATGATCAACAAAGTATGGATGGAAGAAAGAAACCATCAGATAAACAAAAGCTACAATAATTGCAAAAAATGCACCTAGATAAGTAAATTCGAAAGTAAATCCAGGTAAATAAAGTACATCAGTAACCAAAGTTGCATTGAAACCATAGGCTACAAGCGAGATAAAGACAAACATCGCTGAGAAAATCGTAATGACAGAACCTAAGAAAGAATTCACTTTGGTCAAAAAATACGCAACAATACTTGAGGCAACTAGAAATAAGATTAGAAATTCAATACTAGCCATTATAAATCACCCCAATCTCATCTTGAACTGAATCAATTCCATTGTCAAATGTATCCAAAGGAGAAGTATAGAGTCCAAATACGATAATGAATATAGTAATTAAAGCAAAAACAATCTTATAAGGGATATTGAATTTAACACTTATTTCATTTTCACCACTAAACCAAAGCTTAATGAGCAACTTAACAAAATAAATGCCTTCAACAACACTTGCGACTAAGATCAATCCCACAACTACAAGTTGGTTAGCAACTGCTAGTTGAGTTAAATAATTCATTTTAACTACGAATCCAACAAATAGAGGCAATCCCAAAACAGAAAGTGCTGCTACAGTAAATGCGATACCAACAAGAATGTTCTTTGTAAATAATCCTTGAAGGACTTCAACATCATCATCTTTTGTTTCCTTTGCTGCCCTATTGATGACTAAATAAAGCACCAATTTGCTTAATGCATTGGCAATGACTAAATAGACAGCCCATATGATGATGCCATTGACAAACAATAAAATGGTAATAGATGCTTGTGAAATACTTGAAAATAAGAGAATTTCTCTTGCTTTCGTAGATGCAAAGGCCATTGTTTCACTTATGACTACACCTGCAATAAGCAAGATAACCACAACAGTTAACAACTTACCTTCAAACATGAACAAATTGGAAATTAGTCTACCGAAGACAAGGGAAATCGCAGCTGCATAAACACTTGCAATCATTGGTCCACTTAATGTATTTGAATTTTTTAAAATGCCTTTGACCCATGCATTGAAGGGTAATAACTTAGCTTCTATGCCAAGTCCGATAAACATTAAGAAGAATGGCAGAATTAGACTGGAATAAGCGATACCAGCCGTTTGAATTTGATGAATCATATCCATCATGTTCAGTGTTCCAAACATACCGTATAAAATCATCAATCCAAATAAGTATAAGATGCTACCAACAGTTCCAATAACTAAATAATTAAATGTTGACAGAGGCTTTTTATTTGATGTAGTAATTAAATAGGCTGCGATACCTGCAATTTCTAAGAAAACAAATAAATTGAATAAATCACCAGTTAATAACAAGCCATTTAATCCAGCTAAAGCAACCAATAAGATTGAACTCAGTTTTTTATATTCAAATACATTTAATAAAGTCACAACAAAGAATAAGCCATTGACTAATAGTAACGCTATTTTTGCATAAGTATCAAAATAGAGAATGATACCATAGGGTAAATCAAAACCACCAATAACGACTATTCCAGATGGAACAAACCATAAGAGTACAAGGTTTGCAGCACCAACCAGTAAAAGAAGCACTGGAGCTACTTTTTTTGATAAGATGGAAAGAAATGCTGCGAGTAAAGGAATTGCGATTAATAGAATTGCGCTCATCATAGTTCCTCCACTTCATCAATTTCTAGTGTCTTATATTTCGAATAAATGCTTTTGACGATTGCAAGACCTAAAGCTGTTGTTCCAACACCGATGACAATGGCTGTTAGAACCAATGCTTGAGGAAGTGGATCAACAAAGATCAATGCGCTTGAATTGTTTGTGCTTGTCAAGATAGGAGCAATCCCATCATAAACAAAACCAATACTGATAATAAAGATATTTAAACCGATTTCCAAAACATTGAGTGAAATGATTATTTTAATGACGTTACGATTGGTAAGCAAACCATAAAGCCCAATCATCATGAGAAGAATTGCGGCATATTGTATCATTGTGCATCCTCCTCAGTTAGGAAATTATCAATCATACCTGATATTTCACTGCCTACCTTAAGCCCAATCAATATATAGACAATGGGAATAATACCAGAACTTAGTAAATCACCGACCGTGCCATTAGGCAAGAAGTTCTGCAAGAAATAAGTTGCAACAACTAATCCTAATAGACCGATAATGACATAAAAGCTTCCAGCAATGCCCTCTAAAATTTTAAAGCCCTTAATTTTCGCTCTAAACTGATCGTCAGCTAAATATAACAGAAGTATTGCACTGGCAATCATGGTTCCGCCTGGAAAACCACCACCAGGTGTCAAATGGCCATGCAAGGTCACGTAAACACCAGTCATGACGATAATCCCAAATAAAGCACGAGAGCCAACACGAAGCATGAAATTAGGTTTGAAATTCAATTCGAGTCTCTTTTGTGTGACTGCTGAACCAAGTAATAATGCAACACCTAAAGCAGATATGAATAAAACGGTAACTTCACCAAGCGTATCAAAACTACGATAGTCAACTACAATCGAGGTCACAATATTTGCAGGTCCACTTTCAGGATCTTGAGTTTCTCCAAAGATGATGTCTTCATCAGAACCTTTGGATATATATCGAGATGAAACGCGTTCAGCAAGATCTGCATATCCAAAATCATCAAATGTCGTATTGCTATCTAATGCAATAATAATGAGAAATCCTAAGCCAATGGTTAGGACGAAGCCTAGTAGTTTTTTCATTTGGATTCCACCTTCTTAATTGATAATAAAGTAAATACAAACAAACTTGTGACTAAGCCTGAACCAATGACAGCTTCAGTTAATGCAACATCAGGAGCTTTCATGATGACAAATGAAACAACACTTAACATGCTTAATGCTGATAGGAAAATGACACTTTTTATCAATTTCTTTTCACTAACTGCTAAAAAGGCAATAATGAGAAGCAATATTGAAACAGCAAGCATAATATAATCAATTGTGATCATTTTCTTCACCTCTATCTGCCATATCATCTTGAACTAAATTTTTTGGAATATTATTTGACTTGTATGTTGCTCTCGCTATTGCACTAGAACCGATTGGATTTGAAATTGCGATAAATACAATGATAATCACAATTTTAAAAGTCCATGATGGATGGGCAAATGCGATTCCAACTAAAATTGAAAATGCACCTAAAGTAGTTGCCTTAGTACCAGCTTGGATACGATTGAATGTGTCAGGCATTCTTAATATCCCTAAACCACCTAATAAAAAGAAGATACCACCGATAATTAAGAAAACGTAACTAATGATTTCCATCTTTTTTACCCTCCACATATCTTGCAAAGACTACAGTTTCTAAGAAAGCAAGAATTGCATAGATGATAACAACATCCAAATATAAATTATTTTCAAATAATAACGCAAGCATAGCGATGACACCGATAACAATCATATTGAAAGTATCAAGTGAGACCACCTTATCACTGAGACTGGGTCCTATGACAAATCGAATCAAAGTAAATAGCAGTCCGATACCTAACAATGAAAAGACAATAATATCGATCATTTAAAGATACCTCCTAGGATTTTTTCAAATGAACCGCTAATTAGCTTTCTATTCTCCGCTTCACTGTGTCCTTTGACATCAACCGTGTGTATGAATAGATTATCATCTACAATATCAATCGATAATGTACCAGGAGTTAAAGTGATGGAGTTAGCAAGTGTTAATTTTCCAAAATCACCTTTGAGATCCGTATGGATTTTCACGATACCGGGGTTTAAAGGGATTTTAGGGCTTAGTACTCTGCGAGCCACATCAAAATTTGCTAAGATTAACTTCCAAATGAAAACTGGAAGATAAATAAAAACAAATTTGACCAACTTAATCGGCAGTAAAATGTCAATCCTGTAATTGACAAATTTAACGAGAATTAACGTTAAAAAAGCACTAACAATCGTACCTAGTGCCACCTCATAAAGTGTAAAACTTGCTAAAAATAGATAAATCACGAACAAAACAATAAATGTAGCCAAATACTTCATCTGATTCCTCCTAAATTGCTAAATTTTCTTATTTTATTAAACATTTACATCTATTGATCAAGATTAAGTCAAGACGTGAAAAAAAGAAGTAAACGCTAACTGTAAACACTGAGCTATAATGAAAATAAAAAGTCCTCGTGAATAGCCTTGTAGTTTTGGGAAATTAATTCCTACTGTAGAGATTATCGTTGTTGTTCTTATATACTTCTGTATAATAGGTACAAGACTATGACATGGTGTAAAAAATTATTATGACTGCACAGAAAGCCCAACTTTTATAATTTAAAATTTGGTATAATTAGCATGGTGATTAACTATGACTAAGGAACTTTCTCTAATCCAATTTATCAATCTTTTTAGCACAGAAGAAAAGTGTATGACATACCTTTTCTATCTTCGATATCCAAACTATACTTGCACGAAGTGTAACGGGAATCGTATGTCATTTATACGAACGCGACCTCATCAGTTTTATTGTATGGACTGCAAACATCAAGTATCAGCTATCAAGGGAACACTATTTGAAAACTCTAAGATTCCACTTCACAAATGGTTTCTAGCAATCTTCTTGATGTCTCGTGATAAACGTGGTGTATCAGCTTTGACGCTATCGCGCGAACTTGATTTACATAGAAATACCACAATGAGTCTCTTAAAAGAACTTAGACTACTGATGACTCATCGAGATCGTTCTTATAAACTATCTGGAACAATCGAGATGGATGAGTTTTTCATTGGTGCTTCAGGTGGGAAACAAGGTCGTGGAACCTCAAAAAACAAGGTTATTATCGCAATTTCCTACAAAACAATGGCTAGAAACAATGAAACTGATGAGTTCATTGAAAGTTATGAAGACACAACTTCAGAAATGTTTCAAGCTAATGATCATTTTGAAATTATTGACATACCCGTATACTGTAAAATGCAAGTTGTAGAAACATTAGATACACAAACAATCAATCAATTCGTCATCGATAACATAGAAGAGAATTCACTCATTGTTACAGATAAGTACAGAGGATATAGCAAACTGCTTAAAACAAATAATCAACATGTAGTGGTTGAGTTCAATCCAGATGAAAGCCAGTATCATTATCTGCATATTGTAATATCTAATCTGAAATCTTTCGTTTTGGGTACGTACCATGGTCTAGGTGAGGAATATCTTCAGACGTATCTGGATGAATTTTGTTATCGTTTCAATCGAAGAAAGTTGCATGAAATATTATTCGATAGGTTACTCAAATTGGCTGTTGAAAACAAGGAAT
>JBDREH010000004.1:0-10040 GCA_043819945.1 Bacillota bacterium
CAATCATCAACGCACTTAAAAACACTTAAAAATCCGCCATTTTCCACCACCGATGGATTTCAACCCAACAGCAAAAACACCACTTACAGCAATTCTGTAGGTGGTGTTCTACTTATACAGTGTTAATATTTGACCTTTACGGTTTACTTTTTTTGTGAATAAAATAAAAACCCCGTCTAGCGGGGTTAATTAAATGATGGCGTTTCAAGAGGGATTCGAACCCCCGACCGACGGCTTAGAAGGCCGTTGCTCTATCCAGCTGAGCTATTGAAACACATAAGTCGGCATTGACTATTATAACCTAATCAGCACCGAATGTAAAGTGCAATCTAGTATCAAAATTGAGATACCCTCGATTAAGAAATTTAAAAAAGGAAAGATTATGCAATCTTTCCCATTTGGCTGATTTTATCTAATATTCGCATCAATGTCTGTGTATCCTCTTCACCAAGATTTCTAACGAGCAGTTTGAGTGGACGGTAGTATTCTTCCTTAATTGATTCTACATAAGTTTTTCCAGTGGGTGTGAGTTTTATATAGGTAACTCTTAAATCTTTGGAAGAGTTTTCTTTTTCCAAATAATTTTGTTCCACGAGTTCGTTAACTTTATGAGTAATAGCTGGAAGTGTTACTCTAAGCGTATTTGCTACATCAGTAAGTTTGACTTTTTGGTACAAATCACAAAACGCTACACAAAACAAAACCATGATGTCAGCATCGCTTAATTTTGTTTCAGAGCGTTTATAAACACCGCTTCTTCGAAAAACCTGAAGTGCACGATCTAACTTCTGCAATTTTTGATATTCTTTCATTTTTGTTCTCCTTTGGCACTATCATGATTTTGTGCGTGACTTTGATGCATACATCCATGCATGTTAAGGTGTTCTAATCTACTTAGATTTTATCACATTCAAACATTTTTATAGATTTTAAGCATTTTTTTTAGGGTTTCTTGCCTTTTTACATCTGCATGTGGCAATATTTTCTCTAATTGTCTAGCTTTTCGCATATAGTAGGGGTAATGCTTCTGGTTTGTGTTTCAAGATGGGTCCAAGATAAATATCCTCATCGTCAAGAACCATTTTACCTCTTACTACCTTCAATATGACATAATAGAATCGATCTAAAAGTAAATATTCGTCGACGATAGAAAACTCATGATTCATCAAATATTCTCTTAGAATTTCAATCTTTTCATTGGCTTGGAGTAAATAAATGTGATTTCCTAAGGGTGCATGATCGAGAATATCAGCAATTAAATAGGCACCCATACCGGCAATAATGGCTAGGTCAAAATCTTCTTTAATCGATAAAAAGCCATCCGAAATAACATAAGTCACCGGATAGTTTTTTAGATTTCTTTTTGCTTGGTTCAAGGGTTTGCCCCTTAAATCACTTGCTATTGCAGTTTTAATATAACCCTTTTCAAATGCACTAGAAAGAACCAGGCCATGATCGGTACCTATGTCTAAAACTTTATCATACCCCTGGGTTAGTTTTGCTAGAAATGAAATTCTTTTACTTTTTGCCATAATAAAATTCGCGCAATTTATTTTGACGAGATGGACTTCTTAGTTTTCTTAATGCTTTTGCTTCAATCTGACGAATACGTTCACGTGTAACGCCAAATTCACGACCAACTTCTTCTAACGTGTGATTCTTTCCATCAAATAAGCCATAACGTAATCTTAAAACCTTTTCTTCCCGGTCAGTGAGCGTCTCCAAGACTTCATCTAAGGTCTGCCTAACCATTTCTTGAAGCATGAATTCATGAGGTGTGAGTGCATTTGGATCTGAAATAAAATCACCTAACGATGAATCTTCTTCTTCACCAACATGTGCTTCAAGTGAAATGGGTTCTTTGGCAATACGTTGAATATTTTGAACCTTTTCAGCAGTAATTCCCATTTTTTGAGCAATTTCATCTAGAGATGGTTCTCTTCCAAAGTCTTGAATTAACTGTCTTTGAATACGAATCATCTTGTTAATGGTTTCTACCATATGCACAGGAATACGGATAGTTCTAGCCTGATCTGCAACAGCACGTGTGATTGCTTGGCGAATCCACCATGTTGCATAGGTTGAAAATTTAAATCCTTTTTCGTGATCAAATTTATCAACTGCACGCATCAACCCCATATTACCTTCTTGGATTAAGTCCAAAAATAGCAGTCCACGTCCTACATATCTTTTTGCAATGGATACAACAAGCCGGTAATTTGCTTCAACTAACTTATTCTTGGCAATCATTGCACGTTCAAGGGCAACCTTTAACTCTTCTACATCTTTTTCAGGTAGTACCAATGTACCATTGTCAATTTCATCTAGCTGTTCTTTTGCATAACGACCGTTTGACACTAAAACAGCATATTTCTTTTCATCTTCTTGGTTTAATAGTGGAATCTGACCGATTTCCTTTAGATACATTCTAACAGGATCGTCAATTTTTATATTTGAAGCGATGGTTTCAATGTTGATTAATTCTTCTTCCTCAACCTCTAACCCACTCAAAGATAGGTCATCTGGCTCAACTTCTTCTAGATCAAACTCAACTTCGTCATCCTCTTCAATTTCAAGAGCATCAGTAGACAATTCATCCTCTTCCTCATCTAATTCTTCTGGAAGAATGATATCTACATCATTGTCCAATAATTCTCTTTCAATATCAAAATACGTGTCACTACCTGGTTTTGCAAAGGGTAGTACATCCTCGAGATTCAAAAACTTTTCTTTACCCGATTTCTTGATTAATTGGGCAATAATTTTTTCTATGTCCACAAAATACCTCCTATTTTTTATGCTTCAATTGAACAATAATCTGATCTCTTTCGTTGACCACAATATCACTCACGTTTTCTTCATTGTCAATCTTTTCCTTTAAATATCCTAATCTACGTTTGAGATTTGCTTCTTTAATTTGATTGATATATGACTCGATTTCTTGGTTTGATATCCCTATATTTTTTGTCCAAAACATATCAGTCAATAAAACATTTTCCATATATGTTCTTTGATCACTTGTCAATTCATCGAGAAAATCACTTAAGTCTAATTCTGTATGTTCCTCATAATAGTTTTCAATTTTCAACCTAATATCAGCGGTTAGGGGTTCTGCAAAATCGGTTTGTTTTAGTTTCCTTAAGACTGTTTCAGCCACTTTTTTAGATCTTAACATCGCAAAAATGACATAACGCTCTGCTTTTGCATGACGATCAAGCATTTTAGGTTTCTCGATTTTTGGAATCACTGGTTCGTTGACTGGTGTATTTCTTCTGTGGTCCAGTGTTTCAATTGGTATATTCAAATCCTGTGCTAGTTTTTGAATATAAAATCCTTTGATGCTCGCATCTGAGGTTTGGATCATGGTCATGACCTGTTTTTTAAATGTCGACATGTCATTTGCATCCTGTAGATTTTTACCATGTTTATAGTAGTCATATCGAAATGCATAGGCATCCTTTGTGTACTCGCCAAAAAGCATTTCAAATCGCTCCGGACCATATGCTTTAATAAAATCATCTGGATCCATTTTTTCGGGAATTGTTAGGACTTCGACTTTAAGTTGTTCGCGTTCCAAAACAGGAATGGCATGATCAATCGCTTTTAATCCTGCTGAATCTCCATCATAGGCAACAATCACTGATTGATTAACATTTTTAATCAGTTTTGCTTGATCTTTTGTGAGTGCGGTTCCCATGGTTGCTACACCATTTTTCACACCAGCTGCATACGAGCTTATCACATCAAAAAAGCCTTCATAAAGAACAACCTGCTTACTCATTCTAATATCGCTAAGTGCTTCATAAAGATGATATAAGAGATTGCCTTTCTTGAAAATGATGGTTTCAGGACTATTGATATATTTCACCTGATCCTTTGGATTTAAAGTTCTCCCGCTTAATCCTACAACCTCTCCTTTGGGATTTGTGATAGGAAAAATGATACGGTCGCTAAATAAATCATAATAAGACCCGTCATCTGCTTGCTTAACCACACCAAGTAAAATCATATCACTAACTGAATACTTTTTATCTTTTAACACTTGATAAAGTGTATTTCCATGAAGTGGTGAATAGCCAAGCTTGAAATGTGAGATTAGTTCATCTGTCATTTGACGTTCATAGAGGTATTGTAGTGCCTCTTGACCTTTTTCGCTATTTTTCAGGTTGAATTGATAAAAGGAAGCAACTTCATTCATTAATCTGTAATGATGGTCATAGGGATCTTTCTTGATTTTAGTTTCCTTGATTGTTATTCCTGCGCGTTGGGCAAGAATGGTTGCTGCTTCTTCAAATGAAATATTTCTAATCTTTCGATAAAAATTAATCGGTGTTCCACCTTCGCCACAGGACATGCACTTAGCAATGTTTTTTTCTGGTGAAACCGAAAAACTCGGTGTTTTTTCCTGATGAAAAGGACATAGACCCATATAGTTTTTACCACGTTTTGCAAGTGAAACAAATTCACTAACCAAATCAACGATAGCAGTTTTCTCATTAATTTCTAAAATGAGTTTATTTTCCATATTTGTCCTCCTTTTCAATTCTTATTTTTTTTCACTTGATTACTTTTATTAACTAATGGATTGCAATCCAATCTTTATCAATGCTTTAGAATTTACTTTCACTTTCAATATATGTTCGTAGGCCTTCAATAGGAATTCTGACTTGAGCCATTGTATCTCTGTTTCTAACAGTTACAGCATGATCGTTTTTGGTTTCGTGATCGACCGTAATGCATAAATAAGTTCCGATGGCATCTTGTCTGCGATATCTTTTACCAATATTTTGTGTTTCGTCATAGACGACATCAAAATATTGATTGAGCTCGATATAGATTTGATATGCTTTTTCAGCATGATCTTTTTTGATAAGGGGAAGAATAGCTGCCTTGTAGGGAGCCAGTGCAGGGTGAATGTGCAATATCTGTCTGGTATCTCCCGATTCAAGTGTTTCTTCATCATATCCGTTAAGTAAAAAGGCTAAAACGAGACGTTCAACACCAACTGAAGGTTCAATGACATATGGCAAATATCTTTCATTGGTATCAGGGTCAAGATAAGTTAGATTCTCTCCAGAATGAATTTGATGAGCCTTTAGATCATAGTCTGTTCTAGATGCAATGCCCCATAATTCATCGAGTCCCCAGGGAAATTGAAAACGAATATCCGTTGTCGCATTCGAATAATGACTGAGCCCTTCAGTCTTGTGATCATCAAATGCCAATGATTCTTTCTTTAAACCTAGTGAAACCAGCCAATCCATGCAAAACTGTTTCCAATAATTAAACCAATCCATTTCAGTACCTGGTTTGACGAAAAACTCCAATTCCATTTGTTCGAATTCTCTAGTTCTAAAAATAAAATTTCCAGGTGTAATTTCATTACGAAAAGCTTTTCCAACCTGGCAAACACCAAATGGAATTTTTTTTCTAGTTGTTCTTTGAATATTCTTAAATTGAATGAAAATTCCTTGTGCAGTTTCTGGACGCAAGTAAATTTGATTAGCTTGTTCTAATACAACACCTTGGTGTGTTTGAAACATCATGTTGAAAGCGCGAATGGGTAAGAACTTTTTCTTTCCGCAATTTGGGCATTCTACATCATGATCTGTCAAATACTGATACATTTGATCTGTATTCCAACCCTCAGCAGAAACTGATGAATCATGATCTTCAATGAGCTTATCTGCTCTAAATCTTTGGTTACAGTTCTTACATTCAGTTAGTGGATCGCTAAAACCACCAACGTGACCGCTAGCCTTCCACACTTCACTATTCATCAAAATCGAGCTATCGAGTAGAACATTATAAGGGTTTTGTCTTTGAAATTTATTGATCCACGCATCTTTGATATTTTTCTTGAGCAAACTTCCTAAAGGACCATAATCCCAAGTATTGGCTAAGCCTCCATAAAGCTCGCTTCCTTGAAATATATATCCGGTTGATTTTGCGTATTGAACAATCTGATCCAATGTAGTCATATGTACACATCCTTTAATGTCTATTGTAGGTTTTTTAGCGTTGTTTGTAAATGATACTGGTAGTATTTTAAAACAAATTCCTTTATTTTAGTCTGAGTTTCTAATTCGTACGGTTCCAAATCGCCATATGGAACAAAATTCAATTTCAATAAAACAATTGCTTCCTTAACATCCAAGTCTATGATGTCATTCTCATTTTGGTAAACGAGACCACCTTTTCCTATGTTAACACCTATGACTTTTCTACCATCTGCATTCAAGTCCAGCGGATATCCTAAAGGCTTCAATATCTTAATTGCGAAACTTAGTGCAGAAACATCTAGATGCTTTGTTTGAAGTGCTGATATCAGATCTTGAAATATTTCAAAATGATGATAGTTATCAACAATCAGTTGATCGATGATTTCCAACATTAAAGCTGCATGTTTGGTATCATTAAAATCTTCTTTAATCCTTGTGAAATCATTGATGATTTTTCCTTCTGAAAGTGTCAAAAAGCTTTTGTCGTAATCTTTGAATTCAATTTGGGTTAAAAATTGAGCCAGTATACGATTGGGGTGATTAATTTTTTGAGCACCTTGAGCAAGTAAAGTCTTCTTGCCTTTTGGTGTGTATACAAAAAGCAATCGTGCATTTTCTTGATAAGACTGCACCTTATAAATCAAGCCTTCCATTAGTTTTCGTTACCGTAGCCAAATGCTTTTAAATCACTAGGCCGATTTCGCCAATCCTTTTTGACTTTTACCCAAAGAGTTAGGTGGATTTTAGTGTTGAGCAAACTATTAATTTCTTTTCTAGCCTCTGTTCCGATTTTTTTAATCTTTTCTCCAGCTTTACCAATAAGAATTTGTTTTTGGGTTGTACGTTCAACAATGATTAAAGCTGATACATCTATGGTGTTTAATTCAATATTTTCTTCTAAAGATTCAATGATAACCGCAACCGAATGGGGAACTTCCTGTTCTGTATGAAATAAAATCTTTTCACGAATAAGTTCAGCCATGAGTTGGTCTTCGCTTTGATCACTTTTCATCTCTTTAGGAAAAAAGAGTGGTCCATCAGGAAGATATGGTACCAAGATTTCAACAAGTTTAGTCAAATGTGTGTGATCTTTAGCTGAAATGGGTAGAACACCTTCAAATTCAAACGCACCAAGATATGTCAAAATAATTTCATCGATGCCTGAGCGTCCTTTAAGTTCATCAATCTTGTTAATGACAAGAAATACAGGAATCTTTATGCCTCTAAAATACTGAATAATATGTTCTTCTGCAGGACCTTTTGCATCATCGACAACAAAGAGAACCACATCAACATCTTTAATAGATGATACTGCCACCTTGTCAATGGATTTATTCAATAAATCTTTTCCTTTGTGCATTCCTGGAGTATCCACAAAAATCATTTGATAGTCTTCTTGTGTATAGACACCCATGATTCGATTTCTTGTGGTTTGCGGTTTAGGACTCATGATGGCAATTTTTTTCCCAATCAAGGCATTAATTAATGTTGATTTCCCTACGTTGGGTCTACCGACAATTGCAACAAATCCCGATTTATGACTCATCTTTTGGTTTTTCATCTAATACAAATGCATAGGGTAATAGTTCATCCGGTGTTGTTTCCATAGTTTTGCCTGAAGTATTTGCTAAAATGATTTTTGTGTCTTTAGGTAACAATTCGTGCATGACCTGACGGCATGCACCACAAGGTGAAACGGGTCCGTGATCGTTAGCAACGATAGTCATCGACACGATATCTTCCTTTTTATACCCTTGACTATAAAGGGAATATAAAGCGCTTCTTTCGGCGCAGTTAGATAGACCATAAGATGCATTTTCTATATTTGCACCGTGAATATAAGTGCCATCCTTTAACAATATTGCTACACCAACTTTAAAATTTGAGTAGGGAGTATAGGCGCGACTTCTTGCAAGTAGCGCTTGTTCAAGATTTTTCATGTTAGTTCCTTTCTAATTTCGCATTTTTCAAAATGCGTTCTTGTTCTTCAATCATTATTTTTTCTTCTGCTTTTGTATGGTGATCATATCCCAGGAGATGCAAATATCCATGAACTGCTAAAAATCCTATTTCTCTTTCAAAGGTATGACCATAATCAACTGCCTGGATTCTTGCTTGTTCGATTGAAATGAAAATGTCCCCAAGCGAATCATCATCAGCATCATCATTGATAAAACTGAGAACATCCGTTGGTCTGTCAATGTCTCGATATGTCATATTCATATCATGGATAGCTTGTTGAGTAACGAAGATGATTTGCATGTTTTTTGGTTGTTTGATGGGATTGAAGATCGTTTTAAGCAAAACATTTATTTGCTTAATATCCTCTTTGGTTTGATTATGTAGATTGATTTTCATTAGCTTCGTACCTTTCAAGTATGCGCTGAACAAGTGGATGTCGAACAACATCAATCTTTTCAAATTGGACAATCTGAATATCATCAAGTCCAACTAATAGCTCAAGTGCCTGATTCAATCCCAATGATATACCTCTTGGTA
Organism: Bacillota bacterium; assembly: GCA_043819945.1. Classification (GTDB taxonomy): domain Bacteria; phylum Bacillota_I; class Bacilli_A; order Acholeplasmatales; family Acholeplasmataceae; genus Peloplasma. Next base: position 8,502 of record JBDREH010000004.1, read on the forward strand.
AATCACTTTGAGAGGGATCTCCTGTGATGACCATTTTTGATGCAAATCCTAAACGGGTGAGAAACATCTTCATTTGAACGCTTGTCGTATTTTGTGCCTCATCTAAGATTACGAAGGCATTTTCCAAAGTGCGACCTCGCATGTATGCGAGTGGGGCAATCTCAATAATCCCTTTTTCCATTAGACTCATTGTTGTCTGCATACCTAACATTTCATAAAGCGCATCATAAAGAGGAACGAGATAAGGATCAACCTTTTCCTTTAAGTCACCTGGTAAAAATCCTAGATTTTCACCTGCTTCAACAACAGGTCTTGTCAAAATCAGTTTTTTAATTTTGCTATTTTTTAGATCAGCAACAGCTTGTGCAACAGCCAAATAGGTTTTTCCTGTTCCTGCAGGTCCCACACCGAAAACCAAGTCATAATTTGTTATAGCATTCACATATTTCTTTTGGTTAAAGGTTTTGGGATATATGGAACGTCCAGAATCGTTTACCAATACTTTCTTGCGATTACGGTATAATTCGAAAACATCATCGAGCTGCTGCTTCTCAGCCAGTTTGATAATATACATGACATCTCTTTCTGATAATTGAATTTGATTTTCTGCAAGTTCTATTAAGACATCAAAAATAGCTTCCAACAACGGTATTTGTTCCTTTGAGGCATCCGTAATGATTTCAGATCCTCTAATAGATACATTCATACCCAGATATTGCTTGAAAACCAATAGATTACGATCTTGTATGCCTACCAGTCTTGCGATGGCTTCGGCATGATGAATTTGTCGATTTAATTCCATTAAATCCGCTCCTTACCGTGTTTTTATTATACCACACGCTAAAAAATAAAAAAGCACTGGTGTACTTTTTTTAAGCCAAAATATAAAAACGCACCATTTTGGGTGCGAATTTCATAAACTTTACTTTTTCTTAGCGCGTGCTGCACGTTGTGCGTCCTTACGTGCTACACTAGGTTTCACGTAAAATTCACGCTTGCGTGCTTCTTGAAGGTTTCCTGACTTAGAAACATCGCGTTTAAAGCGACGTAAAGCATCTTCAATTGATTCTCTTTCGCGAACGATTGTTTTAGGCATTGTCTGCCCTCCTTCCACGCTAGGTTCATAGCCTCACTTATTATATATGATTTTTAAAAATTTGTCAAAGTAATTTAAGATTTTTTGAATGAGAGATAGCTTAGTTCATAAAGACTTATCGTTTCCATAGTTATCATGAGTAAATGTTTGTTTTCATTTTTGATATTTTCCAGTTCTGCAATACTTCTATACGTGGTGTAAAATGATTTCGGATACTTTGAAGATGGTTTTATATTCTAATAAACGATGATTCTATCATCATATTTCATACATCTCATTAAAGAACAAAAGTAATTTTTTGAACAAAATTACTCTTTCAAACGGTACCTACTAAAATAAGTATGTCCGTTTAGGCGTGTTCCAACCTTTAGACCCTATCCATAAGGCATCGGGCTTACCTTTTCTTAAAATATTAAGTGCTGCGTTCAAGTCAGCGTTTATAC
>JBDREH010000005.1:0-66205 GCA_043819945.1 Bacillota bacterium
ATAGTTTTATGTTTTGTTTGTTATTAGCTCTTCTTTTTTGTTTTTTTTGATACACTCATCATCATTCAGTTTTCAAAGACCTTTTTGCTCGCCCTTCTTGACGTGCTTTATCATTCTATCATTATAAAATAACCTTGTCAACACTTTTTCCAACAAATAGGATTTATAGTGTCAAGGTCATTATAATTATTGCATGTTTTCAATAGCGACCTTAATTATTCTATAATATATGACCTCTAAAGTCAATACTTTTGATTATAAAAAAAAGAATTCCTTAAAATATATATTTTAGGGTCTTCTTAATGACTGAAAAATGAATAATGATGACTTCTTCTATTCATTCCAAATTCAGATAAATCCATCAAATCAATTGCTGATTCAAATCTCTCTTTCTATATTAATACTATAATTCCATATAGTGCTCATTTTTATAGTGATAAATTTCGCGATAAAGTTCAAGAAAAAAAACCCATATACCTAGTTGGAAAATGATGTAAAAGAAAGGTAAAACGGTATCTGTTGCATGTGGTGTGGCACACACCTCACAAATAGGCAAGAATGAGATTATCATCGATGCCATCCAAAAGATACCAATGGTGGAAATTAATATAAATCCTTTGATTCTTAATGCATCCATCTCACCACTTTTAAATTGTAAAACAAATAATGTCAATATCGTTAATCTACCCAATAAAATCAGTAATGATAAACCATCTAAATTGTTTATGAATCCAAACTCGATAATTAAAAAATGAAAGAATCCAAAAAGAACAAACCATAAAGATAGATATTTGATTTTAGCATTTGTTTGTGCTGTTAGATAAAGGCCTATAAATCCAATAATAAAAGTCAGTTCACCAAACCGAACATAAATAGTCGAAAAGGAGGTTAGTGTTTCCAAACCCCCAAAGTATAATTCAATGAAGTTTGTAATGTGGCTTAATGTCCCCAACACACAAGATAACAAAATGAGGATAATAGAAAATTGTTTCACATGCGAATCCCCCAAAACAATCATTTCCTTTATTTTACCATTTTTTTCAATTTTATATAATAAAAAAGGGATATTTTATCCCTTAATTAGTCTAATAATGTCATTATATGTTACAAATACGAAGAGTGTCAGCAACAAGATAAACATAACGTTATTCACTGTGTTTTCAAATCTTCGATTTAATGGCTTTCTAATGATCGCTTCAACACCCAAAAATATCAATCTTCCTCCATCAAGTGCAGGAATGGGCAATAGATTCAATAAGCCAATATTGATACTCAAAAATGCTGTAAATCCAATAAGAGCAATGATACCTTGACTTGCTGTGTTACTCACCATTGAGAAAATTCCAACTGGTCCTGATAAATCACCAATGCCAATATCTTCAGATGCATCGAATAATAATCCAATAGTGTTGAACACTTGCATCATATTGCTATAAAATGCTCTAAAGGGATAAACAAGTGTATAACCCAAATTAAATTCTGAAAGTGGTGCAATACCCAGTTGGAAAATCATGGGTTGATATCCGAGTTTTTCAAGTGCACTGTCACTAATCATAACATACGTTGCTTGACCGACTATTTCATCTCGTTCGTATGATATAGTAATTTCCCCTCTGGTATTGATTCTAAAAAAATGAACAATATCATCCCAACCTGCAATATCGTATTCAAATGAGTCCACCGTCATTTTCGTAATTAAATCACCAGACTTTAATCCACCATCTGTTTCAGCTCTTCCAAAGGCTTGTCCGATGATTGCTTGATTGGTATAAATCTCTTGATTATCATTGATATTGGCGATACCAGCCATTTGAATGATAACCGCTATATCAATATTGTCAATGACAGTTACGATGCCTAGACGCGAATATGATAAGGAGATAGTTGTTGTATCAAGGGTCTTCATCGCTTCTGAAAGATCATTCCAATCTTGAATTGTCTGACCATTAATATTCGTAATCTGATCACTTGAGAGCAATCCAATCGTCTCAGCTGAAGATCCAGAGGAAACACTATCAATCACATTGCTTTCGAGATTGGGTTTAAATACAAAAAATCCAACAATTAAGAATAGTACAAGTGCCAAAAGAAAGTTCATCATGGGTCCTGCAAAAATCACTAAAAATCTTTGCCACAACGTTTTGCTTTCAAAACTCTTCTCAGAGGGTGTTATCCACATTTCCTTTTTTTCAGAGAAACGATAAACAGTATCTCTGAGTGCTGGATAATTCATTAATACACCGTCAATTTCAAGTTCAATAAACAAAGGATCAAAATCTTTACCATAAAGATCAAAATCTTTAACAATACCAACAGCATCACTTGATAATTCTTGATTCATAATGATCTGATAGATTTGACCTTGCTCATTAATATTTATGCCAATAATCTGATCTGTTTTGATTAAAGCATCGTTGATGCTTTCCCCAGCCATAGAAACATATCCTCCAATTGGAATACTTCGAATGGAGTAGATAGTCTCGCCTTTTCTCTTTTGATAGATTGCAGGTCCCATGCCAATAGAAAATTCATGACATAAAATACCAGCTCTCTTAGCAAAAAAGAAATGACCTAATTCGTGAATCAAAATAATCGCTCCTAAAACGAGAATAAAAATAATTAGATTTAATATGAACATACGTTACCTCTTCTCATGGGTGTTTCTAATCATCTGTTGGATGCTATAATCAGTTTTAATAATCTCATCCAAAGTTGGTGTTTCTATATTTTTAAAGGCACTAATGGTATCAATAATGATATTTTCAATATCCAAAAATGATATTTCCCCATTCAAAAACAATTTGACGGCAGCTTCATTTGCTGCGTTCATAACCGTAGGCATTAATCCACCTTGGCGTCCCACTTCATAGGCGACTTTTAGCAGGGGAAAGCGATCATAATCCATCGCCTTAAAACTTAGGTTCGTTAATTCCAAATGCTGGTTATATTGTCTTCTTTGTGGATAAAAAAGTGCATATGCAATCGGTATTTTCATATTCGATTCACTCAAACTTGCTTTGATGGTTCCATCATTAAAATAGACAAGTCCATGAACTATACTTTCGTCGTGTAATATTGTCTCAATTTTTTCATATGGTAATTCAAATAAATGATGGGCTTCAATAACTTCGAGTCCTTTGTTCATCATCGTTGCACAATCAATTGTTATTTTAGCGCCCATTTGCCAATTTGGATGCTTTAATGCATCTTTTACACTCACATTGATTAATTCTTGTCTACTTAAATCTCTAAATGAGCCTCCACTGGCTGTAATCACAAGTTTGCTGACATCTCTAATGTCCTCACCCTTGAGAACTTGCCATAGTGCACTGTGTTCACTATCAATCGGATATAGCTTGACTTGATATGCCTCAATCATGCTTTTAACAATATCTCCGGCCATAACCAATGTCTCTTTATTAGCAAGTGCAATATTCTTTTTGTGTTGGATAGCAACGATGGTTGGCTTCAGCCCAACAGATCCGGATAGAGCATTGACTAAAAGTCCTTCTAGGGGATACTTAGCTATTTTCAATAATCCTTCATCACCAAAAACAAATGTAATATGTGGATATGCCTGTTGATAATCTTTGAGCATGGATTCATCTCTTAAACAAACAATTTCAACGTGATTGTTATCTAATATTTCATGGTTAATATTTTTATTTCTACCCAATGAAATTCCGATCAATTGAAAAGTTTTAGGATTTTCTTTTAATACTTCTAATGTTTGAAGTCCAATTGAACCTGCAGCTCCTAAAATATAAATATTTCTCATAGGATAACGATTGCTGGGAATAGGCGGTAAATGATTAGAAATACTGCTGTTAAGAACATTGCTGCAAACAAAGCAGAATCAAAGCGATCTAATAATCCTCCATGACCTGGTAGTATTGTACCGAAATCTTTGATGCTGTAAGTTCTTTTCAATCTTGAAGCAACTAGGTCACCAATTTGTGCAAAGATACTTGCAATGAAGGTGACTGGTACAATAACAAATGCTTGTATCCATATTGGGTAATCCTCACCTAAACTAGAAAAATTTTCTAGCAATGTTTTTTCGCCACCAGCATTCCATACGCTTCCTAACCAAGTATCAGGTGTAAAGACGGTTCCATAAAACAATGCAAAACTTGATGCGATGATGGTTGCAAAAACGGTTCCAGCAATTGCTCCCTCCCAAGATTTTTGGGGACTGATATGAGGTGCTAGTTTATGTTTCCCAAATTTCATTCCAAACATATATGCAAAAACATCAGTAAATGATGTAATTAGCAATAAATAAACGATAAATCTAACACCAAGAAATCTCAAGATGACGATGGATGCAGCACCTAATCCTACATAATTGACAACCATTAGCGCTTTACCAACATCTTCGCCATTGAAATCCTTGAATAAAACCAAAAAGCTTAAAAGGATGAGTGTAAAAATAGGAATGGTGATGCTTAAAGCACCATTCACTTCAAGCGGATTATGTTCAATGCTACCGAGAACACCGCCAACACTAAAGAAAGTTCCTAATGTGATTAAAACAATTCCGATTCTTGGCCACATCTGAAATTTCTTTTTCGTTTCATACATTCTAATCATTTCCAATGAAGCGATGACAACAAAAATAGACATCACAACTTGGAAGACTTCTAGTAATATTGGAACAGTAATTACCGGGATGAGTATTGCTGCAAGCACTAAGCCTGTTACTAAGCGATCTTTCATGCTAATCCTCCGAAGCGTCTATGTCTTTCTTGATAACTCTTCAAAGCTTTCTTTAATTCTTTTTCACTAAATGCAGGCCAATGAACTTTTGTAAAATAGAATTCTGCATATGATACTTGCCACAAAAGAAAATTTGATAATCTTTGCTCACCACTCGTGCGAATCAGTAAATCTACTGGTTCCTTAACCATCAAATTAGATTCCAAAGATTCCTTCGTTATTGGTTTGGCAGATTGATTTGCAGCTTTAATAATTTCATCATAAGCTCCATAATCTGCAGCAATTGTCAATTCAAAACCTTGATGATCCTTTGTTTCATTTTCGATAGTATCGATAACTTCAATCAGTTCTTTTGAAAAGTGATCTCTTCTTCCGGCAAATGTTATCTTATAATCAATTTCTTGAATTCTATGGCGATTTTCATGAAACATCTCGATGGGTTTAGTCATCAAATAGTTGACTTCATCCTCGGGTCGCTTCCAGTTTTCATTAGAAAACGCATAAACAGTCAATTTTTTGATTCCCATAAGTTGCGCAGCTTTAGCAATACGAAAAAGATTTCTTCCACCTTGTAGGTGTCCAAATGATCGTGGTTGTCCGTATTTTTTTGCCCATCTGCCATTGCCATCCAAGATGATTGCAACATGTGCAGGTATCAATTTCTCATTCATTCATCTTCACCTTAATACATTATACTCTATTTATTTCAGTTTTCAAATATTTATAATATTTTAACATATTTGAACAAAAAAAGGCACAAGGCCCTTAAATGATGCAAACTAATAGCTATATTTTAAGAAGTTCTTCAGACTTATATTGGATCTCTTCGTCAACTTTTTTGATGAATCTATCTGTTATTGCTTGAACATCTTCATGATAACCTTTTTCATCGTCTTCGGATAATCCTAGTCTCTTCAAATGGTCATTCCCATCACGGCGAACATTGCGGACACCAACCTTTGCGTGTTCACCCATTCTTTCAACATCTTTAACAAGTTCTTTTCGTCTTTGTTCAGTCAGAGATGGCAAAATTAACCGAATACCAACACCATCATTGATTGGATTTAGTCCCAAATCTGATGCGTGAATTGCATGTTCAATGGACTTTAATGTAGACTTATCAAATGGCTTGATGAAAAGTTGATTACCTTCCACAGCGGCAATAGATGAAATTTGCTTGAGTGGTGTATCAACACCATAGTAATTTATAGAAATTTTATCAAGTAGGGCAGGATTTGCTCTACCTGTACGAACCCCTGCAAACTCTCTTCGAAGTACTTCAAGGGTTTTTGACATATGATCTTCGACTTCCATTAAAATCAAATCAGCTTGTTCGTCCATCTTTTATTTATTCCTCCCATTTAACCAAGGTTCCAATTGGTTTCCCTAAGACTGCTTTCTTGATATTTCCTTTTTCGTTCATATTGAATACTAAAATGTTAATTTTATTTTCACGACATATGGATGCTGCTGTTGCGTCCATTACATTAAGCTTTTGAGTTAACAATTTATCTTGAGATAATTCGGCATACATGACTGCATCTGCGTGTCTTTTAGGATCCTTGTCATATACACCTTCAACTCCATTTTTAGCCATAAGTATGATATCAGCATTCAGTTCTGCTGCACGCAGAGCTGCTGCTGTATCTGTAGAAAAGAAGGGTGAACCCGTTCCTCCAGAAAAAATCAATACCCGACCCTTTTCAAAATGTCTTATCGCTCTTCTTCTAATATATGGCTCTGCTACAGCACTAACTGGTAGTACTGTCATGACTCTTGTGGGTACTTTTATAGATTCAAGCGCATCTTGCAGTGCTAGTCCATTCATAATGGTACCTAACATTCCCATGTAGTCAGCTTGGGCACGGTCCATACCTAGTTCTTCCGCAGTTTTTCCTCGCCATAGGTTACCAGCACCAACGACAATTCCAACTTGGATACCAAGCTCATATACTTCTTTAATTTCGGTGGCAATGCCTTTCACAGTTGTAGGATGAATGCCGTAAGTTCCATTACCTTTCAATGCTTCTCCACTAAGTTTTAAAATAACTCTTTGGTACATTTATGCCACACCCCTTTATTTTATTTACGTACTTGAGCAGCAACTTCAGCTGCGAAATTTTCTTCTTTCTTTTCAATGCCTTCGCCAACTTCTAAGCGAATGAAGCTAAGAACTGATGTTTGATTTGCCTTTAAATATGCACTCACCTTTTGTTCAGGATCCTTAACAAATCCTTGGTCAACTAGACAGATGTCTTGTAGATATTTGTTAACACGTCCGATGACCATCTTTTCAACGATATTTGCAGGTTTACCTTCTAATAAAGCTTGTTGAGTTAGGATATGTTTTTCATGTTCTAGTGTTTCTTGATCGACTTGTGAGCGATCGAGATATAGAGGTTTTTGAGCAGCAATATGCATTGCCATATCTTTGGCAACTTCGGGCTTATCAATTGCAAGTACAGTAAGAACTGCTATACGCCCACCCATATGAATATATGCTCCAAAACCTTGTTCGCCAGTCTTGACAATTCTAGATACACGTCTTAATGAGATCTTTTCACCAATAAATGCTGTTGCATCAGCTAAAACTATTGCCAATGTCTGTCCATCGACTGGAGCTAAAAGTGCTTCTTCTGTAGTTGAAACGTTAGCATCTAATATTGTTTTTCCAACTTTATCTAGTAAATCCAAAAATTTGACATTTTTGGCTACGAAATCTGTTTCCGAGTTTAATTCAAAAATAATCGCTTGGTTGTTTTCAACAACAACACTGCATAATCCTTCTGCTGCAATTCTACCAGCTTTTTTAGCTGCTTTTGCAATGCCTTTTTCTCTTAAATAATCGATTGCTGCATCTATATCCCCATTTGTATGTTCCAATGCACCTTTGCAATCCATCATACCTGCTCCGGTTTTTTCTCTTAGTTCTTTTACTAATTGTGCTGTTATTGCCATATGTAAATCCTCCTATATTTGTCTTTTCCTATTAAATTTTTAAAAATAAAGGGGATAAATTATCCCCTTTTAGCATTATTTTAGTACGTCAATTAGTTCTGCTTTTTTAAGGGTTGAAAAACCGGTAATGCCACGTTCTTTAGCTAGCGAACGCAGTTCAGCAACAGTCTTTGCTTTAAGATTTTCTTCCGTTAACGCATCAGTTACAACTGTAGCTTTTTCAACAACAGTTTCTACTACTTTTTCTTCAACAGCTGCTTCTACTACCTTTTCTTCAACAGCTACTTCTACTACTTTTTCTTTAACAGCTGCTTCTACTACCTTTTCTTCAACAACTGTTTCTACAGTTGGTCTTTGAACATGTGGCTTAACATTCTCTCTTGGTTTATATGAAGGTCTGTCTCTTTTTGGTGGTCCTGATGTGATTGGTTCATCATCATACTTTTCAACAACGCCACCTTGAGCCTCAATCACTGCATTACCCATAACCCATGTAATCAGTTTAACAGCGCGAATAGCGTCGTCATTTGCAGGAATGATATGATCGACATCATCTGGATCACAGTTTGTATCCACGATGCCAAACACTGGAATATGAAGTTTGCGAGCTTCTAAAATTGCATTGCTTTCTTTTCTTGGGTCAATGATAAAGATTGCTTCTGGAACTTTCTTCATCTCCTTGATACCACCAAGAAACTTTTCTAAACGTTCGCGCTCATGCTTTAATTGCTGAACTTCTTTTTTTGGAAGTTTTTCAAAAATACCATCTGTTTCCATCTTATAGAGATCATGTAATCTCTTGATCCGACGACGAATGGTTTTAAAGTTTGTTAGAGTTCCACCTAACCAGCGTTGATCAACATAAAATTGACCCGTACGGATAGCTTCTTCTTTAACCGCTTCTTGAGCCTGCTTCTTTGTACCGATAAACAGTACTTTACCACCATCTTGCACAATCTTTAATAGTGCTTGATAAGCTTTTTCGATTTCTTCTGCTGTCTTTTTTAAGTCAATGATATAAATACCATTTCTAGACGTGAAGATGTATGGTGCCATTTTAGGATTCCAACGACGCGTTGCGTGACCGAAATGTACACCAGATTCTAATAATTGTTTCATTGAAACGACTGCCATAAAATTTAATTCCTCCATTTTTGTTTTTTCTTCTGCATCACTTAAAACATACTCACCCGAAGGCACTAGAGCAGCAAACATGACGCATGCTTATTTTCATAGCCTTAATAAATATAACATATTTAAAGGTCTTTTGCAAGTTAATCAATTGTTTTTCACTGATATTCTAAATGAAATGAATGAATCATATATCGTTTCATCAAATATTATATACTATCAAACTAAATAACGACTTTTATGAATATTGTTTTCGCTTAATGACCACTGCTACCAAATCCGCCTAAGCGGACAGTACCTTCTGTCTCGTCATCTGTAGTCTTTTCATACTTCAAGAAAATTCCTTGAGCAACACGTTCACCTTTCTTGATGGTTACAGGTTCATTTCTAACATTGATTAAAGAAACCATCAAATGTCCTTCATTATCTTTGTTTCCGTAGTAATCTGCATCCACTACACCAACACTATTGCTCATCATCAAGCCCTTTTTAATAGAAAGAGATGAGCGAGCAAAGATGAATAGAGCTTCTGATTTTGGCATCATTACTTTGAGTCCTGTGGGTACCATTCTGATTTCTCCAGGTTCAAATGTTATATCTTCAACACAGGAAAGATCATAACCCGCACTACTGTCTGTAGCTCTTTTGGGAATGGTCACGTCTGAATCCTGATATTTTGATATTACTTCAAATTTACGCATAGGTTGATCTCCTTAAGTTTATTTAAAACCATGTTTTCTCTAATTAAAACAGTCTTCAAACCTTTCTTCTGGTGTCTTTCATCCTTCATTACACTCATGTTTTTTGCTATTGCATTTTCTATGGAAACCCACTGAGGTTCAATACCGTGTAATTGTTCTCTTTCTTGCAAGAGTTGTTCACCAAATTCAAGAATTTCACAAAGATAATAAATGGATGTCTGCATATAAATATGATTGCTTCCCTTAATCCCGTAACGCATCTCTTTCGTTGTTCCACAAGGCTCTATGATATGGATATTATCAGCACCAATTTCCTCTTTCAGCTCTCTTTTTAGAGCATCAATATCGGATTCATTATGCATGATACCCCCACCGGGAAAAGTAAAATCATCAAATAATTTTGAATAAACCATTAAAATCTCATTTTTATCATTTTTGATGATTGCTCTGACGGTTTTTCTTTCTCTAAAATTGCCTTTTGACACAAGTCCTTCTTCAATGATCATGGTACCTAATGGTATCATTTCTTCACCATCCTTGGATGTGTTGTCTTATATTTCTCCTTTAAGACCTCGCTAGATACGTGTGTATAGATCTGTGTTGACTTTAGGTGTTCATGACCCAATAGCTCCTGTACAACTCTTAAATCAGCTCCATGATTGAGTAATGTGGTTGCAAATGCATGTCTAAGCATATGCGGATGAATTTTAAAGGTCTCTCCTGATTTTTTTATGATTTGTTTTAATATAAGCTGAAGTCCACGTGCAGTAAGTGGAGTTCCCTTATAATTGATGAAGACCTTAAGCTCATAAGATGATGAACCTTTTGACAAAAGAATCGGTCTAGTATAGGTTAAATACTGCTTCAAATCGACAATCAACTTGTTATGTAATGGAACATACCGGTCTTTAGAACCTTTTCCATGAATGAGAATCTGCTCACGCTCTAACTGAATATCTTTGAATGTCATTTCAGTGAGTTCACTCGCTCGTATCCCACAACTAAAAAGTAAATCGAGTATGACATAGTTTCTAAATCCCAAAGGCTTAAAGCGATCAATAGATTTAAATAGCATCTCAATTTCATCATCATCAATAATTTGAGGTAATTTTTTAGGTATCTTGGGTGTTTCCAAATTAGTGAATATGTTGATATCAATCAGATGATTTGTGATTAAATAATCATAAAAAGTTCGTAACGATGAGATTTTTCGTGCGATAGATTTTTTTGCATACTTTTGCTCATCTAGATACGATAAAAAATGTCTGCCCAGACGTTCTCTTGTCACATCCAATAAATCCTTTGCTAATTCTTCTTTTTGAATGAATGATTGAAAATCGTGGATATCTCTTAAATAACTAATAATCGTGTTATCTGCATAATTTTTCTCAATCAATAAATGATTTTTGAAGTCGTCTATGTATGTCATTTTAGCGTCTCCTTATATTGTGCAAGCGCATCAAGTGATCGCGTAGCATAAAGCTCTTTACGCATCTTTTTTGAATGCTTAAAGTCCAATGGGGGGAATAAACCTAAATTTGCATTCATCGGAACAAATGATGGATTGGAAGTTGATATATAATTTGCCATAGCCCCCATCATGGTTTCTTTTGGAAATGGTTTCAATGCATTGGTCTTGATTAATTGGTGCAATTGAATTGCTGCATTCAATCCTGAGGCAGAACTTTCAACATATCCTTCGACGCCACTGATTTGACCTGCAAAAAATAGTTTTGGGTGTGTTTTGGATTGAAAACTATTATTAAGAATCTTTGGACTTTCAAGATATGTATTTCGATGCATGACACCATATCTCAATATAGCAGCATTTTTCAAACCGGGTATCATTTGAATAATTCGCTTTTGTTCATCCCACGTTAAGTGAGTCTGAAAACCAACGATATTATACATTGATTTCGCTGCATCATCCTGACGCAATTGAACGACAGCAAAAGGTCTTTTCCCTCTGTCTTTTGCAAGACCAACAGGCTTCATAGGGCCATAAAGAAGCGTTTCAAAACCGCGTTCTGCCATCACTTCAAATGGTATGCATCCCTCAAAAACGTTGTTTTCAAAACCTTTGATCTGAACTTTTTTTGAATTGATGAGTTCACGATGAAAGGCTGTATACTCTTCTTCAGTCATCGGACAATTGATATACGCTGCTTCCCCTTTATCGTATCTGTTTTTTAGATACGCAATATCCATATTGATGGATTTTGCATCAATGATTGGTGCAATTGCATCAAAAAAATGCAAGTGTTTTTGGTGAAATAGTTTGCTGATATCATTTGATAGTGCATCACTTGCCAAAGGTCCAGCACAAATCATGGTATATTCATTGGGATCAATATGTAGAAACTCTTCATTAATGACTTCAATATTTGGATGATTCCTAATTTTATCTTCGATATATTGAGAAAAAAGTTCACGGTCAACTGCAAGGCTAGAACCAGCAGGAACACTTGAGTGATTTGCTGCTTGCATGATAAGAGAATCAAATGTCATCATCTCGTGTTTCAATAAACCAACAGCATTATGAATGTCATTAGAACGTAAAGAATTTGAACAAACCAGTTCAGCAAAACGACCTGTTTGATGGGCTGGTGTCATTTTTATTGGTCTCATTTCATAAAGCTTGACTTTAATATCTTGATTGGCAAGGTAATAAGCTGCTTCAACACCAGCTAACCCTGCACCGATTACTTTTACCATTTAATCACCATTTTTATTATACCTTAAAAAGGAGTGTATTTAAAAAAAAACGTAAGTCAACTTACGTCTTTTGTGGTTGCAGATTGTACCTTTCACTAAAGGGTAGCAGTTTTTGATATACATCTTTAATAACCATATAAATAATGATGGAGTTGAATGGGATGAGTCCCATTCTAAGGACTAGCAAAGCCAATGTTGTCTGCATATCAAAATGAATATATAAAGCTAGTGTATTGCTTAAAGATGCCAGTAGATACGTCAAAGGTACGGCATATGAGAGCTTAAAGGTTGAATACTTCTTATGCATCAATAACCCAGGGATAAGACCCCATACGATAGGTGCCAAAACAAACATGGGCAAATACCCTTGATTTGCCAAAATCACACCTATTCCATCGCTTACAAATGCCATGATAACACCATAGAGTGGCCCAAGAATAATACTGCCGATGATGATAGGAACTGCATAAAATGGTAGTCCGAAATTTTGAATACCAAGTGCATACTTAAAGAAAACATCAATGACGACTGACACTGCTGCTAATGATGCAGCCAATACAAGTTTTTGAAGCTGTTTGTTTCCATTCATGAAAAAAGACCTCCTATTTTTGAGGTCCACTATAATCACTTACAGCGGACACATTAGAAAACCGCCACTTTCGTGTTCGTTCTAACCATATATCCCACGGCTAGACACTTAACGCTTTCTAATCACTCTGTAACTATCATTATACTATAATAATTCAAATATAGCTTGTTAAAAGAAAAAATGACAAATTTATGTCATTTTTACAAAGACCAATCAATAGGTTTAATTTGGTGTTCAATCAAAAACTGGTTCGTTCTTGAAAAGGGTTTTGAACCAAAGAAACCACGAGATGCTGATAGTGGAGAAGGGTGAACAGAAGAAATCGTCAAATGCCTGTATGTATCAATATAGACCTTAAATTTTTGAGCATGTGCTCCCCATAAGATAAAAACAACAGAATCTTTCTTTTCATTAACCTTTTTAACAATCTCAAGTGTAAATGTTTCCCATCCTTTTCCTTGGTGACTCAATGGGTGATGAACTTCGACTGTTAGCACTGTGTTTAAAAGTAATACACCTTGTCTAGCCCACTTAGATAAATTCCCCGTTTTAGGAAATTCTATTTTCATATCATCAACGAGTTCCTGGTAAATATTTCTTAAACTAGGCGGAAATGGTCCTTGCTCAACACTGAATGCGAGTCCGTGTGCCTGATTAAAATTATGATATGGATCTTGACCGATAATCACAACCTTAACATCTTCATATGGTGTCAGTTTCAAACACGACAATCTATTTTCTTTGATAGGCAAAATAGTTTTTTTTCGGTCTTCTTCTTTTAGAAAATCAACAAGATTTTGAAAGTAGGTTTTTTGAGTTCAGCTTGAATCAATTCATCCCAAATCATGATGAATCACCTTTGCTTAGTGCTTTCTTAGTTACTTTGATAACAGTAACTATAATACTAATATTGACAACAATTAAAATGACCATGATAGGATTCGTGAAAATCTTCAAAATAACACCAATTGAAGGAATGGTAAATGAGACTTTCCCAATAATATCATTATAGGTGATTTCAGTTGGATCACCATGAATATCATTCCAATCATCATAGGAATTCTCTGGAACACCTGCTCGATGAGTCTTGTAGATAGTTTCATCATCACTAATGACAATTTCACCCAGATAATGTGTGACAACGCTTTTTAAGTAAATGGTATCCCCATATTCATCGATTTGATTGGTTGGAAGATAGGTGTAAAAAGAAATGATATCACCAACTTCAAGTTCTTCCTCATCAACCTTGACAACAAAAACAAGATCATTGACACTGATAACGGGGTCCATACTGGGGGATATGACGACATAACTTTTAAAACCTAAATAATTGATACTCTGATCAGGAAAAAAAGAATTGATTACGATGTAAAATAACATCATAAAAACAATGATGTAAAAGGTAATAGTAATTATTTTTTTTCTTTGAGGATGACTCATGATGATTCTCCTGACTATCAACAAAATAAACCTAATCTAAACGATTGGTTTATCTTCCTTTTTACGAATATAAAATATATAGACCACAGTAAAAACCACCACATATGTACCTAATAGAAAGATGTAACCTTTAAGATTTGATGATATATAAGTGATAATGGAAAGTATGTTTGCATTACCAACATATAGACCTTCAATATCATCAATATTCACCGTATCCGATATAACGCCATCAAATGTTACTTCTGCTATGCCTTGTGAAAAATCAATACTCACTATTTCTACTACCCAATTCAAGTCAGTCCCGTATTTGCCATAAACAACAACCTTATCACCAATGACTAATAATTCAGGATCTAGTTTCTCAATTAGTATCAATCGTACTTTAATAGCTCCACCAAGATCTTGATCTATGGGCACAGCTAATAATGTCGTAGTACCAAAAGCATTGACACCTCTATTTTCTGATAGCAAGGGGATAGATACATAAAATATATGAAACATTGCGATGACGATTGCAACCCAAAAGAAAACCTTTTTTTTACTTATTTTTGATTTTTCGAAGTGGTTTATCTTTTTCTACTCTGGGAACAATTTTTGTTGGATGAGCTAAATAATCTAATAACTCATCGGTAGTTAAATAATCTGTCAATATAACACGTCCTATTGCTGCTGATCTTCGTTAGCGGTTTTCTTAATATGTTCTTTTTTACTGAATTTAATGATGTAAACAATTGCAACGATGACAATGACATTTACTGAAATAGCTACAATTCCAAATGGACTCTTAACAAAATTGATAAGATTTCCCAATTTAGATATTCTAAAAGCATACACACCAAGTATATTTTCGTCAACTAAAAGCCAAGTATCTGGTATGTCAGAACCATATCGTACCGTACGAAAGACCCTTGTCCCTTGAAGATTGGTTTCTATTGAGTAAATATAGTGTGTCACAACCTCCTGTGTGCCATTATAATCAATGTCAGCTTTGAATGTAATAATATCATTAACCTCGAGATTATCGAGATTGGGATTTGTAACAATAATCAAGTCATTTACATTGATTACAGGTTCCATGCTATCAGTCACAACAACATACGGTTTAAATTGAAAAATTTTAATCGTTTGGTTTGGTAAGAAAACTTCAATTAAAATGTATGAAAGAAGCACTCCAGCAAGAATATAAAACAAAACAGATCTAATCTGTCCCCAAATTTTAATTTTTTCTTTTGTACTTTCCATAAATTTATCACACTCTCATTTTTATCATAGGTATCCATTTGTTAACAATTATATCATAAATGATGCTGACTGTTTATTTTTCATAGAAATTCTTATCAAATTCTTAAAACAAGATTTGCAGACTATATCTAAATGTGAACATAAACCTTACTGTAATGAATAGCAAAAGCAAATGCGGAAGTCTTTTATAGCTTCTTCCGCAAAATCACTTAATATTCATGTTTATAATATTGTGGATCTAATAATACCTTAGATGGCTTTCCACCAATTTTTGCTGGATGAAACACCAGGTATTTTATTCAAATTGTTGACTCTAAGTGAAATATAGGTAACTCCATTGTATGTCACTGTCTCATTGATGTCGTAAGTAATAATTGAACTCCATTCAAACACTTGTGTCCATTCACCTATAGATGTCAAACCAGTGTCAGCATCACTTAATGTCACTTTGGACCAATATGCAAATGTATCAGGAACAGTAAATAAGGCTGAAAAAACCATAAGTAGCATCACTGCTGATGCTAAAATTTTCTTCTTTATTCTCATGATTTTTCACCTCGCTTTATGCCGCTTACTATTTTAAATTCTTTAGTGTTCTTATGGAGTTACAGTAAATGTCACATCAAATGTTACAGCAGCGTTAATGATTGCATTGTAATCAGTAACATTAGCTGGTGCATCCAAAGTAATTGTAACTGTAACAACAAGTTGAGTCCCTTCAGTAATTGCAGATCCACTTACTGGTGATGCAACAAAATTTAATAGACCCGCTGCTGTAGCGTTAGATATGTTATCAATAACAATAGCAACCGTACCTGCTTGACCTGTATATCCATTATCAGCCCAATCTACAGTAAATGTATAAACTAGAGATGTTGTTGGTGAAGCACTTACACTGTTAGCTAATTCACCTGTTGGAACTAATGTTCCTGAACCTGATGCTGTCAAACTTGCTGTTACGGTTGCAGTTCTACCTTCACCGATTGTTACTGTAGTATCTATAACATCATCAGTAAGCACAACATTTGACCAATATGCATAAGTGAAGCTCGATGCCACTAATGCCAGCATAACTAATAAACCAATAACTAATTTCTTTTGTCTCATTTTTTAAATCTCCTTTTTATTTTCCCTTTTTATTTTCTTATTCAATGACTTTTGGTTCGACTCTAAAACTTATTGTAAAACTTATCGCTTCACCATTAATCGCGTCAAATGCTATGACTGAATTCTCCACATTGACCTCTTCTCCACCTAATCCTCTCGCTGCAGCTTCTGCAGCATCGATAGGTTCCAACAACCTAACTGTAATTGTTATCGTCACAACACTATTAAATAGTTCATTGACTAAGTAACGATCACCATCGCCAATTTGTATATCCACAAGGTGTTCATAATCCACAAGTCCACCAATTTTTATATCGGAAGCTTGTACTACCAAATTCATGCTGTTGACCAAAGTTTTATCAACGCTAACATCGTATTGAAATACAACTTGATCAACTTCTCCTTCGAAATAAACATAACCTTTGGGAATTAATTTTCCTTCAAATGCACTACTCGTTTCTTGAATCACTAGACTGGCATCTTCGCCTTCAAACACAACTACAAGGTTTGATAATGATGATATGTCAGTCCAATAGGCGAATGCAGCGGATGAAGTAAATCCGAGTGCAATGATTAACATAATGATAACAACCAGTTGCAATGACCTTCTTCCAGGCACACTTTCATCTCCTTTTATTCAATATTCTTTTAAATTACACGTTTTGGACTCAGAACGTAAATAAAAAGCCTAATAATTAATCAGCTGTCGACTTGTTTACAAACAAAAAACAAGTTCATAAATGACAACTGGCTACCTTAAACGGCCCTATAGTTTTGCGTCGCTAGATTTCTCTAGGTTTGCCTTTAACATCATATATCGGAGCATGTGTTTTCTCATACTCGAAGATATTGTAAATCATTTTAAAATAAATGTCAACTTTTTTGTCTAATATCATATAAATGTTCACATTATCCTATATATTCATGAAGTATTTACAATAAAAAAAACGCTAAAACTTGTCGTTATGGCGTTTTTCCTTGATAGGATAATATTTAAAAACTTTTGATTACTTAATCAAGCTAGCAAGTTTACTAACTGTGCGAACCAATTGAGCAGTATAACTCATTTCGTTATCATACCATGCCATTACCTTGACGAGTTGTCTGTCATCATAGTTAACGATTTGAGTTGTATGTGCATCATAAAGTGATCCAAATTTAGATCCAATAACATCACTTGAGACGATAGGATCAGAGACGTATGCTAAAGTTTCATTAGCTGCTGCTCTAAAAGCAGCATCAACTTCTTCAAGTGTTGTGTGCTTTTTAACTTCAACCGTTAAATCTACAATCGAACCTGTTGCTGTTGGGACACGCAGTGCTGTGCCATCAAGTTTACCCTTTAGTTGAGGTAAAACTAAACCGATTGCTTTCGCAGCGCCAGTTGAACTAGGGATAATACTTGAAGCAGCTGCACGACCACGTCTAGAATATATGCCTTTTTTGTGTGGTTGGTCAACTAATGATTGGTCGGATGTATATGCGTGAATAGTAGTCATAAAACCACCCATGATACCAAAATTATCATCCAATACTTTTGCAATTGGAGCTAAACAGTTCGTTGTACAAGAAGCACCACTGATGATATCTTCTGTTCCATCTAATGTGTCATCATTGACATTGTACACAATAGTCTTGACTTTCCCGCCAGCAGGAGCACTAACAACAACTTTCTTTGCTCCGGCTTCTAAATGCCAGCCAGCTTTAATTTCATCAGTAAAGAAACCCGTACATTCTAAAACAACATCAACACCTAGTTTTGCCCAAGGTAATGCTTTGGGATCTTTTTCGCTGAAGATAGGAATTCTTTTTCCATCAACAATCAAATCAGATCCTTCATAACTAATTCCGTCTAATTTAAAGTTGCCTTGAGCTGTGTCATACTTTAGCAAGTAAGCAAGTGTTTCAGCATCAGTTAAGTCGTTAATGCCAACAACATTAAATTTTGAATCGTCTGCCATCAATCTATACGCAAGACGTCCAATACGTCCAAATCCGTTAATTGCTACTTTAATAGCCATATTATTTATTCCTCCTTGAATAGTTTTTTCCATCTATTATTTTACCATTTTATTATGTAAATACAAATATATTGAAAGCATGTTACATAATGTAAACGTTTTTCCTTTTCTTTATACCCCCTATTTGATATAATATAAGCGGCAATAAAAATAATCACACAATCTAGTAGAGGGTGATGTCAATGACTAAGAATATAGAGATAGAATTTAAGACGGTTATATCATTTGAAAAGTATACCGAGCTTCTTCAACTTTTCAACTTAGAAAATAATATATTCAAACAAATTAACCACTATTTTGATACAGCTGATTTCAAATTAAATAAAGAGAAAATCGTTCTTCGTATTCGTCAAAAAAGTGAAACACATTATAAAGTTACACTGAAGAGTCAAAGCGAACAAGGCGCTTTTGAGAGTCATGTCCTATTGCAAGAAAATCAAGCAAAAGATATGATTAAAAACGGTTTTAATACAAAGGATTTTTTTGAGGATCTAGATTATTTTGTAACCTTCAAGGCTAGCCTTGACAATTACCGCGTCAGTACCCCTTATGAAGGAGGAACATTATTCCTTGATCGTTGTGAATACTGTGATATTATTGATTATGAAATCGAATATGAAGTTTGCAACTACGATGAAGGTTTGAAACTCTTTAAACAGTTTGTAGCAAAGCATCATATAGAGATTGTTCCAACAAAACGTAAGAGTGAAAGGGCATTTACTTGCAAGAGATAGCCATTTCCCGCTATCTTTTTTTGTTATTGCAAATATAACATTGACTTATTTCAATATAAATCTTATAATATTATATGTAAGTATGTACCAGTGGAGGGCCTATGAAAGAACGTAGTTTACTTTATTTTATTACAGCTGTAGTTGCTAGTGTACTTTTTTTGGTTTCAATTTTGATTCGTACACAAGATTGGTTTACTACATATGGATATTTAGTCATGCCCACCATGTATGAGTTGTTTATACCTCTGGTGTTGTTATGGGTTGGATGGTATTTTCAAAATAAGGGATTCTTATTATCTGCTGCAATCATCGTTTCTGTGCTACTTGGTATGCACTTCGATCATGTAGGCGTATTAAACGGTCAAATATTTGTACTTGTGCTTTATGCACCCGCAGTTAAAACATCCTTTGTATTAGGATTCATATTGTTGCTTGCAACTTCAGGTCTCGGATTCTTCACATATTTGAAATTACATTTGGCAAAGTAATAAAATAAACAGATATAAAAACGGGAACCCGACAGTTCCCGTTTTTTTAATGAGATTGTAGTTGTTCTTTTTTTATTTCCTCAAAATACCGTTTTAGCGCACTTTGATAATCACAGTGTTCACCTTGGGGACAATCAATACACATGATTAATTCTCTAAGTCTCTTAGGAATGAACACGCGTATTTCTTCATCATTATAACCTACTTGCAGTTTATCACCATCAATCATGATAGGACGCTTTAAAATACTTGGATTTTTGATGATGAACGCTTTTAGTTCACTAATTCTCATATCCTCAACATCTAGTGATTGCTCCTTGAAAACTTTAGATCTAGTTGAGATGATGTCTTCAAATCCATTTTCTGCATTTTCCAGCATGCGATCAATATCTGCTTCAGTGATTCGTTGGTTGAATAGATTTTTTTCCTCATAAGGTACATTATGATCATCTAACCACTTTTTCGCTTTTCGACATGATGAACAACTTGGTGTAGTAAATATTGTAATCATTGTCTTCCTCCTTTTTGGAGTATAGGTTTTATCCTATAGCACTTTGTGTCTTTTCAGGTTAGCCCTGTTGTTTAATTATATAATTATTTATACTTTTTTTCAACCAGTGATAAGGTTTTTATCATGATTTTACACAATTCAAATCCTCTTAATAGGTTTTTAATCTATATTGCGTTATAATAGAGAAAATTGTTATGAAAGGAATTAATTATAAGCCAAGATGGGATCTATCAGTCTTCTATCCAAGTCTTGAGGCATGGGATGAAGACTTAAAAATCTTACCAGCACACATTGAAATGCTAGCATCCTACAATGGAAAATTAAGTGATTTCGATAGCTTTAGAGCTCTTTATGTTTATCAATATGCAACATCTTACAGTGCTTCTTAAAAAATCTATGATAATGTAAAAAACAAAAAACCCCAAGTAATGGCTAATTATCTAGACCTACTAAAGTCAGGTGGAAATGATTATCCTGCCAATCAAGCAGCAAAAGCTGGTGCGGATTTGACAAGCAAAGATACGTTCATGGCTGTTATCAATCGATTTGAAAGCTTAATCTATCAATTGGAAAAAGTTCTTGAAGAAAAGTAAATAATATTGTATAATTGAAGTGCAATGAAAAGGAAAAGTAATTTAAGAAGTGACTTCATAGAGAACTGGGATGGTGAAATCCAGTAGTTATGCTTAAGTGAATGGGGCCTTGGAGCAAAAAGTATATCGGCTTTAACGATATTGAGGGCTGGAAGTTTAATTCCAGAACTAAGGTGGCACCGCGTAAAATACGTCCTTAGATATTAATCTATGGACGTTTTATTTTTTATAGGAGGAAAAAATATATGCCAACAGCAACAAAGGAAAAACCAAAAAATGTTAAGAAGCCTGTCAAGAAAACACCGACACCTGAACCTGCAGCAAACAAAGGAAAACGTCTTCTTTCAGGCATAAAGCCAACAGGTCAATTGACATTAGGTAATTACATAGGAGCTTTAAGACAATTTGTCAAGCTTCAAGATGAATTAGAGGATACAGAATTCTTCATTTTTATTGCTGATTTACATGCGATAACAACAACACAGGACAGAGTGGAACTCAAGAAAAACATCAGAAGCGTTGCTGCCATATATCTTGCATGTGGACTTAATCCTGAAAAAGTAAATTTATTTATTCAATCAGAGGTCAGTGAGCATGCTGTCTTAGGCTATATTATGGAGTCTACTGCCTATATTGGTGAAATGGAACGCATGACCCAATATAAAGATAAAAAAGGTAAACAAACAGAAGGCATTCGCACTTCTTTGATGACCTATCCTGCTCTCATGGCTGCTGACATCTTAATGTATGATGCCAACATCGTTCCCATTGGTGATGATCAGAAACAACATCTTGAATTAACGAGAAATCTTGCAATAAGATTCAATCACACCTATGGAGATACTTTTGTTGTTCCCGAAGGATTCTTCCCACAAACTGGTGCAAGGATCATGTCACTGTCAGATCCAACAAAAAAGATGGATAAATCAAATGACAACACGAAGTCGTATATTTTACTCCTTGATGATTTAGGCACTGTAAGAAATAAGATTAAAAGTGCAGTGACCGATTCTGATGGCATCATTAAATTCGATGTCAAGAAAAAACCGGGGATTTCAAATCTATTGACCATCTATTCATCATTGACAGATGAGCCTATTAAAGACCTTGAGCTGAAGTACAAAGGAAAGAGTTATTCTGTTTTCAAAGCTGATTTAGCTGAAATAGTTGCTGATGCATTAAGACCAATCCAACAAAAATATTTCGAATACATCAATAATCCAAGGTTAGATGAAATATTGGATTTAGGTGCAGAAAGAGCAAGATTGATCGCGTCAAGAAAAGTTCAAAAGGTATTTAAAAAAATGGGTTTGGGACGAATTAAATAAATAAGGGGCTGCCAACAGCCCCTTAATTTTATTCAAATGCTTTAACTTTCATATCTGTAATAGGATATTCGACATCACCGTCTATTTGAAGATAGGTTGGTTTATCGAAATGAATGGAAATCTCTTTACCTTTATAAACTTTAACAAATGATTTAAACATCAGGTGCCATCCATAATATATGGTTGGGAAAATCAGAATCAGCAACCACTTCGGTATATCTTTAAGAACTACCAAATGTAACTCACCTTGAGTACGATCTGCATGTGGTGCTACTTTCATGCCACCTCCATAATATGGTCCGTTCATCATAGAGCACAGCCAGACTTTTTCTTCTCTCCAGGTCTTACCGTCAACAGTGATTTCTGCAGAGATGGGCTTGAATTTTGCAAATCCCTCAAGGGCATGTCTAAAGTAATTTAACTTGTTCTTTTTAAATCTTGAAGTGTTCACCAAATGGCCGACATAGCCATCTAGGCCAGCACCAGCACCATTTAAAAAATATCTCGATGTATCTTGATAATACACCATGGGTAACTTTTTGATATGCTTTTTGATGGGAACAATCTTTTCTTTTGTTTTTAAACTGCGAATAAAGTCATTACCCGTTCCTGCCTGATACATAAAGAGATCCTGTTTGAAATCAAGATCATAAAGACGATTAGCTAATCTATTAATTGTGCCGTCTCCGCCAACAATAATGATTCTATCACTTTCGCTGCACCCAGATGCGAATGCTTCAACATCATCAATTGCTAGAATATTATAACTGACAACAGCGTTTCCATTCTTCTTTAAATGATCAATAATTTTCTGAATAAACTTTACGTTCTTCCCGTTTCTTGAAAGGGGATTATATATCAATATATCCATTTTCTTTCTCCCTATTTATAGTTTACGACTGCATATTTTTTCTTTCCTCTACGCAAAATGATATATGAACCATACAATGTGTTCTCTTTGGTAATTAAATACTCGACATCGTTCATTTTTTGATCATTTAAACTAATAGCACCACTTTGAATAAAGGTTCTTCCTTCACGTTTTGATGATGCAAGATTAGTCTCAACTAGAACATCAACTAAGGATTTAGGTTCTTCAATTACAAGCGAATCAAGCGTTTTTGAAAGCATGCGAAGTCCACTTTCGCTGATATCAGAAAAGTCTCCTGAAAACAGTGAGTTTGTAACCTTAATGGCTTCGTCAAGGGCTTCTTGTCCATGAACTAAGAAAACGATTTCTGCTGCCAATGCTTTTTGTGCTTCTCTTAATTCCGGTTCATGAATTGATTTTTGAATTAGAAGCTGAATCTCTTTATAAGATAACAGCGTTAATGATTTTAAATAGTTAGCAACATCCGCATCCGATGCATTCAAGAAATACTGGTATATCTCATACGGACTTGTCAAATTGGCATCTAGCCAAAGCGCACCGGATTCGCTCTTTCCAAATTTTTCACCATCGGATTTGAGCAAAAGAGGTGAACTCATACCAACAGCATGATTTTGATCTCCTTCTTTTTTCCGAATTAACTCAAGGCCTGCAGTAATATTCCCCCATTGGTCTGAACCTCCAAATTGAAGCTTACAGTCAAGGGTTTTATATAAATGCAAAAAATCAATGGCTTGAATAAGCATATATGAAAATTCGGTATAAGATATTCCAACTTCCAGTCGAGTCTGAACAACATCCTTTGCCATCATATAATTGATTGAAAAGTGCTTTCCGTAATCTCTTAAGTATGTAATCATGTCAATCTTTCCAATCCAATCATAATTATTCACGAAAATCGAATGTGCTGGATCCAAAAACTGACTTAATTGGTTTTTAATTTTTTCAGCATTCAAAAGTGATTCATCAAGTGTTAGTAATTTACGCTCACTTGTTTGTCTGGGATCACCAATCAAACCTGTTGCTCCACCAATGAGTACAATCGGTGTGTGTCCATATTTCTGCAAAAGCATCATGCGTACGATTTGCACCAAATGACCGACAGTCAGCGACTCGCCAGTTGGATCAAATCCACAATAAAACTTGATTTTTTCATGATTGAGTAGCTGACTTGCCTTTTCTTCATTACTCACATCTTTAATTAAGCCACGCCATAACAATTCATCATATAATTTCATTTTTCCATCCTCCGGCATTTAAGTAAAAATCGCCCTTAGAAACTCTAAGGACGAAATAATCCGCGGTACCACCTTAGTTCTAGAGCCTACTCTAGCACTTTTATTTCGATGATCTCCATAAATGCATTTCGAGCTCTGTTTTCTCTTCATGTCACACCTTCATGAAGTCTCTGAATTAGGGTTACAAGCCTCTACTGGTTTTATATCTACGATCGATTTAGTTTGTTGATTGTCTCTTGACAATATAGTGAGGCAAAATGATGCGAATATTGTCAATATCTTTCTGATTCATCAGTTTTGTTAAAAGTCTCATTGAGACAGCACCTATATCATATACTGGAATATCAATTGATGTCAATGTGGGTCTTGATAAAAGCGCATATTTTGTGTTTTGGAATCCAGCAATTGCTAAATCCTTTGGTACAAGTCTTCCATTGTCACGTGCAATATTCATAAATGATACAGCAATAGAGTCTCTCACACCAATTGCACCATCAATCTTCTTATCACTGAAAAAAGTTGAGAAGTGTTGACGGTTGATATTCGTATCGCCGCTTGTTCTAAAAATTTTAGGTTCTAGGCCAGCCTCTTCCATCGCTCTTGTGTAACCTGCCTCTTTTTTATCATTGACGGAATAACGTCTTGCAGTACTGAGCAGATAAACGTGTTTACGATAATCAGCGAGCATGATTTTTGTTATTTCATAACCAGCTTTTTCATAATCAATGGATACGGTTGGAACATCCGTATCATCAGAAACAACATTTGCAAAAACAAAAGGAATACCATTGCTGTTAAATATCTTTTTTATATCTTCAACTCGATTTTCAGATAATTCATCATTTAAGTAAAGAACTCCGTCGACCTGTTCAGCAACGATATCATGAAGCGTGTCTATGACATCCATGTCTTCACGAATGGAAAATAGTTTTATAGAATATTTGTAATTCTGCGCAATATCACTAATACCGCCAAGCATTTCTGCTACAGAAGCACGCGTAATATCAGAAATAACAACTCCAACTGTTGTTGTTTTTCTACTTGCTAGACCACGAGCAATTACATTAGGACGATATCCTAATTCGTTAATAACTTTTAAAACACGCAGTCTTGTTTCTTCTTTAACCTTTTCGGGGTTATTGAGTACGCGAGATACTGTTGCAAGCGATACACCCGCAGCACCTGCTACATCATAAATTGTTGCGTTACTCATCAGATCACCTCTAAATCTACTTTCTTATGGAATAATTATATCATTTCATGTAAAGGCTTTCAAGTAAAAGATGAAAATATTTTCATTCGCTTACAAAAAAATAAAGAGGCATTTGCCTCTTTACCAAACTTATCGTTTTTCTTTAATTCTTGATGCTTTTGCTGACAATGTACGAATGTAATTCAAATTTGCGCGTCTTACCTTACCTCTACGTGCAACATCAATATGATCAATTGATGGTGAATGCACCGGGAATGTACGTTCTACACCGATACCATAAGATATCTTACGGACCGTAAATGTTTCAGAAACTCCTCCGCCTTGTCTTTTAATGACTAGACCTTCAAATAACTGAATACGTTCGCGGATTCCTTCTTTAATCTTGACATATACCTTGACGGTATCTCCAGGATCAAAAACGGGGACTTCCTTGATGTAAGAACTGGTGATCGCTTCAATCAGCGCTTGCCCTTTTAATCTTGACATGTTCGACTCACTCTCTTTCTTCCAATGTTCATGTTCTTTGACAGCGGACCATTGTGCTAAATTGTTACGGCTTTATTATTATAACAAAGTAATATTAAACTTGCAACATGTTTAATGCAACTTTATTGATAAACCCTAAGGTTTCGGTATATATGTCTGACGGTCTCTGAAATAATCAGATTGAAACATCTTCTCATAGCGATCAATTGTTTCATAAACTGAAAGCTTTTTGGAAAAATAGTCATCTTCGCTAAAGTTGCCAGATATAATTTCATCAAATAAAACCACATTACCATAACTGATCCAGCTTGAATACGATATAATGATTGGCAAATCCAACTTATTATCCAAGAAGATACTTTGTCCGTAATAGTAATATTGGATATATGATATGCCCAACAAATCAAAGATAGTTGGGGTGATATCATAATGCGATGTAAGGATATCTGAGTTTCCAGACCCTAATTTTTGACTATAGATGATAAATGGAACTTTTTCAATCTCGTATGGGATTTCACTATTTGGCGTATATTTCATCGTCAGATCATGATCGGAATAATTCTTATGGTCACTATATATTAAAATTGTCGTATTTTCCAAGAGTTCTTTTGATTCCAGTTCATCAAACAAATAACCCAATCCCTTGTCAAAATCCATTTGAGCTGCCATGAGTGTCAATAATTCGATTTCAGTTTCATCATAATTGGAATCTTGAGCCAATATATCGTAATATTCCTTTAACTCTTCACGATATTTGAGATGTGGACCATGTGGGGTTACTGTAATGACAAAACTTAAAAATGGATTGTCTTGAACAGGCACCATCAAATCTCTCATTTGATCAAACATCACAGAGTCCAAAGGCCAATTATCATTTTCTTCAACCACAAGAGACTCTAATGCATAAAAGTGTTCAAACCCCATATTTGGATAAATGACATCACGATTGAAAAAATCACTATAGTAGTCATGGAATGAATTAGCGGTATACCCATTTTCATTTAAAACATTGGGAAGTGCATTGCTATACTCGTTTTCACCAAAAGAGTACATAAAGTTATCTGCTTGAAAATACATCATTGAAGTCAATGATTTAAACTCAGCGTCATAAGTGTAATTACTTTTTGCTGCTGAATAAAAATTATTGAAATGAATACCTTCATCATATAATCGATAAAAATTAGGAGTATATTCACGTGTGAATGCATATTCTTCACAGGTTTCGCACATAATCATGATGACGTTCTGACCTTCAAGAACACCATATAGTGGTGATTGGTCTGCTGGAGATTCATCTAATGATTCATTGATAATCTCAATATATTCGTCTCCGAAAAGAATGGGTTTTATTGAATTGTTTGCGTATGTTACAATATCTTTAGTATGGTATGTGATTGATCCAAATTTTTGCACAAATAAACTCTTGTCAGCTGGTGTATTGAAGGTTAAAAAATCACTTGCTTCAACTACGTAAGGACTGAAGAATAACCCAAGCATTGCAATAATTAAAAATAGAACATGCTTTGCATATTTGGGTGATCTGTTCATTGGGCTCAATTTGACAATTTTACTTAATACACTAATGCTGAAAATTAAAAACCCTATGATGAGGATCCAAACGACAATTCCGTATGGAGTCAACGGATTGTATTTCAATCCGATTTTCATCGTATTTTTCCCTGATTCCAAAAGCATAGCAATTGAAGTGACATCTTGTTTGAAATAGTAAAGTGTGCTGTCTGTTAAGAAAAAAGTAAAGATGATTAAAATATAGACTAAATATGCTATATAGCGAGCTTTATTACTTCTAATAAAGGAAAGAACAGCTAAAATGATAGCAACATTAAAGAAGGCAATCAACCAATGACCTAAAGTAACGCCAAATCCGTAGCGCATAATGAAGATGAAATCAAAGCTAAAGACGACAAAAACGACAAAAAGGAATTCAATGATCTTGCTATTTAGTGCTATTTTTTTAATAGTGTTCATCAAATCGTTCCTCGTTTCTTCGTCATTTGTAAATAATGATAAATTGTCTTTATTGCATAAAGATTCCTACTTGTTATATTTTATATCTAAATCAATAAAAATGCAATGTGTATACTACCGATTATTTAGTCTCGTTTTTGATTTTATTGAGTATTTCTTTTTCCTCAGGTGTCATTTTTATGCCCTTGATAAGATCAGGCCGTTTGGCGTATGTTCTTCTAACTTGCTGTTCTTTTCTCCAATAGGCAATCTTTTGATGATGACCCGAAAGTAATAACTCAGGTACGGTATGTTCTTTATAGATTTCAGGCTTTGTATATTGAGGAAATTTCAGCCATCCGTTTTGTAGGCTATCTTCTTCTGCTGAATCCTGATGAATCACATCGGGTATGAGTCTTGTCACCGCATCAGAAATAAGCATTGCAGGAATTTCTCCTCCAGTCAGTATATAATCACCAATTGAAAGTTCCATATCGATTAGAGATTCAACTCGAGCGTCAATCCCCTCATAGTGACCACACAATAAAATCAGATGATCAATTTTCACAAGCTTTTTCGCTAAATTTTGATTGAACAGTTTACCTTGGGGTGATAAATAAATGACCTTTGAGTTTTTGGTTCTCAATTTCATGATGACATCATAAAAAGGAGGGAAAGTCATCAACATACCCACTCCTCCACCATATGGTGTGTCGTCAATATTGTGGTGTTTGTTGTGGCTATAGTCTCTAATTTGATGCAAGCGAATATCAACAAGTTTTTGTTCCACCGCTCTTTTGATGATTGATGTTGATAAAAATGTATCAAAAAATTCAGGAAAAATGGTTACGATATCAATAATCATAATAGCCCCTCAATTGGATCAATAATAATCTTATTCTCTGAAACCTCTAAAATAAATGCCTTAACAAAGGGAACAAAAGCCTTTTGATCATTTTCTTTTAAAATCTCTAAGAGATGTCCTTGTGGAACCGGGATAAGACCTGTCACGATACCAACATATTGATTAGTATTCGTATATACTTTTTTATCTAGAAGCGATTGATAGTGATAGTCGTCGTCTTCTAGTTCTTCAGTTACCACTTCATCAGTAAACACATCTAGGCCTTTGTAGACTAAAATGTCGTTGATATTATCGTATGATTGAAATTTCACAATGAACATTTTTCCCTGAGGTCTTACACGATCAATCGTAAAATTCACTTTTTTTCCTTTAATCATCACATAAATTTCAGCGCCAACTAAAAAGCGGTTAAAATCACTTAAATTGTAGATTTTAACCTCTCCCTTAATGCCGTGGGTATTTGTGATTTTACCAATCTGATACATAGTGTTTATCCTTAAAATGAGTCAATATCGATTTGTACTCGCTTGCCTTCTTTCGAAGCCCCTGCATAGACAATCGTACGCATTGCACTCGCGATTCTTCCGCCTTTTCCAATCACACGTCCTAAATCCGCTTCATTGACCATAAGCTGGATCGTCACGGTTTGTTCATCATTGGATAAGATTTTAACTAATACATCATCTGGGTATACGACTAATGGCATTATCATATTTCTTATGAGTTTTTCAAAATCAACAGCCATGACAATTACCCCCTCTTATTTGTTTAAAATGTTATACTTCTTGAATAAGCTCTTAACTGTATCTGTTGGTTGTGCTCCGTCACCTAGCCATTTTTGAACTTTTTCAGCATCTACAAGAACTTTTCCTACTAAAGGATCGTAAGTTCCGAGAATTTCTAAAAATCTACCATCTCTAGCTTTGCTTGATTCACTTGCAACAACACGGTAAAATGGTTTCTTATTAGAACCAAATCGCTGTAAACGTAATTTAACTGCCATTGTTTTATCTCTCTTTCTATTTTGTTATCCATTACCATTATATACATAAAAAACAGTCTGTCAAGTCTTTTTACTTAACAGTTAGAAATTTAGGTTCGAATCATACATTTGAGATGGTCCAAAGTACTTAAATCCCTTAACGTCTTTCAATTGCTTTTTTAAGGCTTGCTCTTGCTCTTGGTCTGCATAGATGACTGCATAATTTTGCTTATTTGAAATATATGCCACGTCAACCGGCATATTCTTTAGTTTTTCTAAAACATGCTTGCCTTGATAAAAGATAACAAATGCCATTCTATTCGTGTACATGACAACTTCCTCCTTTGGACACTATCCCTATCTTATTTGGGATTTTGATATGATCAGACACTGACTCCGTGAGTTTGACTAAAAATTGATTGAGATCATTCTGAAAGGATTGTTCCAATTCAAAATAATGTAGGACTTCGGGTTTTTGATAAAGGGTTGATTTTGCTTTTCCAAATTCTTTGGCAATTTGCTTGAAATCTGGGTGATAGGTTCCACCATCAATCATAACTTGATCATATTTTGATTTTGCTTCTTGAAACTTTTTTATTTCTTCACTATATGTTTCGATAATCAATCGATTATGTTTCTTGATGGATTGATAGATGGGATCAATTTTAATTTCATCTAAAACACGATATGCTTGCATGATGATTTCAGTCATATATTTCTTCCTTTCAAAATTTTTGGTATTTGCCAATGGGTAAATTTTTTCAGTTTAAAGATTTCCAATCTGGATTCGCTTTAATTTTAACACCTGATAACCTACAACTTCAAACATCCGCTTGGTTTGATGGAATTTTCCTTCATCTATGGCAATCCATGCGAAGTTCATTTCCGAATCAATATAAAGTGCTCGAGTAGTATAATTTTGGTTTTTGCCGTCTTTGATTGTGATACCTTCTTCTTAGTGCAAGATGATGGGTAAAAACCTGGTTTAGCTCAATCTCATAGGTCTTAGGAACATGTAATCGTGGTGAAGTGATCTGATGTGCGAAAGTTTCATTGGTTGTTAAAATCAATAATCCTTCTGCATCTAAATCTAATCGTCCTGCTATTGCATATCAAATCGGTTGTAGGGATCCTCAAGTAATTCTACGACATATGGATTCACCTTATCCTTATTCGCTGATAAATACCCTTGAGGTTTGTTGATAGCAAGATATATTGGATATTTACATAAAATGAGTTTTTGATCCAAATAGACGATATCAGTTATAGGATTGACTTCAAAGTTCGGGTTGAGTATCCGAATACCGTCAATTTTCACATCATGAAAACTTAAAAATGATTTAATCTCACATCTTGAATCATATTTTAGATTGCTGAGAAACTTATCGATACGCATCAAATAACTCCTTGTGATATAATTAAAGGTGAGGTGTACGTTGAATGATACTTATGAAAAATATAATTCGCGAGGGACATAAGACTTTAGAAACTGTTGCTAAAGAGGTAAAACTGCCTTTATCCCGCGCTGATAAGAAATTGCTCAAAGAAATGTTGGAATTTGTAATTAACTCTCAGAATGTGGATATGGTTGAAAAGTATGAACTTCGTCCTGCAGTTGGCATTGCTGCACCACAGGTGAACGTTTCTAAACGTATGTTTGCTACTCATGTAACAGATTTTGATGGCATATTATATTCTTATGCTTTAGTTAATCCTGTGCTTAAAGCAAAGAGCAATGAGATTATTTATGTGCCTGGCGGTGAAGGTTGCTTGAGTGTTGACAGACCAACTGAGGGAATTACACCTAGATATAAGCATGTAACATTTGAGGCATTATCTTATGATCTGGCAAGCGATCAGTTGTTCTCGGTTGAACTTCATCTAGAAGGTTATGTTGGCATTGTATTTCAACATGAATTTGATCATATCAATGGCATAATGTTTACTACAAAACTTTTTAGCGAGTTACCTTTTGCCGAACCTGCATTCCAATTACCTGATGAAAATGATACTATTTAAATATGATCTTTAAGACTTTGATCTGATTAGCCAGAATGTCATTATAGGTGACATTTTTTGTTTCTTCGTTAGGAAATATTTTGCTTGATAAATCAGCAAGCATTGTTTCCTTTTTCTTTTCTTTTGTCTTAAATAATTTTGCAAAAAATCCAGTTTTTTGAGTTTCAATTTCAAAAACTTCCTCTTGAAATCTGTTGTCAATTAATAGGAAACCATCATAGTGATCCCTTAGAAGCTTTTTAAAAAGTGAAACAATATCTGTTTTTCCATACCCGATAAGTTTAGGCATATTTTGATGGTCTGCATCAGTTGCAGAAAATGATCCTATACTCTTTTTCAATAATCGGTATGCAGTTGTCGTTGATTCGTTGTTCATCATGATGTAAACGGGATCGAATGCAATGCTAATCACATTGGATTTGAGTTTTTTCATGATATAGGCATAAACATTTGATTTATAATTATTGTTTGGTAACAAAATTATTTTTTTGCTGCTTTTCATGGCTGCATCAACAAATGGCTCCAACCGTTTTGCAATGTTCTCATACTCTTCAATAACATCATCAAAAATAGGTAGCCTGTAATAAAGGTATTGCACCTTGAGTCTATCAGCTAGCTTTATCATATATTTAAACTCATCAAACGCTACTGAATGCTTTCGATCGTCATTGATGCTATAAGGAACAATACCAGTATCAAGTATTGATATTTTGAGTTTTGCATCCTTGAGAAGTGAAATCAAATTTTTAATTTCACCTTCACTCATTCCAATGAGTGGGTTTTGATTATATTTACGTAGACAAATACTACTAAGCTCATGCTTAGTTGTACACTCAATTTGTTGTTCTATTGTAGCTTTTCCTTCTAGATCTAGAAATCCTGTAATCGTTGTTTTCATCTATTTCTCCACTCATACATTAGTATTCCGCCAGCGACACTGACATTCAAACTCTCTACATTTTTGGTGGGAATGCGGATAGCACCATCTGATAGATGCTTGATTTCATCTGAGATGCCGTGTCCTTCATTCCCGAGAATTAATGCTGTTTTCTTCTTTTTTTGTGGTGAACCGGTGTCATGTGCATCAGTGTATATCAATTGATACCCCTGTTGTTTGAGTTCGATGAGAGCATCATGAAGCGGTCTACGTTCAAAATAGACATCAAAAATTGCCCCTTTGGATGCTCGAATAACTTTCTCATTATAGAAATCTGCAGTTTTCAGACTGACAATGATATGCAAAAAGCCAAATGCTGATGCGCTTCTAATTAAAGCGCCAACATTATCGGGATCTTGAACATCATCTAGTACGAGTATCTTATCACTATGTTGGATTGAATTCGTTTTTTTACATACTGCTATCTGATCAAAATACGTTTCAGTCTGTTGAAGTTCATCCATGAGTTCTTTGGGCAATTGAATACCTTCTTTTTCAGGATCTGAGGTTAGTATATCAATGATTGCATCGTGAGTCTTTGCCTGTTCAATTAAGTGCTTCCCATATACCAAAAATATGCCGTTAATATCTCGGTATTTTTTATTTTTTAATTTCACCCATAACTTAAATGAACTATTTTGTTTCGATGTAATCATCATTTTATTCAATCCTTTGCTAATTCCGATAAAGCTTCTTCAACAGTGAAACCGTGCAATGCAATTTGATAATCGCTATCTTTTGAGATGATTAAGGTGCTGATCTTTTGCATTGCTTCATCCAATAGAGATTCAAAATCAATATCCTGTTCATATTTTAATGCGTAAATTTCCATTGGCTTTGTTACCGGTGATTTGGGTACATAGATGCTGCAACAATCATTAAATGGCTGAATGGAAATTTCATATGTTTTAATTTTCTTTGATATGTCCACAATATCATTTTTGTCATAAGTAATCAATGGTCTTAAAATCGGAATTTTCGTGACTGCTTCAACAACCTGCATGCTACTGAGTGTCTGACTTGCTACCTGTCCAACCGATTCACCATTTATTATACACAATAACTTGTTTCTTTTGGTGAATCTTTCCCCTAAGCGATACATCATTCTTCTCATGATCGTAATGATATAGGGATCGAATATCTTATCCAATATCTGTTCATGTATTTTCATAAAGGGAACAAGATGAAGTTTAATGGTATTGGTAGGTGTGTATTGACATAATACTTTTGCCAAATCAATCACTTTTTGAACTGATTCGAGAGGGGTGAGGGGTGTTGACTCAAAATGAAACAACTCTACCTCAATGCCTTGTTTTATCGATAGATATGCTGCAACCGGACTGTCGATGCCACCACTCATCATCAATAAACCTTTACCCGCAGTGCCATATGGATAACCACCCATACCTTTAATACTTCTTAAATAAATATATGCGACGTCGCTACGCAAATCAATATGTAGGATTTCAGTAGGATGTTTTACATCAACAATAAATTGCTTTTCAGCTGCACTTAATATAGGGCTTGCAATCTTTTGCGTAATTTCTTGGCTCGTCAAAGAAAACGACTTGTCGTGTCTTCTTGTTTCAATCTTCATATGAAGAAAGTCTTGATGAACCTCAAGATTCAGCACATCTACTGCTTGTTTGATGATATCTTCTAAACTTGGTTCAGCAACATATGCAACGTTGAAGGAATAAAGCCCAGGAATCTGATGCAATCTTCCAATGATGATCAATTCATCATCGACTTTATAATCGATAAAAATACGGTCATGTGTGAATTCATAACTCACATTAAGATCCTTAAGCTTGTTAACAAGATGCATCCGAACTCTCTTAATAAAAAATCCTATATTTCGACCCTTTAGCATCATATCGCCAAAGCGGATAATTATTTTTTTCTTCATGTTTTATCACCATTACTATTTTATCATATATGATATAATAATGGCGGCGGTGATATCATGAAAAATATCGAATTACTTGAATCAGCCAAAGCCTTGATAGAAATTCAACCAAATCTTATATCCATTTTATCGAATGCATCAGCTTTTCTTATGGAATCTCTTCCGCAAATCAATTGGGTAGGGTTTTATCTTTATGATGGGATAAAGTTAACCGTTGGACCTTTTCAAGGCAAGGTCGCTTGCTCAATCATTGAGCTTGGACAAGGTGTCTGTGGTGAAGCAGCTGCTTTCCATATGACCAAAGTTGTTGGCAACGTCTTAACTTATCAAAATCATATTGCCTGTGACTCAAATAGTCGTTCAGAAGTTGTCGTTCCACTGGTTATTAAAGAACAACTTTTTGGTGTTTTAGACGTTGATAGTCCCATTCTCAATCGATTCGATTCAGCTACTGTCCTCTTCCTAGAACAATTCGTAAACTTATTATTGAAAACAATTGACATTTAATACCCTATAAGGTAAAATGAATAGCGTCGGTAAAAAGCAGGCAAACTATTTTTAAAAGAACGATCCCTACCCATTTGGAGCCCTTAGTAACCTTTCTGCTTTAAGGTGAAAAGAACATCGGGATCACTTTTATTAAGGTATTTTGCAGTTTTTACCACCAAAATAAAAGGAGGTAAAAAATTATGTCACGTTACACTGGACCAACTTGGAAAATATCGCGTCGTTTGGGTTATTCTATTTCCGAAACTGGAATTGAATTAAAAAAACGCCCCTATGCACCTGGTCAACATGGACAACGTCGTTCTAAAGCTAGCGATTATGGTACACAATTACATGAAAAACAAAAAGTCAGATTTACTTACGGCGTATCAGAAAAGCAATTTAGAAAGACATTCAATGAAGCAGATAAGATGAAAGGTAAGCATGGTGAAAACTTCTTACGTTTACTTGAATCTCGTCTCGATAATGTCGTCTATCGTTTAGGTCTTGCCAAGACTAGATCACAAGCTCGTCAATTGGTAAACCATGGACATTTCCTAGTTGATGGTAAAAAAGTAGATATTCCATCATATCATTTAGTTCCAGGTCAACACATTGCACTTCGTGAAAAATCAAAGGCTTTAAAGGTTGTACAAGAAGCACTTGAAGCACAATATGCAACAGTTGAATTTGTTTCTTTCGATAAAGAAAATGGCATTGGAACATTCGTTCGCTATCCAGAACGCAATGAATTCCTACAAGAAATCAACGAACAATTGATTGTTGAATTCTACAACAGATAAGTAAAATAAAAGATGACTCCCTACGAATCATCTTTTTTTATGCGTTTATATTTTCTAAGCAATTCATATGTATAATCCATTTTTTATGCTCAACATCTTCGATGAGTGCATAGGTGTGTTCGTGAACAAATAGAATTTTATACTGATTGATCTCATGTATGGTTTCTAATTCCTTAATCAAGTATGCACGCTTACCTTCAACAAATTCAACAAATCTTGCAGGGATAACCTTTTTATTGATTGTATATCCTTTTTCCCCGTCGATGAGTAGTGTTCTAAGCTGTTTCTTGAATGACTGAGGATAGGGTATTTTGTGGTCAAGCGATGTAACCTTGTAAATCAGATCACAAACTTTTTTATTATTCGTATTGATGCCAATGATAAATAAGACGATACCAAAGAATAAAATGAAAGTTAAAATATAAAGTCCAATTTTAATATAGGCTGGAAAAATAAATAGGATAATCATGAAAAGAGTGGTGGTTGATAAACCAGCAATAGAAAAAACGATGAGATTACGCTGGTATTTTTTTTTGAGTTTATCTGCAAACATAGAGTCCCCCTGAAAAATAAGCTTGTGTATGTCAAAAACGATTATATCATAAAATAATAATAATCTTGTTTGATTTGTAACAAAAAGTTCGAGTACACATCATTATCTGTTTGTATTTTAATCGGTTAAATAAATAGAAAACTAGAACTCATTTGTTCTTGTCTCAGAAATGATATTCATTTGACTTGTTTTTTATAAGCAGCTTTGACCAATGTCAAAAATGAATTTGGATCTAGGGATGCCCCACCGACTAATGCTCCATCAATGTCTGACATCGATAGAAGATCACTAACATTTTTAATGTTTACCGATCCACCATATAATATCCGAATTTGTTGTGAAACGTCTTCGCCATAGAGCTTTTCTAAAATAAGGCGAATGACTTTAATGGTTTCATTTGCCTGATCTGGGGTTGCTGTTCTTCCAGTGCCAATTGCCCAAATAGGTTCATAAGCCACGACTGTCTTGAGTGCTTCTTCGGCATCAACGTTTAGATATGCTTTTTTTATTTGTTTCTGCACAACAGAATTTGTAGTGCCTGCCTCTCTAATTTCTAGAGATTCTCCAACACACACGATTGGTGTAAGATCTCCGTTTACGGCTGCAAGCAATTTGAGATTGACCGTTTCATCGGTTTCATTGAAATATGCACGTCGTTCGCTATGCCCAATTACAACATAATCTACGCCATAAGATTTAAGCATGCTTGCTGATATTTCACCAGTGTATGCTCCTTCTTGTGCATAATGCATATTTTGAGCACCTATGCGAAGATTCTCACCTTCTCTTTTAACCAAATCCTTTAAGAATATGGCTGGTGCACATATGACGGATTCCACGATATCCTTATCTGGTACTTCGACGTTAACAGCATAGATGAATGCATGTGCTTCATCCTTAGTTTTATACATCTTCCAGTTTCCAGCAATTAATGGTCTTCTCTTCATGGCCGTTACCCTAAAATTGAAGATACATCTTTAATGGCTTCTTCAGCACGGGATCCTCTAGCAACAATGCGTACATTTTTCCCGTGTGGAACTGCAAGAGACATTAAAGCCAAAATCGATTTGAGATCAACAACTTTATCTTGATAATGAAGTTCAATCTCAACAGCATACTTTGATGCAGTTTGTACTACTTTTGCAGCCAGACTAGCGTGCAATCCTGAAGTGCTTTGAATTAAAATTTCTTTTTCCATAATTTTTTCCTTTCATTAGTTAAAACATCGGTGGCGTACTAATCCAGAGTACTTTTGCATTCTGCTGATTATTGTTCACTAGATAATGTTCTTTGTTAGCTAAATAGTAAAATGTTTCGCCCTTCCGGATAATATATCTTTTTTTATTAATCACTAATGTAACCTGACCTTCAAGGATATACCCAAACTCCTCTCCTGGATGAGGATCATCAATTTTTGATTGTCCACCAGGTTCAATATCTATAATGATGGGTTCCATTTCGTATTTTAACGTGTTGGGAACAATCCAACTCATCACATGCTTTAATTCTGTGTTTTCCTTCTCATGAAAATCTTCTTTTTTATATGCATATGTCTGTTCTTCTTCCATTGAGAAAAATTCGTGAACGTCAGTCCCCAATGTTTCCAGTATAGAAAATAGTGTTTGCAAGGATGGTGACGTTAAATTATTTTCTACTTGTGAAATATAACCTTTTGTCAACTCTAAACGATTGGCAAGTTCCTGTTGGGTGAGACTATTACCCAATCTAAGAGCCCTAATCTTACTCCCTATATCCATTACTTATCGTCAACACATTCAATACCTGGAAGTAACTTACCTTCTAGATATTCAAGTGAAGCTCCACCACCAGTCGATATATGGGTAAATCCTTCAGCTAAGCCAAATTGGATCACTGCAGCTGCTGAGTCTCCGCCACCAATAATGGTTGTTGCTTGTTCCTTGATTTCTGAAACTGATTGAGCAATGCTACGTGTTCCTTCGGCGAATCTAGGAAATTCAAAGACCCCTAACGGACCATTCCATATAATTGTTTTTGCTGTTGTGATATAGGATTCAAACAATGCAATTGTTCTGGGTCCAATGTCCATTCCCATTTCATCCTCAGGAATTTCCGTTATATTTCTAACATGCTTTTCACTTTCAGAATCAAATGATTTGGCTGTAATCACATCGTCGCCTAAGATAATCTTCCCCTTAGCCTGATCTAACAGTTCCTTGGCTAAATCAATTTTGTCAGCTTCCAGTAGACTTTTGCCTATCTCCATACCTAAAGCTTTAAAGAATGTATATGCCATACCTCCACCAATAAGGACGTGATCAGCTACCTTGAGAAGGTTTTTAATAACTTCAATTTTGTCTGAAACCTTAGCTCCACCAAGAATTGCTATAAATGGTCTTTTGGGATTTTCTAAAGTCCCACCAATGAAGTTAATTTCTTTTTCTAATAGAAATCCTGCAACTGTATCTTTGATGTTTAAAGAAATACCGACATTGGAAGCTGCTTCACGGTGTGCAGTACCAAATGCATCATTAACGAAAACATCTCCGAGTGAAGCCCAGTATTTGCCCAATTCAGGATCATTCTTACTTTCTTTTTTGCCGTCAAGATCTTCAAATCGCGTATTTTCAAACATAAGGATTTCTCCATCTTTGAGCATATTAACAGCATCTTCTAGAATTCTTCCGCGTGTCACAGGAACAAAGATAACCTCTTGTTTTAATAATTCACTTAATCTATGAGCAACAACTAATAAGCTGTTACTTGCTTTGTCTGCTTCATCTTTAACACGTCCAAGATGTGAAAAAATGATTGCTCTTCCCTGATGAGCTAAAACATACTCTATTGTAGGTAATGCTTGTACTATTCTATTTTCATCGCTAATTTCCCCATTATTTAATGGGACATTAAAATCCACACGAATCAGAACTTTTTTTCCTTTGATTTGTATATCTCTTATTGTTTTTTTTGCCATCATTTTTCCTCCTTTTATGATACACTCGCTTTTTTTAGACCATGCTTATTATAACACTATTTGTAAACTATTTCTATAATTTTAGGAATGAAAAGGTTTTACTTTTACATTCCTAATCTCTTCTAAATACTTTATTTGTCTTTTGAGTGAGTTTAGTGAAATATTCACCTGGAGTTTTTGTTGGCTTTCAAATATAATTTCAATTTGTTCAGTCAATACTCTGATTTCTTGAACTGTTGCATAGTTAATCCAAATATTTTCATAATCCCTTGTTCTTTTAATCGGAAAAAACATATTTTCATCATCAAAGTACACTGGAATCTTATATACCTTTCCAAGTTTTTTCTGAACCGCTTTGAGATATCCTTCATAGGTAAAAAGAGCATCTATGCACATTTTTTTGATGAAGCTTAAGTTTGATATTTTGTGCTGTGTGGATGCATACTTTTGATAAACAACACATCCAATTGCATTATTCATAATATATTCAATCATCTCTTTGATATAATAAAAAAAGGCCAGTCGGCCTTTTATTATTTTTCTTCCTTAACTGTTTCTTTTTTAGCTTTCTTTGCTACCTTATTTAAATCTAAAACTAATCGCTGTTCCGTTGCAGCATCAAAGAAATGACACTTGTTCATATCAAAAGCTAATTTCATCTTATCACCAATGTGTACGCCTGTACGTGCATTGATAACCGCACAAATATGATTTTCATTGATACTTGTATAGATATTGGTTTCTGAACCTAACAACTCGGCAACATCAACAACGATTTCAAGAACTGCTCCTGGATAAGTATCCATAACAACTTGTTCGTCGTGAATATCTTCTGGTCTAATACCTAAGACGATTTCTTTACCAACCATACTGTGTTCAGTAATGATTTCAAACTTGTCGTCAGGAACCTTGATCGTATGAACACCAGAGGTGAATACACCCTTAGTGTCAACAATACCTCTAACAAAGTTCATTGGAGGAGTTCCGATGAATCCAGCAACGAAAAGATTGTTGGGGTTGTCATAGATGTCTTTTGGTGCACCAACTTGCATGATATAACCATCTTTCATTACGACGATACGGTTTGCCATTGTCATGGCTTCAATTTGGTCATGGGTAACATAAATTGTAGTTGTTTCAATTTTGTTGTGAAGTTTGATTAATTCACCACGCATTTGAACACGTAATTTCGCATCAAGATTTGAAAGTGGTTCATCCATTAAGAAAACCTTAGCGTTACGAACGATTGCTCTACCTAGTGCCACACGTTGTCTTTGTCCACCTGATAAAGCTTTTGGTTTGCGCTTTAAATAAGGAACGAGTCCTAGAACTTCCGCTGCTTGATTAACTTTTTCATTGATAACATCTTTAGGCATTTTTCTTAGTTTTAAACCGAATGCCATGTTATCAAAGACAGTCATATGAGGGTATAGAGCATAAGATTGGAATACCATTGCGATATTTCTATCTTTTGGTGCCTTGTCATTGACTAATTCATCATCAATATAGAGTTCACCTGAAGTAATCTCCTCAAGACCAGCAATCATTCTCAATGTGGTCGATTTCCCACAGCCTGATGGTCCAACAAATACGATAAATTCTTTGTCTCTAATTTCTAAATTGAAATCAAAAACAGCTTGTACACCGTTTGGGTACACCTTGTTCAATTCTTTAAGCTTTAATGTAGCCATAATTTTCTCCCTAATTTATTGCATTGTAAATACATTATAGCAATCAAAGGTGATAAAAAAAATGTGCATAGTGCACATATTTTATTTGAGTAAATGATATACGAGAAAAGCATCTAGAAAAACTCGAACATCGAAACCGGTGACCTGATTAAACTTATCTAATCTTTGAAGTAAGGTGTTTCTATGAATATATAGTTTTTTTGAAGCAACACTGGTGTTTTGGTTAGATTCAAGGTAAACCTTAATACTCTCCAACATCATTAAATCGGTCACATATTTTCTTAATATCTGTTTTTTTAACACCACATCAATTGTATTTAAAGATTCTCTTAAGATTACCTTATCATCTAAATGAACATGTTTGTTAAAAGGAATAGATGCCAATCTTCCCTTGATGAATGCCATGTGAGATAACATCTCTAATTCACTATCGAATTGATAGGATGTATAAATTCGCAGATCACTGAGAGTGTCAGTCATGATATTGAGAATAATCTCAGAAAATGATACATCTGTTGGGTGTGTATAAAAAAGACAGATGGCGTGGTTATCCGTCTCCTTTTTTGTGAATTCAATGAATTCCGAAAAAAGTGAAATAATCATTGATTCATCATTTCTAACATCTTTTTTACTTTCTATAATGAGATATCGATACATGCTTATCATTCCTTTCCTATATTATAACATGTGTGTTATAATTTAGTTGAATATAGGAGGGGTTTCATGGAAGAAATAAGGAAAAAACATCGTATATTATTTATATCTTTTATTTTAACAATCGTTTTTTTTGTTGCTTGCGCAGTGATTATTCTCTCTACCCAGTGGACAACAAATGTCAAAATGAGCATTTTTTTAATTTTACTCATCTTGTTACTCACAGCTACAATTTGGTTTAGACCAAGGCTATATTTTCATGCAATGCAGATGAGCTATGCGAAATTAAAAGATGCACCTCACCTTCCAATCCAATCGAAATATGATTTATCTAGCAAAACTTGGTTATCATATCTAACCAAGAAAAGTTTCAAGGTGTTTCAAGAAAACGAAACCCATATACTATTGCACAGATACACTCGTGATTCAAAGAATTATGTAACCAAAAACCCTATGCTAGAAATCATTATTCTAATTAGAGATGAAAAAATGGATTTTGATCACCAGATTATCACAAAAACAATTAATACTCTTGAAGATGATTATCGCATTAAAAAAATTCGTTTCACCAATTATTCACTTATTCAAGTCAAATACGGAGAAGTCATGTCTGATGAAATGAGAGAAAAAGTCAATCAAGTAGTTTTTGATAGACAAAACGGACATCATATAACTGTTGTTAACGGGTTTTATGAAACTAATTTGAAAACAGTATATTTCTTGCATAACAAAAAGTTTGTCCCTTCGTTATATTATAAATATGTTGTCGATTTATTCAAATCATTAGTCTCATAACCAATTTTGAAAAAGCGATTACCAGAATCGCTTTTTTTTAATTAATTGCATGTCGCTCATTGAATAAATCAACGAGTGCTTTGATTTCAATGATTGATACTGCATAGCAGTTCCCGTCAAGAACGTCAATTTGAATACCGACAAGTTCGTTATTCACATTAATGATTGCACCACCATTTGCATATAAGTCAGAGGGTATGCTTGTATGAAAAAATCTTTGTGTATCATCGTTAATATCGGTATTTTCAATCATCAGTCCCATGATCATTGCATTCATCATCTGTCCTTTATATCCAAATAATAACATCGGTTCACCTGGTAAAGATAAATCTTCTGCTA
Source organism: Bacillota bacterium (assembly GCA_043819945.1). GTDB lineage: Bacteria > Bacillota_I > Bacilli_A > Acholeplasmatales > Acholeplasmataceae > Peloplasma. Next base: position 43,061 of record JBDREH010000005.1, read on the forward strand.
TTTCAATTGTAGGAAGCATATCCCATCGAGCCTTTAGATAGCGGATGACAGAAAGATTATGCTCTTCTGAAACAACATCAATATATCCGGTCGAAGTTCTTCCCTGATAATCAAATATTTGATATGTAGCGCTATAATCAGCAGGATAAGTAAGATTGAAGCTTGTTAAAACATAATGGAAGGAGCCGCTATCAATGAAGATAACACCTGAACCAGTGCGTGTTTCTACAAGATTATTCAAGTCGTTGAAAAGTTGTACTTTAATCATAACATTGGATAATATGGATTCAAAAGTTGCTTTATTTACAAAAGCCTGAAATTGATCAATTTGTCCAATATCATGAATAACAAACTCTTCATATTGCGATGATAATGCTCTATATTCGTCTGTATCTTCCTCATTTAGGATTGAAACACATCCCGTTAATATGAAAAGAAAAACGATAACAGTAAAAATCATTTTTTTCATTCTTCAACCTCCAGACTAAAATTCTTTAGTTGAAAGAACTCAAAGACTTTTTCAACTGGAATTGAAAATGAATATTCCGAAGTATCACTTTGATCAATAAAATTCCCCGCATAAATGATGCCCACAAGCTGGTATTCACTATCGACAACAACACTTCCACTACTACCGGATTTAACGGGTACATCACTAATCAATACATCAAACAAGACATTAATAATCTCATAGGATGCACTTTCTACATCTATTGGTGCATAGTCAATAACGTTACCTAATGTTATGGCATTAATTTGATAACTCGGATATCCTATAACGGCAAGTTTTTCGCCAACCATTGGATTTTCAAAAGAAAGTACAATGGGTGTGAGCAACAACTCTCCTTTATTAAATCTCAAGATGGCTAAATCATAGTCTTCACTATTTTCAACGAGTGTTGCATTATACTCATTACCCCGATAATCGCTTATCGTATAGGTTGCAGTATCAGTTTCCTCAGCATATATTACATGATTATTCGTTAATATGTAATAGTAGTCTTCATCTGACTTGATGATAATCCCTGAACCAGTTGAAGATCCATAAGAAGCATTAATTACTTTTTCGACTAAGACAACACTTTTAATGACCTCCGAAGAGAGATGATTAAAATACTCAATCGAGGATTGATAATTTTCAATGTTATTTTCGATGTGGGTAAGATATTCCAAATAGAGGTCATCATACGTTTTTTCTACCTGACAAGCGCTTATACTGACACTTAAGATAAAAAATAGTAGGATTGCAAGTATTTTTTTCATGACTTCACCTTCAACATTCATTTTACGATAAATTGTGAAAAAAAAAAAGACATTTGCGAAATTCTCACAAATATCTTATTGTTTTGCATGCTTATCCAATAGAACCTTCCATCTCTAGCTTAATCAATTGATTGAGTTCGATGGCATATTCCATTGGTAATTCCTTTGCAAATGGTTCAATAAATCCCATGACAATCATTTCAGTCGCATCGCCTTCAGAAAGTCCTCTACTCATCAAATAGAAAAGCTGTTCTTCGGAAATCTTTGAGACGGTTGCTTCATGTTCAAGAAAAACGTCGCTATTTCGAACAATATTCGTAGGTATCGTATCACTAAATGAGAAATCATCCAAGATGATGGTATCACATTCCACGTGAGCTTTAGCACCTTTAGCCTTTTTCCCAAAATCAACTTTCCCACGATAATTCACTGTTCCACCACCACGACTAATGGATTTAGAGATGATGGTTGAAGTTGTATTGGGTGCAACATGAATCATCTTGGCACCAGTATCTTGCCATTGGCCTTTACCTGCAAAAGCAATTGAAATGGTTGTTCCCTTCGCTCTTTCACCAAGCAATATGCATGATGGGTACTTCATATTGACATTGCTTCCGATGTTACCGTCAATCCATTCCATAAGCCCATTTTCATAGACAAAAGCACGCTTGGTAACGAGATTAATGACATTGTTTGACCAATTTTGAATGGTTGTATAACGACAAGTAGCATCCTTTTCAACAACAATTTCAACAATAGCTGCATGCAGAGAGTCTCTAGAGTAAACAGGAGCTGTACATCCTTCGACATAATTGACGTACGCACCTTCATCGACAATAATCAATGTTCTTTCGAATTGACCCATTTGATCAGAGTTGATTCTAAAGTAGGATTGTAAGGGTTTTGGAACCTTTACACCTTTGGGAACATATATAAATGATCCTCCACTCCATACAGCAGTATTTAATGCTGCATATTTATTATCACTATAGGGAATGATAGTCCCAAAGTATTTCTTAACCAATTCTGGATACTCCCTCAAGGCTGTATCAGTATCAACATAAATGACACCCAAGGATTCCAATTCCTTTTGTGTATTATGGTAGACAACTTCACTTTCAAATTGTGTAGAAACACCAGATAAGAAATTTCTTTCCGCTTCTGGAATACCTAATCTTTCAAATGTGTTTTTTATATTTTCAGGTACTTCATCCCAACTGGTCTCAGCACGATCACTTGCCTTAATGAAGTAAGTAAACTCATCAAAATTAATAAACGATAAATCCGGTCCCCATTTGGGGTTTTTTAATTCCAAAAACTTCTTATAACTCTTTAAGCGATAATCAAGCATCCATTTAGGCTCACCCTTATACTTGCTGATAATTCTAACTATCTCCTCATTCAGACCCTTTCCTGTATTAAATACAGGGGTATTTTCTGTATGAAATCCGTATTGATAATCGCCAATAATAGCGTCTATTTTCTTTTTGTTGTCATCCATTTATCTCATCCTCCATTATTTTGTTAATGCCTTGCTCAGTTGCTTTCCATGCAAGGGTTGCACACTTAATACGAGCAGGAAACTGAGCAACTCCCTGGTACACAACTGCATCTCCTGTAAGAATTTCCTTTTTGAAGGGATACCCTTTAATCATTTCATAAAATTCATGAAGTATACTCAATGCTTCATCAAAGGTTTTACCCATTAAGGTTATACTCATAACACTAGCACTTGAACAACATATAGAACACCCAGTTCCCTGATGTTTGATATCAATAATCTTGTGGTCCTCTACTTTGAGTTGAACAGTCATGTCATCGCCACACGAGGGATTATTTAGGTGTATCGTCAAATAGCTGTTATCTGCAACAAACCCCTTATTCTGGGGATTTTTATAGTGATCCATAATGACTTGTCTATACAAATGTTCAATATTCATTGTTTGCTCCTTAAAATCCTTCAAAGAAATTTTTAGCAGTGATGATACTTTCGATAAAAGTATCGCAATCTGCTCTGTTGTTATAAATATGAAACGATGCTCTCAATGTTGAGCTAACACCTAAAAACTTTGATACGAGCTGTGCACAATGATGTCCAGCACGTACACTCACGTGGTATTGATCAAGCATTGTCGCAATATCATGGGGATGGATTCCATCAATGTTGAAGGTAATCACTGGGTTTTCAGCACTCTGATTATAAATAGTAACGCCTTTGACTGCTTTAAGCTTTACTAAAGCATATTGATGCAAGGCTTCAGTATGCTCGTGCATTGCATAAAATCCAATGGATTCAATATAACGTATTGCTGCAGCAAGTCCTATAGCACCGCTAATCACTGGTGTACCAGCTTCAAATCTCAAGGGAGCATCCTTAAAGGTTGCATGATCCTTATAGACCTCATCAACCATTTCTCCGCCATATTCAAAGGGTTCTAACTTGTTGAGTAGAGCTTCTTTACCAAAAAGAACGCCAACACCAGATGGTCCAAACATCTTGTGTCCGGAAAATGCCATATAGTCCACACCCAAAGCTTCAACGTCAAGTTTCATATGGGGTGCTGATTGTGCAGCATCTAAAATAACGATTGCCTGCTTTTCATGTGCAAGTTTGGTAATTTCTACAATCGGTGTTAAAAATCCTAATACATTAGAGACGTGAGTTAATGCAACTACCTTTGTATGATTAGAAAGGACTGCAAGAAAGTTTTCAACAGTAATTCTACCTGTGGTAGTAAGAGGTATGTAGACAAGCTTAGCCCCAGTCTTTTGGGCGGTAATCATCCATGGTAAAAGTGATGAGTGATGTTCAAGTTCGCTTGTGATGATTTCATCACCGGGTTTGAGAATATCACGATAACTACCAGCTATCATATTCAAGGAAGATGTTGTTCCTCTAGTAAAGATGATTTCTTCTTCTTTTGAGTGAATGAAGTTAGCTACGGTTTTTCTGGCATCCTCATATAGTTTTGTAGTCACATAGGCAAGATCATAAGCTCCACGATGTACATTGACACCAAGTGTGTGATAGTAGTGATCAACCTGATCAATCATTGATTTGACTTTTAAAGATGATGCAGCAGAATCCAAATATATTATTTGGGGTTGTTTGCTGTATACAGGAAAATCTTTTCTAATGCTATCTACATCTATCATATTCTTGAATTGACGACACTTACAAATCTTTCCTTGAGGGGTTCATCATCGATTTCATCGATGACTGGACGAAGAAACCCATTAATGATGAGTTTTTCAGCTTCAGCCAGTGTTAACCCTCGACTTCTTAAGTAATACATTACATCCTCTTCGATCTTGCCAATCGTAGCTCCATGTCCTGCTTTGACATCAAATTCATCAATGAGGAGAATAGGATTCACTTCAATAACCGCTTGATCGGACGTAATGATACCCTTTAAGGTCTGGAAAGCATTTGCATGCTTCATCCCTTTCTCTATTTTTTCGACGCCATTTAAGACGATTTTACCACGCTTATTGGCGATGCCGATATTTGTCATGTCTCCAAACGTATTTGGAGCTTTGTGAACAATTAACACATCGATATTTTGAATATTATCGTCTGAAGAGATGGCGATTGCACGCATTTTGACTTCTGCCCCTTCCCCAACTAGATCGACATGCATCTTTGCATGGATGATATTACTGACAAATCCACCGATTAGATTGAGTTTAGCATCCCTTTCAGCAGTAAAATAATGCTCTACGATAGCCTTCTTACTTTCAAGTTCGCTAACGAGCAAATATTTAACCTGACTGTTGGGCTTAGCAATTAAGCCAAACTTATAGTGATTCGCATTTTGATTCTTATTTGCTAATTCTAAGATTATTTTTATACTTGTATTTTCTGAGACGATAATCTCGAATAATTCATTACTATCATCTTCAATGGCTATCATAATAGGATCTTGATATTGGATATTCTTGGGAATAGTAAGTTGGTGATTGTTGTAGATGAAGTCTTTGGGTAGTGATGAAATGATTTCATGATTCTTTATGAAAATTGACTTCATTATTCTTCGCCTTCAACGAAATCAATACCTAGCTCATCCTTAATCCACATATATCCATTTCTATCAATCTTCTCAATGAGTTCATGTCCACCACTTAAAACTATAACTCCATCAATCATAATGTGTACAAAAGTAGGTGTAATGTAATCTAAAATGCGTTGATAGTGAGTAATCAGAATACATCCAAAATTCTCATTGATTAAACTACTTACATTTTCACCGACAATTTTTAGCGCATCAATATCTAAACCGGAGTCGATTTCATCTAAAATCGCGAACTTGGGTTTTAGAACCTTGAGCTGAAGAATTTCATTTCTTTTTCTTTCACCACCACTGAAACCTTCGTTTAGGTAACGATGTGCCAAATCAGGGTGCATTTTCAAATCTTCAACAGCCTTTTCATATTGAATGGCAAATTCAAATAAACCGACACTTTTGCCAGATGTCGCTTTTAAAGCTTGACGCATAAAATCACTGTTTGTAACTCCTGGAACTTCTGCTGGATACTGCATAGCTAAAAATAATCCAGCACGCGCTCTTTCATCTACTTCCATTTCTAAAAGGTTCTTTCCATCCAAATATGCTTCACCTTCAGTGATGTCATATTTTGGGTGTCCCATAAGTGCACTTGCCAATGTCGATTTACCTGTGCCATTTGGACCCATAATCGCATGGACTTCCCCTGAATTAACAATTAAATTGACACCCTTTAATATTTCTTTGCCTTCAATACCAACATGAAGGTTTTTAATTTCTAGTTTTGCCATAATACCCTCCTTGATTAAACCAAATCTATTATATAACAATTCACCTTATTATGCTATTTATATGCTAAATCACAAATTCGTGAATTTAGAAAACGTTTTCAATGAAAATATAATGTAAATTTACATTGATTTTCATACATGTTGTATTATAATATATTTGTAGCCGTAGTTACCTTTTATTTGACGAAAACTACATCTCAATATTTTTCTCCCAAAAAATAGTGAATGCGTCAACCTCGCTTTGAAATATAAATCGGACTGCCATCCATGACTATACGTTCATAAAAGGTTACTCTAAAAAAACAGACCTCCTTGGAAGTCTTTTTTTATGCTTTTTTTCTTTATTTTCAATAAAAAGACATGAAACTTATCGTCTCATGTCTTTGTTCATTTATTTCAATTCTGATAATGCTTTGATTAAATCAGATTTAAGCATGGCTTGCACATTTTCAATACCTTTATCGATAGCCAAAGTTCTGAGATCTTTAACCAACATCTTTGCATAATCAACCAGTTTTTTTGCTTCTCTTTCTTCTTTAACTGATATCTTCGGACCAAAGAAACCTGCTTCCTTGTCCTTTTGTTCAATTTCAAGCTTAAATTGATCGACTTCTTTAGGTGAAGCTAAGATGAAATGCCCGGGTTCAATTTCTACCATCGAAGGCATATTGTCAGGACCATACCCGTGCAAAGCAGGGTTATACGTAAAGCGATGACGTGTTTTTTCATAGTGTGGATCTGGTAAGGGAATTGCCGAAAGCAATGATTTTGTATATTGATGCAGTGGATGTCTAAATAATTTATCAGAGCTTGCCAGTTCAACCATTTTACCATAATACATGACAGCTATGCGATCACTGAAGTATTTGACAACCGATAAATCATGGGCAATAAACATAATGGTTAAGTCGAGTCTTCTTTGAAGCTCCTTAAGCAAATTGATGACCTGTGCTTGAATTGAAACGTCAAGTGCACTGATTGGTTCATCTGCGATGAGTAATTCAGGGTCGACAATCAACGCTCTTGCAATACCGATGCGCTGACGCTGTCCACCACTAAATTCATGAGGATATCTAAAGGCATGTTCAGGTAATAACCCAACAACCTTTAAGATGTTAAATACTTTTTCATCGATTAGCTTATCGTTCTTTTCTCCTCCAATAATCAATCCTTCTGCAATGATTTCACGAACAGTCATGCGTGGATTCAAAGATGAAATTGGGTCTTGGAAAATCATTTGGATTTGTTTCATCGTTGCTAGAGTTTCGCCTCTAAAGGCGTTATCTGATCTTAATGAATTAATTTTTTCTTTTTCTTCAGCAATCAATTGTTTCAAATTTTCTTTGGCTTCTAGAATTTTTGCTTCATTTTCGACAAATTGATCCGGATTCGCTTTAATGTTCTTACTTAAATCAGCAAGCTTTTCAGTTTTTTCAGCTAAAATTCTCTTTTTGCCTTCAGTATCTTTCTTATCTAGCGTTCTGAGTTTAGCTTTTGCATCTAGTTTGATTTGAATTGCATCAAATTTAGCAGGACGCGCACCTAATATTATTTTTTTTGCATCTTTTTTTGCCAAATGAATACGTTCAATATTTGACTCTATGCCTCCACCAATACGCTTACCATTAAAATAGATATCGCCATCTGTAGCTTCATAAAGTTTAATTATTGTGCGCCCAGTTGTTGTTTTACCACAACCAGATTCTCCAACTAAACCAAAAACTTCGCCTCTATGGATATCAAATGATACATCATCAACAGCTTTGACAATAAGTTTATTTGCTCCATGCCCAACTTTAAAATACTGTTTGAGGTGCTTAACTTCTAATAATTTTTCAGTTTTAGTCATATTAAGCCTCCTTCTTTAGCATTTTTTTATTTCGTTCAATGCGTTTTCTTAGAGGCTCGGGCATTTCAACTTTGGGTGCATTTTCATGAAGTAGCCAAGTTGCAGCGTAATGCGTATCAGTGATTTTAAACATTGGTGGTTCTTGCTCAAAGTCAATTTGCATTGCATACTTGTTTCTAGGTGCAAAGGCATCACCAACGGGTGGAAAATGCATATCTGGAGGTGTACCTGGAATTGCAAATAATGTTTCTTTAGAATCCAAATCAGGCATTGCAGAAAGTAACGCCCATGTATATGGATGTTTTGGATCATAGAAAAGTTCATCTACAGTACCATATTCTACAATTTGACCGGCATACATAACAGCAACACGATCTGACATGTTTGCTACGACACCCAAATCATGGGTAATAAAGATAACAGATAGATTGCGTTCCACTTTAATCCTATTAATCAGTTCAAGAATTTGTGCTTGGATGGTCACATCTAAAGCAGTAGTTGGTTCATCGCAAATCAAAATTTCAGCATTGTTTGCTAAAGCGATGGCAATGACGATTCTTTGACGCATCCCACCAGAAAACTGAAATGGATACTGAGTGTATCTTTTTTCTGGTTCGGGAATTCCAACTTCTCTCATTAATTCTAATGATCTTGCTTTTGCTTCTTGTTTTGATAGACCCATTTTAAGATAAAGGGCTTCAGAAATTTGTTTGCCAACTTTCATGATGGGATTTAAACTTGACATAGGATCCTGGAAAATCATTGATATTTTGGTTCCTCTGAGTTTATGAAAGTCATCTTCGTCAATTTGCATTAGGTCAATAATATCTGTTTGTTCTGATTCGCTATCATCAGAGACTTGATCAAATTTTTTAAGACCACTATTATAATAATAAATGGAGCCAGCATCATGAATGGAGTTACCAGCAGAAATACCGATAATCGCACGGCATGTAACACTCTTTCCAGATCCTGATTCACCAACAATAGCAAGAGTTTCACCTTTATAAAGCTCAAAATTAATACCTCTAACGGCTTTTAGAATACCTTGCTGTGTTCGAAAGGAGATATGAAGATTGTTAACTTCTAGAATTTTATCTTTAGCCATAATTATTCAACTCCTCTCAATGATGGATTGAACGCATCACGCAGTCCATTACCAAATAGGTTGAATGACAGCATTAATAAAGATATGAAGACGGATGGGAAGAAGATTTGATAGAAGCTTTCTTTCATAACCAACTGGCCATTTGAAAGTAAGCGTCCAACGCTGATGACTTCACCATAGTTGATGATACCCAAGAATGAGTATGTAGCTTCAGCAAAAATAACAGCTGGAATATAAAGTACCAAACTGGTAATCAAAGTACCAACAGCATTTGGGAAAATGTGGCGGTACATGATTCTTCTGTCTTTAGCTCCAAGCGTTCTAGCAGCCAAAACATATTCACGACTCTTGTATCGATAGAACTGGGTTCGAGTTAGACTCGAGATACCGAGCCAGCCAGTGAGTGTAAAGGCGACAACAATAATCCACGGACTATTGCCATAACGTAATAATAACAGAGTTAAAATAGCCAAGAATGGTAAACCCGACAAGATTTCACTCAATCTTTCAATGACTATATCAACCGTACCTCCGTAGTAGCCAGAAGTTGATCCAACGATGATACCGATAATGATATTAATAACTGACACACTAAATGCTAATAATAATGATAATCTGGCACCCGACCATAATTCAGTGAATAAGTCTCTTCCCTGACTGTCTGATCCAAACCAGAAATTAACATCTTCTAGATGATAAACGTGTTCTAAGAATTTAAAGAAATCAACTCTAACCTTGTAGAAACCTGCGATTTGTGCAGCATCTTGCAAAATAATTGTTTCTCCAGTAGCAAGCTCTGCAGCTTTTATTGCTTCGTATTCTTCAATACTTAAGTTGGTATATGAAGTTGATGCATAAGTTTGAGTTTCAGGATCAATGAATGCACTATAATAATGATTGACATATGCATAATAATCAACCACAACAGTCATTTGATTGGTAATTGAGTTAAAACTCTTGATTCTAACAATGATGCCTTCAGGTAGATTCGAAAAGTTTTGAGGAGAGCCAGTTAAATCTTTTTCACCATTAAAAAGCTTCATCCACGACAATGATTCTACATTGGGTGGCAAGTCCTTTAATCTAGCTGACCATTTTGCACTCTGATCATTGAGATCATAACCGTTTAAAAATGGTCCGATTGTAGACATAATAATGAGGATAATCAAGATGATTGATGCAACAACAGATGCCTTATTCTTCTTAAAGCGAAGCCATGCATCCTTATAATAACCAATTGACTTAGTCTTTAGACCTTCATCGTATAATACTTCATCTTGCTGGACAAGAATAAATTTCTCTTTTGACATGTTATCCATCATCGCTTTCCTGCCCCCATTCTAATTCTAGGATCAATTACACCATAGGATAAGTCAACAATCAGTCCTGCAGTTAATCCAATTATGGTATAAAACATCAATAATGCCATGATTAGTGGATAATCAAAGTTGTTGAAGGCATCTAGATAGACACCACCAATACCAGGAACTCTAAAAATACGTTCAATAATAAGTGAACCGCTTAAAATGGAAATAAATCCACCAATAATCGATGGTGCAATCGGCACCATTGCGTTACGAAGTGCATGTCTAATCGTCGCTTGGCGTTTAGAAAGTCCCTTCGTTCGACACAAGAGCATAAATTCCGAAGTCAGAACTTCAGTAAGCTCTGCTCTGGAAAATCTGGTAAGCCCAGCAACTGATCCAATTAATAAAACGAGAACTGGCATGATATAAGATGTTAATCCTCGGATTGGGTCAACGACAAAATCGGAATTTGCAACAACAAATGGTGTATCTAACCACTTGAAAACATAAACAACATAATATTGCAATAAAGTGGCAATAACAAATGATGGCACTGAAATAAAGAAAATAACGCCTATTGAAATTGTGTGGTCAGTCAGTTTGTTCTTTTTCAAAGCTGCCCAAATACCAAGACCAATACCTGTTGGAATTGCTAATAAATAAGGTACAATATTGAGACGCATTGAAACAGGAATTCTTTCAGCCATAACTAATACAATATCTCTTCTAAGCTTTAGTGATCTGCCAAGACCACCGTCTCTCACTATATTTCGAATCCAAATGAAAAACTGCTCCAAGATTGGCCGTCCATATCCTTCTCTCGCAATTAATAGATCCCTTGTTTCAGGGTCAACACCTAGTACAGCTTGCTGATATTGTGGTAATAGTTTAATAAACACAAATACCAGAAAAATAATAATTGAGGCTGTTAAAAAGATGAGTCCTATACGTTTTAAAACATAATTTCTCATAGAAAAAGCTCCATTCTTATCGACATAAACAACCCTAATGGCGCTAGGACCATTAGGGCTGTATGTCCTATTTAAATACCTTTAATTAATAATTGTCTGAATATTAAGCTTCTTTACCAATAAACATGTACTTTTCGCCGCCCCAAGCCATCCATGCATGATATTCATTAGCTTCGAATACGATTCGAGTGCTATAAACAGTTGCAGCAACGGTTGTAAATAATGGAATTGCGATCATTTGATCAAGTAGAACGCCTTCAAGAGCCGCTGTAATTGCATCAAAGTCGTCTGTCTTGCCAGTAAAGTTAACATCTGCGACATTATATAATTCACCATAAGCAATATTGAATAGTCTATCATAAGTCACAGTGATTTCATTACCAACGAATTGTGCTAATAATGCAACCCAATCGTCATATTGTGCAGTTTGTGAATCAGTTGGAGCTACGATTAATAGATAATCAGCAATCCAACTTTCTAACGCAACCTTAGAGTTTGGTAATGCAACAGTAACAACTGCACCAGCAGTGTTAAAGCCCTTTTCTAACATGTACGCTAATGCACTGTTATAAACTTGACCTAACATACTTGGAGCATCAAAGTTAAGACCCTGCCAGCCGCCAAATGTCATTTCAAAGTCACCATTGTCCCAAGCCTGGTTCAATGCTGCACTACTTACAGCAACAAGATCAAGTTGGAAAATAGGAGCTGTTTCGCCAGTATTGAAGATTGTTTCTACAGTGTCTTTAACCCAGTTAGCAACTTGCCAGTTGGTTTCAACGTCGTAGAATTTGTATTCAACAGCAACGAGTTCGCCATCTTGAATGTCGCCAGCTAAGATAGCTGCAGCGTAAGCTTCATCAAATAAAGTCTTAGCTCTTACTGGATCATAACCGAAAGTATCAGGTGATAGACCATCTAATACATCTTGGCCTGGTACAGAACCACGATAAGATACGAAGTTATATTCTGTTGATAAGTAGACTGGTCCTAAGAACCCGAATGTTGGTAGCGAAGGTGCACGAACATCAGATGAGAATGTTTCACGGTCAATTGCAAAGTAGAATGCTTGTCTAAATGAATCTTGAGTTAAAATTGGATTCAATTCATAAGCATCACTGCCTTCAATATTAAATGCGAAACGGAAGAATGTAGTAGCTGGAGAAAGTTTCAAGTTCTTGTTGTACTTGAATTCTGTGTAATATTGACCACCAGCACCAACAATGTCCAAACGACCTTCCTTAAATTCACTAACAGCGATACTCTGATCTTCGATAACATCATATCTAACCTTTGTCATTCTAAAATCAGATGCTGCATAATGATCTGGATTTAATGTGTAGAAATAGAGAACGTCAGTTTCCCAAGCAGATAATGTGAATGGTCCATAAGATACTAATGGATTGTCAATTGTACCATAATTTGTTTGAGTTCTGCCAGCGTTCATACCAGCTTCATAAGCTGCTGGATGTACAACACCAACAATACCACTGGATAAAGCGCCCATAACGTCCCAAGCTGTACGACCAGCCTTTAATGTAATTTCAAATGTATATTGGCTAATAACCTTGAATCCGACTGTACTCCAAGCTACTGGATCATTTGCCAATGCAGTACCACCAGTAGGAATACCGTCAGTTAATGATGCAGGTAGGTTACCGGCAGAATCCATATAAGCTGGACGACATCCGCCATAATCAACTCCGCCTTCAGTAGGAACAGCAACACCTCCAAGTGTCCAACCAGCATATGGAGCAACAAGTGATCCATCTGCAGCGAACATGAATGCATTGTCAAGTTCATCAACTAAGACATACCCGTCAACACCATAACCTGTTCCCCAATATTCAACATAAGCTTTTTGACCAGCAACTAGAACATCATGTGCTGGACCAACTAATGTATCAAATGGAGCTTCTGGATAATATAGCAACCAAGTTGGGTAGCCAATAACTGTACCATAATAAGAATTTTCTCTTGCGAATAATGTTCCGCCAACATCATATATTCTATAACCTAATGAGTCGGTCTTAAGTGATGCTTGCTTGAAATAATCTTCAGCACCAACCAATGGTAAATCAGTTGTAGAATATAAGTTTGAAGCACGATCGTTCAATAATAGAGGATCGATTAATTGTTTCCATGAATAATCAAATGTATTAGCATCAATTACTGTACCATCTTCAAATTCAAGGTCATTACGTAGAGTAATTTGCCATACTAAACCTTCAGTATCCATAGCAACTGGTTCAGTTGTTGCCATTGCTGGATAACGATTGTATGGAAGTTGTCCTGCAGTGTGTCCACCTGCATACCATTCATCAAATGAAATAGTTGCTGGTAAACCTACAGCACCTTCGTCAACAAGAATTTGTCTTGCAGCAACCCAGTCATAATCGCCAGTATATAGGCTATCAACTAAATAACCATTCAAAGTTGAGGCTGTAGCTAAAGTTTCTGAGTAAGGATTTAAATTGTCTGTACCACTTGTGTAAGTACGATAAGTAGCTGTTAAGTCAGGAATCAAACTGATTGGATTGACTGCAACAACGATTTCTGTTTCAGCTGTTGCAACATTACCAGCAGCATCAGTAACAGAATAAAGAACTGGGTATCTACCTGCAACAAGTAGGCTAACGCCAGTAGCATCTACTATAATAGCAGATGTCAAGTCGCCATCAACTTCATCAGTAGCTGTCACACCAATCACATAATTAGGAACTGCATCACCGATATAGAATTCAAGAACTCTAATACCACTAATGACTGGAGGAACTGTTTCTTGGATTACAGTGACTGTAACAGTGACTGTAGCCACATTTCCAAATGCATCTTCTGCAGTATAAACTACAGTATAGACACCAGGAACTGCCAAGTTAACAGCACTTGAATCAACAACGATTGAAGCAGATACGTCACCATCAACATTATCTGTAGCTGTTACGCCTGTTAGATAATCTGGAGCTGTACCATATCCAATTATATAGCTGTAATTTCTTTGACCATTGAATGTTGGTGGTACTAAGTCAGCATCATCAGCATATTGTTTAACTTGTACATATGTGCTGTATGTAGCAGAAACGTTTCCAGCAGCATCTTCAACAGTGAAAGTCACTGTGTACAAACCTGCAACAGTTAAATTAACTGCACTTGAGTCTGCAACGATGTCAGCAGTGATGTCACCATCAACATTGTCAGTTGCGGTTAAACCTGCAATATAATCTGGAGCTGGATCACCTATAACGTAGGAGATACCTGCAACACCGGAAATCATTGGAGCTGTGCTATCAATAACAGCAACTGTTACTGTAATTTCCTTGAGGTTTCCAGATAAGTCGGTTACTGAATACTTAACGTTATAAGTACCAGGAACTTCTAGATTTACTGCACTTGAGTCAACAACGATCTTTGATGTGATGTTACCATCAAGATTGTCAAAAGCAGTTACACCCGTAAGATAATTGGGGGTTGCACTTTCATCTATGATATAGGTGAAGTTGTGATAACCGCTCAACACTGGTGATTCTTCATCAATTGGGTCCACAGCAGGCGTACACGCTGCGAATCCAATAGCCAAGAAGAATACCATTAACATCAATAAGAATTTTTTCTTCATTCACTTCTCTCCTTTTTAAAATATGGTTTATTAGAATTCTACTACAATTACCGCTTTATGTCAATATAATGTCCCATTTTCATCCATTTTCAGTGTTGAAGACGTTTACAATTCATTAAATGCTGTGATATTTCAATTTCAGTCCATATTATGATATACTATTCATAGCCATTTTATACTGAAAATATACAAGAAATTAGGTGGTAATCGATGAGTTCTCCTTTGAAAAAGGAATACATGAAATATATAGCTATTGATACATTAATTGGCGTAGCTCTTTCTGGTCTTATGTTACTCTATTCTCAAAACTTCACATTGATCGGATTTATTGATGCCATTTTAGTAGGTGGTTTCTTACTGTTTGTCATTGGTTGGTTTATTTATATCAGCAATAACAATATTTTTGATGTCGCTATTTATGGTGTCCAATCATTTTGGAAAGGTGTATTCGGGAAAAGAATGAAAAAATCATATCTCGAACACCTCGATGATAAAAACCAAGTCAAACCCTCTATTTATCGTTCGCTTTGGCTATCAAGCCTACCTATACTTATTATTGATGCAATTCTTTATCTGATTTACAAATTTTAATACGATTTAACAAAATAGAACACCCCAGAAAATCTGAAGTGTTTTTTTGTTGCTATTAATTATTGTTCATGTCAAGAATTTGATTAATTAACAAAGCGATTTCTATATCATCGGTAACGTCAACTAACTTATAATCAACACTGATACCATATTCGATACTTAAATATTCATATTCTCCCAAATCGTTCATCACTCTTGTACTTAAAACATTATTTGTACTAATCAGTAACGTTGATCCACCAGGAGGTAGGATGATTCCAATTGAGGATGCACCACCACTAGAATTTTGACCAATCAATGGTATGCCTAATTCTTTTGCAATCGAGGCAAACAAGTTTGCAGCACTGAATGTCACTGATGATGTCATCACAAACCAATTGTAATCATAAGCATCATAATCACTTTCAATATAGTAGGTAACTGCTGAACCGTCTGCAGGATTTTGACTGTGATAAGTAATCTGTTGTTCTGTCATATATCCAAAGATTCTAAGAACGGCACCTAAATTACCACCACCGTTATTTGCTAAATCTACAATAACGTTTTCAACACTGGGATCTAAATCATCTAGAGCACGCATGAAAGCTGTAGGTGTATCAACATCGAATCCATCCAAGTAAATGACTGCAGTTTTACCATCTTCAAAAGTTCTTGAGAAAGGTATTGAAATTAAAGAACCAAAAGTTGCTTCATAAAGATCTTCGGTTGACCACATTTTGTTGTAATAACTCTGAGATCTCGTTCCTAAATCACTTAAAGATAAGGTAAAGGCAAATGCTGGATCCTCATAATATCCCGCAAATACATGTGATGTATGTAGATCATCCAGTCCATAAGCGAAATCGAAGATGCTTCTATAGAAAGAATAATCCCCACTATAGACCATAGAATCAACATATTCAGATAAAGCACCGTAATATGTGTCTACGCCAGCAAACTTTTTAATGCCATAGAAGAAATCCATTGCCAATGCCATGAAATTATAGGATGCAAGTTTCATATCTTGAGGAATGGTTAGTGTGTTAAATGAGCTTGTCTTTATGACTGGTATGTTTGGATCTGCTCTATCATAGAGTTGCATGGTATCTAAACCGTAATATTGGTCTCCATTATAGTAAACATCAAAGTAGACATTTCCTGCAAATAAAAGATCTGCAACATGGAAAGGCATCAAATAAACATCAGCACCCAAATCATTATAGATAACTAAATCAAATCCATAAAATCCAAGTGGGAATGTTACAGAATCTGGATCAATATAATCAGCATCCACATAATTCAAGCCTTCTCCATAATCAGTTGTTGTAGATGCTACGTAATATTCAAAGAAATGGTATGAATCTACAGAGAAAGTATTCAGTGCAAAATCAAAAGTTGCACTCATTGTTTCTATAACCATCGACCCATCGATATCTTCATATTCAACAGAGTATGAGATTATCAAATAATTACCATCATAAACGAATTCAATGATTTCAGTATCTAGAGCACCTTCAAGCAATAAAATGAAATCTTCAACATCAACGTAAGGAACACTGCCATTGTCAACAAAATAGGTGTCAAGAACGCCATCAGATGTTACATATTCAGTACCAAGTGCAGTATAGTCTAATGTAGTTTTGCTTGTAACATTTGACTCAATCATTGCAGCAACAACAACAATAAATGTTTCTTGTTTCTGGTAATTTCCAGATTTGACGGTTGCAATCAGTTCAACTTCAGCGTCAGGTTGATCTAGACCAGGTCTGACGATATTGCCATTTTTAGTCATCACTCCAGGTTGTGTGGATGTCCAAGTAATTGTCGATCCACTTAAACCACTTGTAGGTAAAACTATCGATGCTGTCAATGGAGCTGTAGGTAAATCGATATCAGCTGCATCCGAATCAACATTAAGAACATAAGTTGGATTGGGAACAATGAGTTGAATGGTCAGTGTTCCAATATTACCTGTGCCATCGGTGACGGTATAGACTACATTATAAGAACCAATAACTGATAAATTAACTGCTGATGAATTTACAGTAATCGATGATGTTAAATCACCATCGTAGTTATCTATTGCCGTAACTCCAGCAAGATAGTCAGGATCGTCATCACCTTCAAGGTAATAAATGACTAAATTTGCATAAATGACTGGTTTTGTGCGATCTGCAATCGTAATATCAACAGTGACACTTGTACTGTTTCCAGATGAATCAGTAACCGTGTATGTTAAAGGATAGGTTCCGAGCAAAGTTGTATCAACTTGACTTGAATCAATAACGATATCAGCAAGTACATCGCCATCGATGTTATCAGTAGCAACAATATCTTTCCATAAGAAGTTAGGATCACTATGAACTTCAAAAGTTAAGTTTCTTGTGCCTGTAATAATGGGAGCCACCATATCTTTAACTTGAACTTGAATGGTGATAGACGATGAGTTTCCTGCAGCATCCGTAACCGTATAAATAATTGGGTATGTGCCTTCAACAGCAAAATTAACAGCACTTGCATCAACCATGATTGATGACGTCAATTCACCATCAAAGTTATCGGTTGCAGAAAGTCCTACTAAATAATCAGGATCGAGAGTATCAAGTCCAAAAACGAGATTTGCTGCACCTTCAATAACAGGGTCAACAGTCTCAGCTCTTATGATAATAACAGCTTCAACTAAGGCTAAATTTCCCGCTGAATCGCTGACAGAATAGTAAACTGTATAGGTTCCAATAACATCATAATCGACTTCACTGTCATCAACTGTAATGCTATCTGTCAAGATACCGTCTGCATTGTCTTCAGCAGTGATGCCAATTAAGAATTCAGGATCAACTACACCTTGTTCAAATTCCAAATCTACAACACCTGTAATAACAGGAACAACTTGTTCATATTGAACTGTGACCTGAAAGGTTATAGATGCTTGATTGCCTGCAGCATCCACTACAGTAACAATAACATCATAAATACCTGGCACAGTAAAATTAACTGCGCTGCCATCAACGACTACTGAAGCAGATAAATCTCCATCAATGTTGTCTAATGCAGATATCCCTAATTCTAAATCTGGTTCAGGATCACCTATCGTATACACAATATTATCAGCGCCTGTTAGGGTTGGAAGTTCTAAATCCTTTTGCCCACAAGATGCTAGGAAAAGAGGAAAAACTAACAATAGAAAAACGACTAATTTTCTTTTCATATTTTGCTTCACGCTTTATATCACCTTTCTGTAAATATTCGTTTGATACCATTTTACTTTATTTTAAACTTTTGTCAATGTATATATACATTCATTCAGAAATTTATCTAATAAAATACCGAAATATGGCTTCATATCGCGGTATTTTAAATATATATTTTTATTCAGTAATGGAGTAATCCATTGCTTGATATCTCTTATACATTGCCCATCTCTTCTTTGCATCATTTAAGTTTTTGTCTAAGAGTTCTGCTGCATGTTCCGGATTGATTTGTGCAAGTTGAGCATATCTACCTTCGCTTAATAAGTAAGAATGATACTTATCCCAATCTGGAGTTTTACTATCAATTTGGAATGGGTTTTTGCCTTCTGCTTCTTTTCTTGGATCGAAGCGATATGTTGGCCAATAACCACATGCTGTAGCAAGCTTAGCTTGTGCAAATGTATTGGTAAGTCCGCCATCAATGCCATGCTCAATGCATGGAGAATACGCTATAATGATTGATGGACCATCGTAGCTTTCAGCTTCTTTAAATGCTTTTAAGACCTGGGAAGGTGAAGCACCATGAGAAATCTGAGCAACATAGACATGTCCGTAACTCATTGCGATTGCACCTAGATCCTTCTTCTTTCCGGGTTTGCCAGAAGCAGTAAATTTAGCAATAGAACCTGCAGGAGCTGCCTTAGATGATTGTCCTCCGGTATTGGAGTAAACTTCTGTATCTAATACAAGAATATTGACATCTTCGTTGTTGGCTATAACGTGGTCAATTCCACCGTAACCGATGTCATATGCCCAACCATCGCCACCCATAATCCATTGGGAAACCTTAACGAGGTATTCTTTAACATCTAATAATTCTTTTGCATATGATTTGTCGATTTTTTCAAGTTCAGCAATCATCGGTTTTTTAAGCTTTCTTGTGATTTCGGCACTCTTGCGATTTGCTATCCATTCTTCAGCCAAAACCTTCAAGCTTTCTGGCATTTCATCAAGATGGTTAAAGAGTAAGGATTGAATTCTATCTCTTATGGTTTCATAAGCAATCTTCATACCAAACCCAAACTCTGCATTATCTTCAAATAGTGAGTTTGCCCAAGCAGGGCCAAATCCTTCAGCATTGGTTGTGTAAGGAGTTGATGGGAAGGATGCACCATAAATTGACGTACAACCTGTTGCATTTGCGAAGACCATATGATCCCCATAAAGTTGTGTCAATGCCTTGATATATGGTGTTTCACCACAACCAGCGCATGCACCACTAAATTCGAATAATGGCTGATTGAAGCTCAAGTTCTTTGTGCTATCAACGCCTAAATTCTTATAGGTAACTTCATTGAAGAAATAATCTGCGATTTGTTGTGAATTATGTGCAAGTTCATCTCCAATTGGAACCATTGCTAATGATTTATTAGGTGTAGGACAAACCTGTACGCAAACGCCACATTCTGTACAGTCTAATGTTGATACCTGAATGGTGAATTTCATACCATCCATGTTCTTTCCCTTAGCATCAAGGAACTTAGTTCCATCAGGTGCTTTTTTAACTTCCGTTCCATCTGCCAAGAAGGCACGAATGACAGCATGTGGACAAGCAAATACGCATGCGTTACATTGAATACAGTTTTCCAATCTCCATTCAGGAACATAGTTTGCTACACCACGTTTTTCATATGCGGTTGAACCATTTTCCATATGCGCATCTTCGTAACCTAAGAATGCTGATACTGGAAGTGAGTCACCTTCAATAGCATTAACAATATCGGCAATTTTTCTGACGAAATCAGGTCTACCACTTGTATCTTCGGCTACTGCATCGACTAGAACTGCCCAATCGGGATTGACATCGACTTTGACTAAATTAATATATCCTGCATCAATGGCTGCATTATTCAGTTGAACGATTGCATCGCCTTTTCGGCCATATGTTTTTTCAGCATATTGCTTCATGTATTTATTGGCTTCATCAGCTGGCATAAGATGATCATTGAGTTTGAAGAATGCGGATTGCATAATCGTGTTGATTCTTCTGCCCAATCCAATTTCATATGCTAAATCAACAGCATTGATGATATAAAACTGCGCTTTCTTTTGCGCTAATTGACGCTTGACTCTATTTGGTAGTAGTTTATCAATATCCTCTTTAGGAGTTTGAGTATTTAAAAGGAATGTTCCACTCTGTCTCAATCCTTTAAGCATATCGTATTTCGTCAAATATGTATCTGTTGAGCATGATACGAAATGAGGATAATTCACAAGATAGGTTGAGCGAATAGGTTTTTTAGAGAAACGGAGGTGCATACGGGTAACACCACCTGCTTTTTTAGAATCATAAGATGCATAGGCTTGTGAATAAAGTGATGTGTGATCCCCAAGAATCTTGGTAATATTCTTAGAAGCACCAACGGTACCATCAGAACCTAAACCGAAGAATAATAATTCCGTTGAATCCTTATCGGTGATTTCATTACTTGCTTCATATTTAAGTGAAGTGAATGTTACATCATCTTCGATACCAACTGTAAATTGATCCTTTTGTTCACCCTTCATATTTTCAAAGACAGAAAGAACCATTGCAGGGGTTGTATCCTTGGAGGATAGTCCATATCTTCCACCTAAAATCAGCGGTTGATTTTCTTTTCCATAATAAACCGATTTCACATCAAGATATAATGGATCTCCAGAAGCACCAGGTTCGATGGTTCTATCCAAGACAGTTATTCTCTTTACTGATTTAGGCATTGCACTTAAAAAGTATTCTGCACTAAATGGACGATATAAGTGAACAGAAAGCAAACCGACCTTCTTACCTCGTTCAACTAAATGATCAACTGTTTGTTGTGCAGTTTCTATCACAGATCCCATAGCAATTACAACATCAGTTGCATCTTTATCACCATAATAGACAAATGGTGCATAGGGTCTACCAGTTACTTTCGAAATTTCAGTCATGTATTCAGCTACCACATCGGGTACATTGGCATAAAAAGATGCTTGCAACACTCTTGTTTGGAAGTAAACATCATCACTTTGTGCCGTACCGCGAGTCACTGGATGTGAAGGATTTAATCCCTTAGCTCTAAATTTAGCAACTGCTTCTCTGTCTAGGAGACGATCAAATACATCATAATCTATCACTTCAATCGATTGAACTTCGTGTGAAGTTCTAAAACCATCAAAGAAATGAAGGAAAGGAATACCTGTCTTGATTGCTGCTAAATGAGCGATACCTGCCAAATCCATTGCAGATTGAACTCCAGTTGAAGCTATCATTGCAAAACCAGTTTGGCGAGCAGCCATGACATCCTGGTGATCACCGAAGATGGATAAAGCTTGAGCTGCAATACTTCTTGCTGCTACATGGATGACTCCTGGTAATAATTGTCCAGCGATCTTATACATGTTGGGCAACTTAAGTAAAAGCCCCTGTGATGCTGTAAATGTTGTTGTCAACACACCCATTTGCAATGAACCGTGAACAGTTCCAGCTGCGCCAGCTTCACTTTGCATTTCAACAACCTTCACAGGCATGCCGAATAAATTCTTTTTGCCTTCTGAAGCCCAAAGGTCAACGTATTGTGCCATTGGTGAGGATGGCGTAATTGGGTAAATACCCGCTACTTCAGAAAACGCATAAGCGCAATATGCTGCAGCTTCATTACCATCCATGGATTTCATAACTCTTTTTGCTACCATAATAATACCTCCTGATTAATCCTATTTAATAAACTTCAATATATCGTCAGCGTTCTCACTTGGAGACGCCTTTTCAAAAACTTGAGTAATCATTCCTTTTTCATCTAAAACAAAGGTTGAACGATTCACACCCATATACTTTTTGCCATACATGCTTTTTTCTATATAGACTCCAAAGTAGGTGGCAATACGAACATCTTCATCACTGAGTAAAATGAATGGTAATCCGAATTTCTCAATAAATTTTTGATGACTTTTTGGAGAATCCTTGCTAATACCAATGACCACAATATCATGACGCTTAAAGTCATCGTATGCATCCCTAAATGCACATGCTTGAGTTGTACATCCTGGTGTGTCATCCTTTGGATAAAAATAGATGACCACCTTTTTACCCCGATAATCAGATAATGTATGTAATTTCCCGAAAGCATCATATAAACTAAAGTCTGCGACTATCGTTCCAATCTCTAACATAGTTACCCTCCAAAAGCTTGATGTAAAATCAACATTTTAATTATACATCATTTCCCTTGAGATTTTAAGGGATTTTGTCATTTTCACATCTTATTGCAAAAGTTCTAAAATATTACGTCTCAAGAACAAAAGTAATTTTTTAGACAAAATTACTCTTTCAAACGGTACCTACTAAAATAAGTATGTCCGTTTAGGCGTGTTCCAACCTTTAGACCCTATCCATAAGGCATCGGGCTTACCTTTTCTTAAAATATTAAGTGCTGCGTTCAAGTCAGCGTTTATAC
>JBDREH010000006.1:0-70089 GCA_043819945.1 Bacillota bacterium
ATCGCTTTGTACTGCATGTTTTCCCTCCTTTCCAAATAGTTTTTTATTACTTATATTATACCATTTTTGGGGAGATAATTAACCCTATATATTATATTATATATTACTGTGTTCGTATGCAAATACAATTTCCTATTAAATAAAAAAAGCCAAGCGGCTTTTTATTTTTTTGAGATTTTCTTCCTATAATTATAGTCCGATAAAACGATATCTTTCAAATTATATTTTGGCACCCATTTTAATATTTGGTGTGCTTTTTCATTAGATGCAATCAATTCTGCTGGATCTCCATCTCTGCGAGGTCCAATTTCAATTTTTAAAGGAGAAATTTCATTGACGGCTTGTGCTACTTCTAACACAGTATATCCGTTGCTTGAACCTAAATTAATTGTCTCTGATTTTCCATTATCAAATAAATAATGTGCGCCTAATACGTGTGCATACGCTAAGTCACTCACGTGAATATAATCTCTGACGCATGTTCCATCTTTGGTAGGATAATCGTTTCCATAAATAGTTAGGTGGTCTCTAATGCCAATAATGCCTTGAATAGCTACGGGAATCAAATGAGTAAGTTGATCTTTCATGAGTCCAATTTTCAGTGATTCATCAGCTCCAGCAACATTGAAATATCTAAAGATAACAAAATTAAAATTATGTGCATTTGCTACCCATGAAATCATTTTTTCACAAGCCAATTTGGTTTCTCCATACGGATTTATTGGCTTTGTTATCATATCCTCATAACATATTCCACTTGCTTCACCATATACAGCTGCAGTTGATGAAAAGACAAATTTTTTCACGTTATGTTCCTTCATGACTTCAAGTAAAACACGGACACCTTCAACATTGTTATAATAATATTCTAAAGGTTCTTTGACACTTTCTGGAACGATAATCTTAGCTGCAAAATGCATAACGACATCGATTTTTTCTAGTTCGAATACTTTTTCAACATCTGCTTTTAGCCTAATATCACCCATGTAGAATTTAGCTTCTGGATGAACCAGTTCCATATACCCACTTGAAAGATTATCCAAAATAATAACCTCTTGTTTGTCTTTGATTAATTCATAGACTGTGTGGGATCCGATATATCCAGCTCCACCAACAACTAATACTCTCATAGTTATTCCTCCGAATTTGGTTTATTATCTATATTATATATTTTTTGTTCTTGATTTGAAAATAGGAAATATACGAACCAATGAATAACAAAGAAAATACTCACAAATCCAACTAAGAAAGTCCCGTGTGAGAAAACCATACCTATATTGGTAATTAGCTCAAAAATATTCCATGTGTTAAATCTTAAAAACCGACCTATAAAAATGCCAAAACTCGAAAGAAAAAATATTGTAACTAAGATAAGATAATAGTACCCTACAGTATGTTTTTTGATGATGGGTTCAATCTTTTTAATTGCTGAAAATCCTAGTTTTGCAGCATATAAAGCCCCAATTAATATATGTGTGAAAACAATCCATTCAGTTAAACTGTAATTGTATAGATCAGCGTATCTCCAGAAGAAAGTATAGTTTTGGATATGGATAAAATCAGTGAGCATATAAATCGTATTTGGGAAAAACAGCAACCATAGGGCAAAAAATACCATGAGCATCCAAAGATGTGCGCGTTTTTCATATAGAAAAACTAAAACCTCACTTAAAAAGAAAACGATGGTTGCTAATAGCATGTTCCAAGCAAGAAAAAGAACCAAGTCATCTTTTAATATCAAACCCAAAACAATAGAGACAATCATGTAGATAGCTGATATCAAGTAATAAACATGTATTTTCTTCTTCATAAGATTATCCATAGAATCGATCGACTGCTTCATCAATCTGTACCTGCATGTTTCCTTTTGAAACAATCAAGTCAGATAGCAACTTAAATCTGACAATGTAATCATAAACAGCATCGGAAACAATTGCTGTTTCCGGAAAAATCTTTTCTCTATCCCTCAGTGAAAAGAAATAATCGTCTGTAGCAACATCCATTAATCTGTTATCCATAGCAAATGTTGGTTCAGTGCTAAGTCCGTTTACACCATAATAGACGTCGTTTTCGACGGGTAAATTAAATAGTTCGATAATCGTTCGATATAGATCGACTTCGCTTCTAACAAGATTCTGTTCACCAGTCAAAAGCCCTTTTCTTAGTTGATAATCGCCATAATCGATAAATTCTTCACCTGGAACATAGATAAATGAAACAATCTGTTGAAGTATTTTTCTTGTTTCCATAAGACCCAAATCACGATCATAGAAAATGTCTAAATCACCATTCTTAAGCCCAGAACCATGATCACTGTAGAAAACATATACCGTGTTATCCAAGGTTTGATCCTCATTCTGATCATTTACGAAAAACCGTTTCATTGTATCATCATAGTAATCTGCATAATTGATATATTTCAGTGTTAAATTTTGAATTAAATTGACATATTGAGGATAAATATCTTGTCTCATACCATTCGGATCATATTCAAATGGTGTATGAGGCATCATCGTAATAGGAAACAGCAAGAATGATTGATTTATTGATGAAAAAGAACTACCCACGCTACTTACTGTATCAGCAAGCAGGTAGTCACTAACCCAAGGACTAATATGAACAAGATTGTTTTCGGTATTATAAATATAACCTTCTTTAAGGCTGTACCCATCCTTGATATAATCTTCGAGTGAGTAGAATTCATCAAATTCCATCATTGCTGGATAGACAACATTGCGATTGTAAAATGTTTCCTTGTCTCCATGAATAGCTTTCGTATAGTAACCTTCCATATTAAAATATTTAGCAAGTGTATTCAAATCATATTCAATATCATCATATTCCCAGTATAATACACGATCTCCCATTGGATACAATCCTGTAAGAACAGAAAGCTCACCGTCTGAACTGACACCCATGCCTACGTTGCTATAGAAGTTATTAAAGACAAAACTTTGGCTCATAATCTGATTGTAAAATACTAAGCGTTCATTAGTATATTCATTTTCAAATAAGAAATGATTCATGGATTCAATATGGACCAAAACGATGTTTTTACCTTCCAGAATGCCCTGAAGATTTGTTCCCTGTGCAATGGAATCATCAACGAATAAATCATCAACTGCCTGATCTGTAGTAAGCCTGTTTGAGTAGGTATTTCCATCAAAAAAATTGACATATGATGTTTGATTTCTATTATATTCTTGAAATGCTGAAGCAAGATTTTCTTCATCTTCTAAATCTAAAAAAGATTGAAGATCAATGTCAAAGGGTTGACCTAGAAACTCACCTATATAATAAGGATAGACACCAAGGTTTTGAACTGCAAAAGTGCTCTTAACAGCATTGATTGGAAGTATGACTTTATATTGTTGGAAGTAAGAAAATACAGCAACAAACATAACCAATACCGTAGATAGAACACCTATAAGATATTGTTTTATTGGTATATTAAAGTAGATGGTTTTCATCTCTTTTCGATCTGATAGTAAATAAATGATCAATAACATTATAAATGGCAAGAATACTACAATACGCCAATATGTCACCAATTCAAGAAGTGCTAAAAGAATCGTTCCACCAGCGAATCCATCCGATGGATTATTGACCAGTGATGACATTTTCATTGAAAAAGAAGTCCCAAAATAGAGATTAAATACGCCCAGAACAAATATGAAAATATTTAAAAGAAATGTAGTGACTAATAGGAAAATCATTCTGCCTTTTGCTCTATGAGTGAAGAAAAATGCACACAATAGAATAATTAATAGTACCCCAAAATTACCTAAAATAGCATTGATTTCACCTTGAAAAGTGTGTTTAAATGGGGCGATATATCGATTTAAACCTTGAACGGTTAACATATATGTGTTCAATATGTTCAATACGAAAAAAGCACCTACATAGAAGAAATAGATTTGAGATTGATTCTTATTTTTCATTATTGAACTCCCCGCTTTTTCCTGCTCATATATCATATTATACAACAAGAAATTTTTTATAGCAAAAAACCATTCCTCAATTGGAATGGTTTTTAGTACTATATTTATTACTCATCAAATAAGCTATCGGTTGTAATGACTTCTTTTTCTTCATCTTCGATTTCATCTGGTGCTAAATCTATGACTCCAACAATTTTCTTTTCTTGTTCAACCGACATTGTCTCTTGAACAAATTGTTGTTCTTCTATAAACTCATCGTCTGTTTCTTCTTGACGTGGAACGAGAGCAATCGTCGATACTTTATGATCAGGACGAAGTCGAATAATCCTAACGCCTTGAGTAGCGCGTTTGGTTTGAGATATTTGATTGACATGGGTTCTGATGACGACACCTTTATCTGAAACTACAATCAAATCTTGATCGTCAGAAACAGTTCTCAATGTGGATAAGCGTCCATTTTTTTCAGTTACATTTACGGTCTTAACACCCTTGCCACCACGAATTTGCTTGCGGTACTCAGCAACGATAGTTCGCTTACCAAAGCCCTTTTCGGTAATTACAAGAATTTCTTCTTGATCGTTATCAACAATAGCAATTCCAACTATTTCATCAGCTGCAGCAATGTTCATACCACGAACTCCCCCCGCTGTTCTACCCATCGATCTCACATCAGTTTCAGCAAATCTAATAGCTTTACCGTTCGATGCTCCAAGGATGATTTCTTTAGTTCCATCTGTCAATCTAACTCCAAGTAATTCATCATTTTCTCTCAAACTGATTGCTATAATTCCGTTTGTTCTGATGTTTTGATAGTCACTGATTGGTGTGCGTTTGACAACACCGCGTTTTGTGATAAACGTTAGATATTCGTCTTCGGCTTCAAAGTTCTTGACGCTTGTAAAAGATGTGAGTGTCTCATCAGAATCAAAGTCTAGAAGATTGATGATTGGTAGACCTTTGGATTGTCTTGATCCAACTGGGATCCGATAGCCTTTAATTTTGTAGACTCTACCTTTATTCGTAAAGAACAAATGGTAGTCGTGTGTTGATGTCATGAGAATATGTTCAACGTAATCATCTTCATGAACCTTGATTCCTGACATACCGACACCACCGCGATTTTGAGTCTTATAGTGATCAACCTTCATCCGTTTGATATACCCGTTATTTGTTACAGTGATAATGACATCTTCAACAGGAATGAGGTCTTCATTTTCGATACTTAAGTCTTCATGTAAATTGATTTCTGATTCACGTGGTTGGCTATAAGTCATTTTTGTCTGCGTGAGTTCTTCTCTAATGATTGCGATCTTTCTATTATGACTGATGATAATTTCTCTGTAATCTGAAATCTTAAGTGAAAGTTCTGCAACCTCAGATTCAATCTTTTCAATTTCAAGACCAGTCAAACGCTGAAGACGCATGTCAAGAATTGCTCTAGCTTGAATATCTGAAAATTGATATTCTGCAATTAATGCTTCTTTTGCTTCATCGCCAGTTCTATTTTGTCGAATGATTTCTATTGCACGATCAATATCGTGAAGTGCAATGACTAAACCATCTAAAATATGTTGTCTGGCTTCTGCTTTTTCCAGATCATAAATTGTTCTTCTTTGAATCACTTCAATTTGATGCTCTAAATAATACTTGAGTGCATCTTTAAGTGTAATCATTTGTGGTTGCCCTTTAACAAGAGCAATCATATTGATTCCAAACGATTGTTGTAATTGAGTATATTTATAAAGATTGTTAAGCATAACGTGTGGGTTGACATCTCTTCTGAGTTCAATGACAATGCGCATACCTTTACGATTGGATTCATCTCTCAAATCTGTTATGCCTTCAACGATTTTATCCTTAGCAATATCTGCAATGCGTTCAATTAGAGTTGTTTTATTAACCTGATAGGGAATAGCCGTAACGATAATTGTATTTTTATTCTTGTGTGTTATGATTTCCGCTGTAGCACGATTAGCAATGATACCTTTGCCAGTCTCATATGCTTGTCTAAGACCCGTTAACCCTAAAACCTGTCCTCCAGTTGGGAAGTCAGGACCTTTGATATATTCCATTAATTCAGCTATAGTGATTTCTTCGTTATCCATGTATGCGAGCAAGCCATCAATAACCTCAGCCAGATTGTGTGGTGGTATATTGGTTGCCATACCGACTGCAATACCAGTTGATCCATTGACAAGCAAATTTGGATATCTTGCAGGTAAAACACTAGGTTCATGTTCTGAACCATCGTAATTATCCACAAAATCAACAGTGTTTTTTTCTAAATCTCTAACAAGTTCTCCAGCAAGTTTTGACATTCTAGCTTCAGTGTACCGCATTGCTGCAGCACCATCACCATCTACTGAACCAAAGTTGCCGTGTCCATCAATTAAAGGCATACGGTATGAGAATGTTTGAGCCATGCGAACCATGGCTTCATAAACGCTTGAATCTCCATGGGGATGATACTTACCAATGACTTCGCCGACGATTCTTGCTGATTTCTTATGAGCTTTGTCTGCCGACATGCCAAGATCGTTCATCGCATACAAAATACGTCTTTGAACTGGCTTTAGCCCATCTCTTATATCTGGAAGTGCACGCGAAACGATAACACTCATCGCATAGTTCAAAAATGATGCCTTCATCTCTGAAGATATATTAATCTCTTTAACATAACCTTCGGTTGTCTTTAAACTGTTTTCGTCCATCTTTGATCTCCTTTCTTACGCATCAATATTACTTGCGTAAATCGCGTTTTCTTGAATAAATGCTTTTCTAGGTTCAACATCTTCACCCATCAGCATGCTAAATACCTGGTCAGCATCCATTGCATCCTTTAGAGATACTTGAAGCAGGGTTCTGAACTCTGGATCCATTGTAGTTTCCCAAAGCTGTTCTGGGTTCATTTCACCTAGACCTTTATAGCGTTGAATATTGGGACGCCCATTCATTTCAGCTAATAATTTATTCAATTGATCATCAGTATATACATACTCAACTCGTTTACCTTGTTGAATTTTATATAATGGTGGTTGTGCAATGTACACGTAACCTAAATCAATAAGTGGCTTCATATATCTGAAAAAGAAGGTGAGAAGTAGCGTTCTAATGTGTGCTCCATCAATATCAGCATCGGTCATGATAACCACTTTGTGATAGCGTGCTTTTTCGGCTTCAAATTCATCACCAATTCCAGTACCTAATGCCTGTATGAGAGATAGAATTTCTTTGTTGCTTAAAATTTTATCTAAACGTGCCTTTTCAACATTTAAGACCTTACCACGTAGTGGTAGAATTGCTTGATATTCTGATTCTCGACCCTGTTTAGCAGATCCACCTGCAGAGTCACCTTCGACGATATAGATTTCAGAGATTGCTGGATCTTTACTTCTGCAATCTGCTAACTTGGATGCAAACCCAAGCATGTCAAGTGGTGATTTTCTTCTTGTGGCTTCTCTTGCTTTTTTAGCTGCAACTCTCGCACGTGCGGCCATTAAACATTTCTCAATGATTGCTTTTGCGTCCGTAGGATTTTCCATTAAATATCTTTCTAATCCCTCACCTGCGATTTGACTGGTGATTTGACGAACTTCTGGATTTCCTAATTTGGTTTTTGTTTGTCCTTCAAATTGAGGATTCGGATGCTTGAGTGAAACAATGACTGTTAAACCTTCTCTGGTGTCTTCACCCAAGAATGAATCATCTTTTTTGAGCATGCCATTTTCACTTGCATACTTATTTAAAACACGTGTTAATGCCATCTTGAATCCATCTTCGTGCATGCCACCTTCATGCGTAGGAATATTATTGGCAAATGAATAAAGATTGGTCGCATAGGAATCGTTATATTGAAGTGCAATTTCAAGTGTCATGCCTTCGACTTCTTTTTCAGTATAGACAATATCATGATTAATCTTACCTTTGCCTGTGTTCAGGAAACTGACATATTCAACAATACCACCCTCGTAATGGTATGTATTTTCAATAGGAACATTTCCTCTTGCATCATTAATGGTGATTTTGATACCTTTATTCAAGAAAGCAAGCTGTTGAATTCTATTTCTTAGAATTTCATATTCATAAACCGTTGTTTCTGTGAAGACTAGATGATCCGCTTTGAAGGTGATGATGGTTCCGGTGTGTGTACTTACCCCATTGACAATGACATCAGTTACAGGAACGCCACGTTCGTACTTTTGCTGATAAATCTTTTCCTCACGCATTATTTCCACTAAAAAACTTTCAGATAGTGCATTAACAACAGACATACCGACACCATGGAGCCCTCCGGAGACCTTGTATGATTTTCCATCAAATTTCCCACCAGAATGCAGTGACGTCAAAATAGTTTCGACAGCTGGTCGGTTTGTTTTGGGATGTAGATCAACAGGAATACCACGTCCGTCATCCGTAACGCGTATAATTTCGCCTGGAAGTAGTTCAAGAAGTATATTGTTTGCATAACCGCCTAAGGCTTCATCGATAGAATTATCAATGATTTCCCAGACTAAATGATGAAGTCCTCTGGATCCTGTACTCCCAATATACATACCAGGACGCTTACGGACAGCTTCTAGACCTTCTAATATTTGAATGTTTGATGCATCATAATTTGACATAAACTACTCCTTTTTCAAGTGAATCATCTGGATGTGCTCACCCTCTATGGGAAGGGCACTGTTCATTAATATCTGATGTCCTTTAGGTAAATGATTTAAGAAAAGCTTTTGCTTGTCTGAATCAAGTTCACTTAAGACATCGTCTAGCAACAAGACAACCTGCTTGTTGGTTTTGTTTTCAATTAGCTTGAGAAGCGCTAATTTTAGCGCTACAACGATTAAACGTTGTTCCCCTTGTGATGCATAACTCTTCGAATCAAACCCGTTAAACTCGATATAGAAATCATCTCTATGAGGACCAGAAAGGGTTGTTTGATAGATAATATCTTGCTTTTGTTGTTTTTGAAGATAATTTTTAAACGTTTTTTCATTTACATCAGGTTTGTAAATTAATTTAACCTGATGACTGCTAAACAAAGGATATATTTCATTCAAATAATGATTAATTTCATCAATAAATGCGGATCTTTGATTGATAATTTCTATGCCTGATTCGAAGAGTTGATCCCCTAAAATATTAAGAAAAGTATAATCATCATCGATATTAATCTTTTTCAGCAAACTGTTCCTTTGTTTGAGGATATTCTTATAGGTGTTTAACTGTCGGAGATAGCCTTTGCTTAATTGCATCCATTCCAAATCAAGAAATTGTCTCCTGTTTGAAGGAGATCCTTTAATCAAATCTAAATCCTCTGGAGCAAACATAACAACTCTCAAATGTCCTATAAAATCGCTAATCTTTCTTTTTTCAATACCGTCTATTGATGCGCGTTTCCCGTGTTTTGACAAAACTAATTCATATTTGTTTTCATCTGTAATAAGTTTGACGAGCGTAAATGGATCATTTCTGCGAATTAATTCTCTTTCATCATTTGT
Source organism: Bacillota bacterium (assembly GCA_043819945.1). GTDB lineage: Bacteria > Bacillota_I > Bacilli_A > Acholeplasmatales > Acholeplasmataceae > Peloplasma. The sequence goes on from JBDREH010000006.1 coordinate 9,440, forward strand.
ACGATGAGATTTTGTTGTTGCACAAAAATAGATACTTTCAAGAATACTTGTTTTGCCAGTACCGTTAGCACCATCTATATAAACAAAGGGTTTTTCAAATTTCAGTTCAATAAATTTATGATTTCTAAAATTTTTAAGTGTTAACTTTTGAATCATAGATAATGAAGTATTCAGAGTTTTCTACGCTAATTTTATCGCCTTGATATAATTTTTTTCCTCGTTCAGTTCGTCTTTTGCCATTGACGAAGACATCGTTTTCAAATAAAAAAAACTTGGCTTCTCCTCCGGAACCAATGTGATCGGTTGCTTTTAAAAATTGTCCTAAAGTTATAAAATCTGTATTTATATTGAATTTATTCATTCTTCTACCCTCTGTATCCTTTTATATTATATCATAATATAAGTAAAAAAACACCTTTTTTCGAGTTTTTTTTAACAATAAAACGTATGTTGAAACTAGGCATAAAAAAAAGCCTTAAATTTGAAATTAAGGCTATTTGTGTGAGTTAGTCAATGCGGACCGGTAAAATCAAGTGTAATAAATCTTGATCTAAATTTCCTTTAATTACAAAGGGTTTAACTTCTCCAGCAAATTGAACTAAAACTTCACTTGAACTAAAAGATTTAAGTGATTCAACCAAATATCTTGAGCTGAATGCAATTTTTATTGGAGGTCCAATAACATCAGATGATGGAATAATTTCTTCAAGCGCATCACCTACTTCATTGTTTGTTGAACTCATTTCAACGACATAGTCAGGACGTAAACATAATTTAATGATATTATAATTTGTTTCGCGATCTCTTGGAGAAAGCAGCGAAACACGTTCAACAGCTGCAAGTAATTCTTCCTTATTAAATGGAATTACAACAGGAAATTCAGTTGGTATAATGCGTAATGTATCTGGATAAGTTCCCTCAAGAAGTCTTGTTTGAAATAGTATTTTATTCATTTTAAATAAAACTTTATTTGGATTAATATATAATTCTACATCATCGTTGACATTATCAAGTATCTTGCTTAATTCCTCAAGGCTCTTACTTGGAATGACAATATCAAACATTTTACTATGTGTTCTTAGTTTGACATTTTTTTGACTTAACCGATAACTATCGGTAGCAACACAATAAAGGTGATTATCATGATATTTAAAATTAACACCTGTAAGAATGGGTCTCTTTTCACTAGTAGCAGTGGCAAAATTTGTTTCTTTAATAACTGTCTTAATTAATTGGCTGTCTAAAATAATTGGATCATCTAGATCTAAAAAGTCGATTTCAGGATAATCTTCAACATCCATTAAACGCAATTTAAATTCAGAACGATCAGCTTTAATAACAATTAACTTATCTTCAATTAACGCAAATTCAACACGTTGTGAAGTTATCTTTCTTATAATTTCAATTAAATAACGACCTGGTATAGCACTTTTGCCGGGTTCTTTAATGTTTAGAGTATGATCATCAATTAATACTTGGATAGCAACATCTGTATTGCTTGATGTTAATAACATATAATCTTCATGCACTTCGAATTTTATTGCATAAAGAATTGGTAATGGAGTTTTTGATGGTAATCCTTTTTGAATAATAAGCAATTGGTTTAATAAAACATCTCTATCGATACTAAAAATCATAGCAGCAGCTCCTTTAATTTATTTAATTTAAGTCTTTAATTATGATTGTTACAATTGTTGGTTTGTGGGTAAAACCCAGAAAGGCTTTGTACTGCTATAATTATATCATGTTTCCAACATTTAACCAACACTTAATTTTTATTAAAAGCATCTATTTTTTTAACAATTGTATCAACTGCTAATTTCATTGTTGAATTCTGTTTAATATCATTATCTATTTTTTCACAAGCTGCCAAAACAGTTGAATGATCGCGGTCTCCAAAAAGTGTACCTATTGTTTTATAAGGAATATTATATCTTAATTTGATTAAATACATTGCGATATGACGCGGTAATATATATTTAGAATGTCTTTTTTTACCAATTAAATCTTCTAGTGTAATACCATAAAAATCACTTACTATACTTTGTATCTTATCATAATTGTTTTCATTTAAAGAATCACTCTTACGTTTAGTCTTTAGTAGAGGTTCTAGAGCCTCATTAACGGATTCAACCGTCAATTCAAGGTTATTAGTAAGGCAGTAAAATAAAACCCTTTTTAGAGCTCCTTCAAGCTCTCGAATGTTGGTTACAAAAGAAGAGGCAATAAATTCTAAAACATCATTTGGAATGTCGTGAATGTCAGATGACTCAGTGGTTAGTTTTCTTTTGAGAATTTCAATTCGGTGTTCTAAATCAGGCACTTGAATATCGACAGTTAGTCCAACTTCAAACCTTGATGTCAAGCGAGTCATAATATTTTTGAGATCTGATGCTGGTTTATCACTTGTGATGATTATTTGTTTGTTTTGTTGATACAAATAGTCGAATAATTTAAAGAATTCCATTTGAGTTTTAGTAGCTCCACCCATGATTTGAATATCGTCTACTAATAAAACATCAATTTCGCGATACTTTGAGTTAAAATCTTCCATTCTTTCTTTTTTCAACAGATTGGCAAAGTCTTCGATAAATCCATCTGCTTTTACGTATAATACCTTTTGATTAATATCCTCATCAAGGATGTAATTGCCAATAGCTTGCATGAGATGGGTTTTTCCTAAGCCAACATCACCAAAGATATAAAGAGGATTTGCTACAGCACCGGGCTGGTCAGCAACTTTCATGGCCATTCTAAATGCAAACATATTACTTTTACCAACAACGAAGTTATCAAAAGTGTAGGTTGCGTTTAAATTACCGGGGCGATATTTAAAACTGAGGTTTCTTTCAGGACTTACAAGGGTTTCCTCAGGAACAAGTTCTGATTCAACGACAAACTTAAATCTAATGGGCTCATGATGATACTTTAAAGCTAATTCATTGATCTTAGTCAGATAGAGTCGATTGATGCGATTTTTAATGAATTCACTGGGGACAAGCACATAAATGTGTCCATTTGAATACTTATGGGTTGACTTTAATGGCTCAAAAACATCAGCAAAGGTTTCTTCGCTGAATGTAAGTTCTAAATCATTTAAAATTCTTTGCCATAAAAGATCATAAATGTTCATAGTTTTTTCCCCTTAATCATGTGTGAATAGAATAACATAAAAGCTCGAACATGAAAAAAAAACTTATCAACATAATTTGTGGATAACTTTATTTACCCTCCCTATGAATTGTGGAAAGAATGTCTATAAATGATAAGAACTACTGCACAGCAATCGGATAGAAATGAATTACCCCGTTATCCACAAAACAACAAAATTGTGAATAAGTTTTCCACATTCTACAACTATTCTTAAAGATGAAACATTAATGAAAATGATTACTGACTCCCTAATATTTAGAAAAGGAAATAAAATATAGAAAAAACAATGATTATGGTTGACAAAAATGGGGTCTTTTTATATAATGATTGAGCATGGTTTCGCAAGAAGGGTGGTTTTATTTGTGAAAAGAACATATCAACCAAGTAAGCTCAAGCGCCAAAAGACACACGGATTCAGAGCTAGAATGGCAACTGCTGGTGGGCGTCGCGTACTTGCTCGTCGCAGGTTGAAAGGCCGCGCAGAATTAACTGTATAATTTAAATTATTTTAAAACACTAGGACTACTCGTTAAAATAATAACTTCATGTTATTTTTGAGTAGTCCTTTTTTTAAAACTATGAAAAAGAGACATCGCATAAAGAAAAGTAGCGAAATCGATGCGGTTTTCAAAGTCAAAAAAGTCAAGAGTGACAGTTATTTTGCCATTTATCAACATGATGATCCTAGTGAAGATCATTTCCGTTTTGCATTATCTATTGGTAAAAAATATGGAAATGCAGTATCTAGAAATCTAGCAAAGAGACGTTTAAGAATGATTGTCAGTGAATTGAAAGATCAATTTATTTGTAATAAATTGATCGTGATTGTTGTTAAACCACAAGTTCGTGGTTTGTCATATCAAGAAATGAGGAACAAAATGATAGTCCTATTTGAAAAATCAAAATTAATGGAGAATGCAAATGAGTAAAAGATTATTCTTTTTAGCTGTAATCTTAATGCTTGTCTTCAGTTTGGCTTCATGTGGATCTGGCGAAGACCCAGTCACATTGATTTCAGTTAATAATCCTATTGGAGACACATCTGCCTTCGATAAACTTGTCTTTACCTATGATGAACGCGATAATATCGTATTCAAGGGTGATGGTGGATTATCATATTGGAGCCTTACAGAAGCAGGCGTCGGCACTTTGGTGGACTATGAGGGTTCACTACCAACTACAATGGTTGAAAACGAGGGAGTACGCACCTATACGTTCGATGTTGATGGCATTGAACCTAAACCAAGTTTTCAAATTTATGTCATCCCCGAAACTATTGTCGGAGATGTTGATGATGTTGTTATGATAGCCTTTCGTTATGAAAAGGATAACGTACTGAACCAAAAAGGTGGAACCTTTGATCCAACGGGAATGAAAGTTTATGAAGTTCAACGTGATGGTCGTGTCACCATTTTCAATGGAGAAGATGTCGTAGATCAATTTAATGATTACGATTATGATCCACTTGATACTGATGGATTTAAAAACAAGGTAAGTTATACTGTAACATTTACTTCTACCGAAGGGTTCACAAAAGATTTTGAAGTCTACGTTGCCGGTGGAGAAAAACCTATTTCTTCTGCAGATGCAAACTTTTTCGATAAAATTCTAATTATTCCAGTAGCGTTTCTAATGAATTTCTTTGGTGCTTTATTTGGTGGCTCATTCGCCCTAGCTATTCTATTAACAACAATAGTTGTACGCACGCTCGCATGGCCAATTTATGCAAAGAGCAATGATTTATCGATTAAAATGAATGTTGCCCAACCTGACATGCAACGCGTACAAGCGAAATATGCAACAAGAAAAGATCCACAATCTCAACAGATGATGCAAATGGAAATGATGCAGGTCTATAAGAAACATGGAATTAATGTCTTTGGTTGTCTTTTGCCATTCCTGCAAATGCCTATCTTTATTGCAATGTATAACGTTGTCAGACGCATAACCGTTCAAGGTGGTATGTATGTTGACAGCGTGGGCAATACAAATTTTTTAGGTATCAATCTTGCCAACACAAGAGATGGCATTATTGGTATGGTTCTAGCTGGCATTGTTGGTGCAACAATGTTCCTTCTTCAAAAAATCTCAATGAAGAAACCAAGTTATGCAAAGAAAACCTCCACACATAATGCAAATGCAAAAGCAGCACAGACAGAAAAGACAATGAAATTCGTCATGTACTTTATGGTCGTTATGATGGCTTTCGCATCCTTTCAAAGCAACGCATTAGCACTTTATTGGATTTTTGGTAACATCTATTCATTAGGTCAAACACTAGTTAATAGAAAACTTAATGAAAAAAAGCACGAAAAGTTGCAACAAAAACAATTAATGGGGTGAATGATATATGTTAAAGAGAGTAGAAATTGAAGCAAAATCTTTGCAGGATGCTGAAAAGCAAGCTGTAGAGCTATTAAGAATACAAAAAGATAAGATTAAGTTAACCGTCATTAAAGAGAAAAAGGGATTATTCAGTATAGGTTCTTCTGCAGTTTATGAAGCGATGCCCAATGTAAATTTAGCTGTTGAAGGCAAGATTTACTTAGAAAACATCCTTAAGACTATGGAAGTTAAGACAAGAATGGAAGTAAGAACACTAGAGGATGGCGAAGAAATTCATTTTCATATTGAAAGCGATGAGAACGCGTTATTGATTGGCCGTGAAGGAAGAACACTTCTTGGCTTGCAATTTATGCTTCGCAATTATTTAAATACTTTTGTTGAAGGTCATTTAATTATCTCACTTGATATTGGGAACTATCATGAAAATCGCAAAAAGCAATTAGAAATTCTCGCTACTAAGACTGCAAAGGAAGTTGCACAAACTAGAATTGCTGTCAAATTAGATCCGATGAACGCTTATGATCGACGCATCATTCACACAAAGTTGAGTGAGTGGAGAGACGTCATTACTGAATCAGAAGGCGAAGGCGAACACAGAGCTTTAGTTATTAAACCTAAAAGGTAGTCGCTGACTACTTTTTTTCTCTTTTGCCTTCTCGACTATCTAGATATTCAATGGTATAATGTAGTCAAGCAAAAAAAGCAGGTGGAATCATGTTCAGTTTTTTAAAAGTACGCATAAAAAATAGAAAGAAAAGAAAAATCACTGTCATTAAAGTCATTATCTTCATCTTGCTTACCATACCAGGGCTCTTCATTTATGGCTTTGGTGTCGCTTTATCTGAAAACATACGAGTTGACAATATGATTGATGATTTTAAAAGTCGAGCACAGGCTGAATATGTAGAAGAAGTTATTAATTACAATGGCGTGAATCAAGTAAGAAGATATTATGAGGTTTCACGTGAAACATCATATGAGTTGAACGATACACGTAGTGTATTCTATGACAACACTAAAACATATTTAGGACAAAAGGGCGATATTTTCGTATCACAGGATTCTCCGTTTCCAGATGTTCCTGTTATTCATCAATTTATTTCCTATTACTTTGGCGGACACGCAGCAATCAATAACGGAGAAAACAGGTTTCTTGAAGCAACTGGTTTTCCAGATGACGATGAGACTATCTGGGATATCATATTTCAACCTGGTAATGAACCCAATGATTATAGCGTGACGGCGAACTTAAGTAATACTAATTATTGGTTAAACCCTAGATACCGGGGAACAAGTGATGATGCCTATCCATACTTTGGACCCAATTACCGTAAGGATTTCGTAGGGCTTCGAGTTAAGGATATTACAAGTGACCAAATAGACGGTGTTGTTGATTTTGCCACATCAAAGGTTGATCTTTCTTTATATAACTTCACTTTTTTCCTAGACTTAAAGTACAAATACTATTGTACTGATTTTGTAAGTCGAGCTTATCAAGAAGTGATGGTTGATGAAGAAAATCAACGCGATTACTCAAGAGCACTCAATGATGACAGGTTTATCACGTCAGTCAACGACATGATACTTTCAAAAGAAACATATATGATTTTTTATGTAGAGATTGTTGATGAGATTGTTAACATCTACCATCTTGAAGATATTTAAGGAGGAATAACATGACAGACTATATCATTATGGGGTTACTCGCCATATTAATTATCATTGCTACCTACCTCATATTTATTTTTAATAAATATAAAACAAAAAATCCAGAGGATTATGTTGGACAACAGAAAGATGCTCAGAGTGATTTGAAACTCTATTTTCAGAAGGAATATGGAGATCTTAAGTTCGAAATGGGTAAACTTTTTAGTGATTCCAATAAAACGAGTCTAACCGATTTAAATACCTTTAAAGACCACATGATGCAACATATAGATACCCAGATGAAACAGATAAATGATAAGGTAGAATTGAGACTGGGCGAAGGTTTTGAAAAAACAAATACGACATTTGTCAATGTTATAGAAAGATTAAGTAAAATAGACGAGGCTCAAAAAAAGATTGAAGACTTATCTACTGAGGTTGTATCTCTCAACAGCTTACTAACAGATAAAAAAACAAGAGGTATTTTTGGAGAAGTACAGCTTTACCAACTACTATCTGCCGTTTTAGGTGATAATAAAACCTTATACGAAAAACAGAAAACAATGTCAAATGGGTATATTGCAGATGCAGTTGTTCATGCTCCAGAGCCACTGGGTACCGTAGCAATCGATTCTAAATTTCCATTAGACAACTATAAACGCATGGTTGATAGAGAATTAGGAGACGCAGATCGCAAGGCAGCGACCAAAGAATTTAAAAGCGATGTAAAAAAACACATTAATGCGATTAAAGACAAATACATAATTTTTAATGAAACCGGAGATCAAGCGTTTATGTTTGTCCCTGCTGAAGCCATCTTTGCCGAACTCACAGCATATCACCAAGACATCATTGAATATGCAGCAAAAAACAAGGTTTGGCTAGTCTCGCCAACAACACTGATCTCAACGCTTTCCATGATTCAAATGGTTGTTAAGAATATTCAAAGAGATGAACAGGCAAAGGTTATTATTCAAGAACTCATTAAACTAGGCGATGAATTTAAGAAATATATCGAACGATGGAATAAGCTCAAAAAATCCATTGAAAGTGTTTCAAAAAATGCCGATCAGGTTCATATTACAAGTACAAAAATCAACAACAAATTTCAACATATTTCAGAGGCTAAATTTGATGAAATTAATGACGAGGAAGAAATAGAAATTACCGAGTCCGACGATGAAAATCTAGATTGACAAAACAGATAATAAAAGATATAATAAATGAGAAATCGATGAAGAGAAAGTAGTAACTTGTTGTTTTGTAAGCGAGCTGGAGATGGTGTAAGCCCAGTCAACACACAGATACGAAGAACACTCCGAGAGATAGAAGAAATCCTACGGGAAAATAGACCTATCCGTCAACCTGCGTTAAAGGGCTCAAGGGCTAGAAAAATATTTCTAGAACTAAGGTGGTACCGCGTATTCTTACGTCCTTAGGTTTTTCTAAGGACGTTTTATTTTTAGTGAAATGATGGCTTTACAAAAGTATTGATTATAAAGGAGTACACTATGGAAACAACAGTAAAAAGTATTTTCAGATCAACAAAATCCCATCTTGATAAAGAGTTGGTTTTATATGGTTGGGTACGTAACAATAGAGCACAAAAAGAGTTTGGTTTTATCAACTTTCATGATGGTACATTCTTTGAAAGTATTCAGATCGTTTATGAGGAATCAAAGGTAGAAAATTACAAGGATATTCAAAGAATCAGAGTTGGTAGTTCTCTTTTAGTGAAAGGACATTTGATACTGACGCCTGATTCTATGCAACCATTCGAAATTAAGGCAACTCATATTGAACTAATTGGAGACTCACTGGAAGACTATCCAATACAACCCAAAAGACACACGCGCGAATTTTTAAGGGAGGTTGCACATTTACGTGCAAGAACCAACCTTTTTCACGCTGTTTTCAGATTGAGAAGCATTGCTGCATTTGCGGTTCATGAGTTTTTTCAAAATCAAGGCTTTATTTACATGCATACACCTATTATTACTGGAAATGATGGAGAGGGTGCAGGACAAATGTTTAATGTCACAACACTTCCGCTAGATAATCTACCATTGACTGATGATAAACAAATTGACTACAAAAAAGAGTTCTTCGGCAAAAGAACAAATCTCACAGTAACCGGTCAACTCGAAGCTGAAGCATTTGCTCTGGCATTTAAAAATGTTTATACGTTTGGACCTACATTTAGAGCCGAAAACTCCAACACTCAACGTCATGCATCAGAATTTTGGATGATCGAACCCGAAATGGCATTTGCAGATCTCAATAAGGATATGAAAGTTGCCGAAGATATGGTGAAATACATCATCAAATATGTTTTTGAAAAAGCACCAGAAGAGATGGTATTTTTTGACAAATTTGTTGAACCTGGGTTAACAGACAGACTATTGAAGGTTTTAACTCAACCTTTCGCAAAAGTTACACACAAAGAAGCGATTGATATTCTTCTCAAAAGCAAGGTAAAATTTGAGAACACTCCAGAATACGGACAAGACATCAATACCGAACACGAAAAATATCTAACTGAGAAATACTTCAAGAGTCCAGTTTTTGTCATTGATTGGCCTAAGAATATTAAAGCTTTCTATATGAGAATGAACGACGACAACGAAACGGTAGCGGCTATGGATTTACTTGCTCCAGGCAGTGGAGAACTCATTGGGGGATCACAAAGAGAAGAAAGATTAGACTATTTAATGAAGCGGATGGATGAAATGAATGTTCCCAAACAAGACATGGAATGGTACATTGATTTACGAAGATATGGCGGTTGTATTCACGCAGGGTTCGGTCTAGGATTTGAAAGACTCATTATGTATCTTACAGGGGTAGAAAACATAAGAGATGTCATTCCCTTCCCTAGAACACCGAAAAACTGCGAATTTTAAAACCGCTGTCTAACCATATCAAAATAATGGCTAACTTTGTTAGAAATTACGAATAATTTATAGATAAAATGATTAAAACACCTTTATAGGTGTTTTTTGATATTATTCATTCATTTTTGCTTTTCTTCATTGACAAAGTATTTTTAACATACTATAATTTAATTACCCCTAAAAGCGCTTTCACATAATTCATTTGAAAAAAATGTGTAAAAATTCGCTGTTAACGATTCACACACAATTGTTTTTTCCGGTTTATTATTATATAATACTATTGTTGAGGTGAGTAGTGTATGTTGACATTGCAATTTACCATTCGAACAAATACATGTGAAACGAGAAGTATCGTTTTTTTCATACACAATCTTTAAAGTGCTTTTGGGATTTCCATCAGTGCTTTTATTTTTTACAAAAATACAAAAATTACATAAGGAGTAATAAACTACATGGAGATTAGACTAGAGAATTTGACAAAAGTCTTTACGGATAAAAACGGTAAAGAAACTAGAGCTGTCGATGATTTAACCGTTACGGTTCCTTCAGGGAAACTTATTGGTCTGCTTGGACCCTCTGGGTGTGGGAAATCCACAACTCTTTTCATGATTGCAGGATTATACAAACCTTCAGGAGGAAAAATCTTTTTTGGCAATGATGACGTTACGCGTTTGGCACCAGAAAAAAGAGGTATTGGACTCGTTTTTCAAAACTACGCACTATATCCACATATGACTGTTCGTCAGAATATTTTGTTTCCCCTTGAAAATCTCAATATAAACCGCACTGAAGCCATGGAACTTGTTGTAGATATGGCAAAGCTTGTTGGTATTGAGGATCAACTCGACAAAAAACCCGCACAATTGTCCGGTGGTCAACAACAACGTGTAGCTATAGCAAGAGCACTGGTTAAGAAACCTCGCGTTCTACTATTAGATGAACCCCTTTCAAATCTAGATGCCAGACTCCGCCTACAAACTAGAGAAGAAATCAAACGTATACAAAGAGAAACAGGTATTACAACAATATTTGTTACACATGACCAAGAAGAAGCAATGAGTATTAGCGATCAAATGGTTGTTCTTGATTTTGGAGTTCAGCAACAAATGGACATGCCTCAAAGTATGTATAATAAGCCAACTAATCTTTTCGTTGCTAAATTTTTAGGAAATCCACCAATCAATATAATTGAAGGCAAAATCGTTAATGGTAAAGTCTTCATGGGAGGAACTGTTGAAGTTGGGACTAGAAAAGCAAAAGATGGAGTATATGAATTAGGTATTAGACCAGAGGATTTTAGATTTGACCCCAATGGATTTGATGTAGATACAAAAGATATTGAACATATTGGACGCGATACAATGATTCGTTTTGCTATGGGCGATGTTATCTTAAGAGCTCTTATTGACTCTGATTCCGTCCATGGTCAACATACAATTAAATTAAGCGTTAAACAAGGTAAAGTTCACGTATTTGAAAAAGAAACAGGACATGTGGTGCTATGAACAACTTTAAACAAAGACTGAGAGACTTTATATGGAAGGCGAGAAATACATTTCATGTATCTTCTGTCAGAACCAGCGAGCTCTTTCAGAAGCATCATATGGGATTTATCACACGTTGGCCGGGTTGGCTAAAAGCCATATTTTATCTTGCACCAGCATTAACGTTGCTCGCAATATTTACTTTCTACCCTATATTTAATTCATTTCTAATTTCATTTTATACTGGATACAATATTCAAACCGGTGAATTTGATGGTTATACATTCTTAGGAAATTATGCCGTTGTACTTCAACATGCTAACTTTAAACAAGCTGTACTCAATACAGCAATCATAGTATTTGTATCAGTACCTATCACTATTATTGTTGGGTTACTGATTGCAGTTGCGTTGAACGCTATTAAACCACTTAAGAGTTTTTACCAAACCATCTTCTTCCTTCCTTATGTAACCAACACGATAGCAATCGGTTTGGTCTTTGCCTTTATCTTTAGTGGAAACCAAAATACAATTGCCAACCCCGTAGGGTTAGGGTTAGCTAATCAAATCATCACCTGGTTTGGAGGAAAACCCATCGCATGGGTTGCATCGGGAGCCACTTATTGGTCAGCAATGTCAGTCATCTTAGTTTACAGTGTGTGGAATGGACTTGCCTTTAAGATTATCGTTTTCCTAGCAGGCATACAAGGAATTGATAAACAATATTATCAATCTGCACAAATTGATGGGGCTAGTCGGTTTAAATCATTTTCTCGCATCACGGTGCCTTTGATATCACCAATGATTTTCTATATTTTAATTACGTCAGTTATAGGATCATTTAAAACCTATGCGTCAGTCGTTGCAATTATTAACCGTGAAGGGATGATTACAACGGGTGCTCAAGGATCTATTAACTTAAAAACTATTGTGTTCTATATTTACGATTACATTGGAGGCGCCGCACTCAATGGTGTGATGTCATATGCTTCTGCAGCTGCGATAATTCTCTTCGCAATCATATTAGTCTTTACGGTAATCCAACTTCAAGTTGGAAAACGTAGAGTCCATTACTAGGAGGGGAGAGCGACATGAAAAGAATTACTGATAAAATTAAACGCATTGATTTAATTGCATCGCTCATTGATCTAGTTTATGTTATTGCTGCAATTACATTACTTTCACATTTCTTCATTATACTCAAAGAACCTGTGTTTATTACCGAAGTCATTAACACGACATATCGAGTTTTAGGAGTTACCTTAACATCAGCACAGCTTAACGCTGGCATAAGTATATTAATTGGATATCTCGTCGTTTTCATTCCTTTGACCTTCTCTCACTTCAAAAGACTCAGAAGTAAAGATGTCATTGAAATGGACGAATGGACATATCGCACACAATTCTTATATATGTTCATGAGCTTATTCACACTCAATCCATTTAGTGCTATAGCACGTTATTTGGGTGGTTCTGAAATTTTAAGAACAGTTCAAGATTATGGAATTGTACAGGCAATAAAAAATGTTTGCATCGTGATCAAAAATTTATTCACTGGCAAAACATTTGAACGCGCCAAAGCAAAAAGAGAACTAAAAAAACAGCAATCAGAGACACAAGCGGATCTCGAGAGAATCAGCAAGCAGGATCTTGTTCTTAAAGTTGGCGTCATGGTTGCAACTTACACGTTCCTTACGATGATTGCCTTATTCATATTCATCCCATTCTATTGGATGATGATTACAGCACTCAAAACACATCAAGAGCTTTCAAATGCGATTACACCAAGAATGTTTGTGGGAATTTCTGAAATGCAATGGGTTAACTTCAAGGTTGCTCTGACGCAGTTTAATTTTTCTAGATATATAGCAAACACACTCATTGTAGGTATCTTATCAATGGTTGGAACAGTTACGACAACGATTTTAGCAGCCTTTGCATTTTCCAGACTTGATTTTAAAGGACGTGAGTTTATTTTCTCAATCTTACTCATGACCATGATGATTCCTGGTGAGCTTTATACCATTACCAACTATATTACCGTTAGGAATCTAGGCTGGTATGATAGTTTCTACGCCCTTATCTTTCCGTTCATGACTAGTGTATTTTACATTTTCTTCTTAAGACAGTCATTTAAGCAGATCCCAGATACACTATATCGTGCAGCTCAGGTTGACGGCTGTGGAGATTTTAAATATTTAAGAAGAGTTATGATTCCAATTGCTAAGCCAACCATCATTACCATTACTATCCTTAGTGCCATTGGAGCATGGGATGCCTATATTTGGCCACAATTAGTAGCTCCATCTGAAGAAAACTGGTTAATATCAGTTGCCTTAAGAAGTACAAGTTTCGTCACAGGTGAAGGTTCGGATGCAAGACCTGTGTATAACTTACAGCTCGCTGCAACCGCATTAGTCACCGTACCGCTCCTTATTATCTTCTTCTCACTTAAGAAATATATTATTGCAGGTGTTGGTAGAAGTGGAACAAAAGGTTAATTTAGGTTTGAAAAATAGGTTCATAAATATATAGGAGGAAAAAATGAAAAAAATAGTATTTACAGTTCTCGTACTGTTGGGTGTCTTAACACTTTCAGCATGTGCGACAAGAAGAAATCAGGCACCAACAATTACGGGTGCAGATTTAACTCCCGTTATCCAACAGGGGGATGCATACGATCCACTCGATGGCGTCACTGCAAGTGACCTTGAAGATGGCGATTTGACTGCAGACATCCAGGTCAGTGGCTTTGAAGCTGATGATGTCAACTATGAAGGTACTTACACAATTACTTTGACAGTTACAGACAGTGGCGATTTAGTAACAACTGTAACAATCAACTTGATTGTTGAAGGTACATCGAATGTTCAACCACCAGTGTTAAACGGGGTTGTTGCATCACAAATTTATTATGTAGGATCTGGAGACTTTGATCCTAAAGCAGGCGTAACCGCAACTGACCCAGTTGATGGAAACATCACTGGCGATATTGAAGTCATTGGAACATACTTCCTTGACACTCCTGGTACATACAATCTTACGATTCGTGTAACAAACAGTGGCGGCATCAGAGCAAGTGCATCAGTTACACTTACTGTTGCAGTTAGTGCAATTCCACTCACATTGACAACAGACCCAATTGAAATTACATTGTGGCATGCTATGGGTGAAGCTAATCAAGCTTTGCTTCAAAAATATGCAGATAGCTTCAAGCTATTGTATCCTAACGTTACTGTAATTATTCCAGCCGGTGTTGGCAACTATGATACACTCAAGACGAATATGATTAATGCAATTACAGCTCAAGATATGCCGAACCTTGTTCAAGCATATCCAGATCATGTTGCTGAATACTTAAATGGTAAAGCGGTTCTTAATTTAAATCCTTATATCAATAGCACCACATGGGGACTTAATGGCGATGATGCTCTAGACGATATCATTACTTCATATCTAGAAGAAAACAGCCAATACGACCTTGCAGGCACTTATTATTCCTTACCATTCAATAAATCAACAGAAGTCATGATTTATAACAAGACTGCATTTGTTGCACTTGGTATTGACGAACCAGAAACATGGCAAGATGTTATTGCTGCAGCTCCTGCCCTAAAGGCATATGGTGATACACTTGCAGAAGCAAAAGTTAGAGCAGCTAATACTGGGCTAACTGAAGGCGAACTTGCACCGCTTATTGCAGCAGCTAAATCATTAATTGTTCCAGCTTCATATGATTCCACAGGAAATGCATTCATTACATTCACCAGACAGTTTAATGGTGCTTATACAGGTATTGATTATGCTACTTTCAGTGGGCAATATTTATGGAATAACAATGCAAACACAACAGCTGCTATGAACTTCCTAAAGACGAATAACGGCATCATCACATTACCAGAATTTTGGGATCAACAATATGCTTCTGTACCATTTATTAATCAACAATGCTTCGTAACTGTTGGTTCATCAGCTGGTGTTAGATATAATATTCCTGCAACTGATCCATCGACTTTATTACCAGTTTTTGAAATTGCCGTCGGACCAGTACCATATAATGAAGATCTTCCTGATGCTAAGGCAGTCATTCAACAAGGTACGAATATTTCCTTGATGAAGACAGGTACTGCTCATGAACAACTCGCTTCATGGTTATTCTTAAAACATTTAATTAATACAGAAAATACAACTGACTGGGCAATGCAAACAGGTTACTTGCCAGTTAGAACAAGCGCATATCTAAGTGCAACCTATCAAATCTTCCTAAACGCACCAACTGCAAATCAACTTCCTATTTCAATGGCTGCCAACGCAGCTTACCTACAATCAGGATATATGTTCTATGATCCAGCATTTATTGGTTCATCAAGAGCACGTACGCAAGTTGGTTTGGCACTGGAACGTATCATGCTAGGTGATGGAGACATCGCTGCAGCGCTTCTTGAAGCCTATACTGAAGCTAATTTAGGTGGCTCGTGAGAAAGTTTTTCCTAATACTTTTGGTGATTTCTATCGGATTCTTGACAATTTCGTGTCAAGAACCCGAAGAAGTGCCTATTGATGATAAATATACACTTGTTGATTTGGCAGGGAAGACAGAAATAGAAATTACACAATTATTTGAAGGCATAGATTTAGTTATTATATTTAGACACATCGAAACAAATGATGTATCAGACGGTTATTTTATTCAGTATGCGGGATTAAATATTGGCGATCAAGTTGATTTTGGCAGTAGTATTCGCATTGAAATAGCGACTCCTGCTCCATCAGCACCAACCATAGAAGGAGCAGATGATGTTACCTTATATGTTTCGGTACAGGGCAATCCACCAGACTTTGATTTGGAAGATGGGCTTGTAGCGACAGACTTTTTAGGTAATAATATTCCGTTTGGTAATTTTTTCTATATTCTTGAAATTAAGGATAATACAGGAAAAATCCTTTCTGATATCGATTACTACAAGATTGATGATTATAGTGTGACCTACGTAGCACAAAATTCAGGTTTATCAACTACGGTAGTTCGAACAATAAGTATTATTATTCCACCTTTTGATACCAATCACACAGATGATTTAAGATTAACGGCATCCTATGCTGGGTTATCATTTATCAACGATGGCATAGGTGAAGTCGAAGTCACTACGTTTACAGATGGAGATACCACTAATTTTAGAGATATAGTATCAGGGGCTAGATTTGCAGTGCGCTATTTAGGAATCGATGCACCAGAAGCAACAAGCAAATACGACCCATGGGGTATTAAAGCAGCAAACTTTGTTCGCGAACAGCTCAGTGGTGCTGATAAAATCATTTTGCAAGCCGAAGGTATAAGAACTGATGGTGAACGTTATTTGGCTTGGGTGTGGTATGTGAAGGACGACGTAACAAGATTGCTTAATCTTGAATTAGTAGAACAGGCGTATGCGTGGACATCAGGTGCAGTTGATACACAATATGAAAATCCATTTACCGTTGCCGGCGCAGAAACCCAATTGACAGGAAAACGTATTTATGGTGAAATTGATCCGGATTACGATTACAGCACCGAAGGTACACCAATTGCGATTGGTGCGTTAATCGATGATTTTGATACTTATGTTGCAAGAAAAGTGACAGTTACCGGAATCATCACATCAAAGGTTGGCAACAGCATTTTCTTGGAACAAGATGGCAGAGGTATCTACGTTTATACAGGGTATGTTTTGACAAATGAATTACAAATTGGCTATAAAGTGACCATACAGGGACTTGTTCCTGCGCTCTACTTTAATAGCAAGCAACTTTCCAATTACATATATGAGAATATGATATTGGAATCAATTGATAATTCTATTACCATCACAACTATTTTGGGTAACCAAATGGGACAATATGTTGGCAGAGTCGTCAATTTCGAGAATTTAACGATTGAAAGTGTAACTGAATCGCCAAGTGATGACGCTTATACCGTTATTGCCAAAGATGATTCAAACAATGCGGTTAACATTCGCATTGATAACTACACTGCATCATTCTTGCCAAGCTACCTCTTCGTAGTTGGCAAACACATCTCGGTTTTTGGGCCGGTTACTCAATTCTATGATTCATATCAACTGATGTTGCCGGGTTTAGGAAATATAATTTTTAAAGATTAAAAAATAAAATGGAGGAAAGTCAAATGAGAAAAAGATTTACGTTTATGAAAAGCGTTCTGACGCTTGCTGTCATCTTGCTGACTGTTTTCACACTTGTTGCTTGCGGAGATACCGATCAAGAAACTGTTGATGCAGCTTTAGATTCAGTCAGTTTAGTATTTGCAACAGGCGATAGCGCGACTTCAGTCACACAAAACTTGACATTGCCAACTACAGTTGGTGAAGTTCAAATTTCGTGGGTTTCTGGTAACACAGGTGTTATTTCAAATGTTGGTGTCGTTGTACGACAAACAGCAGACACAAATGTTACATTAACGGCAACATTAACTCTCGGTGAAGCAACGGCAACAAAGTCGTTCACACTTAAGGTTCTTGCTGCAGTCGTTGTGATTGATCCACAAGATGCTCTTGATGAAATTGAAATTACTGGTGATTTATTGGGATATAACGCTTTAACAGATCGTTATAATACCAAGAGCAATATTGTATTGCCTACAACTTCAATGACATTAACTATTACTTGGTCATCAGGTAATGCAGCTGTATTATCTTCAGCAGGTGTCATCGTTAGACCAGTTTATGGAGAAGCAGATTCTACTGTTATCCTTACAGCTACTATTGGATCTGAAACAAGAGAATTTATTATCACTGTTTTGGCAATTATTGAAAAACCAGCTGAATTGATTCTTCAGGAAGCTCAAGATGCTCTACTCTTATCAGGTATTAGCAACGGTGTTGCTGCTGATATCGTATTACCTGCTACAGTAGGTACCGAAGGCGTCACAGTTACGTGGACTTCAGATACTCCAGCTTCCATAACAGGTGCTGGCGTAGTAGTTAGACAACCCGAAAATGTTACAGTTATTTTAACTGCAACATTACATTTAGGCGAACTAACACTAACAAAAGAATTTGAAGTTGTCGTCTTATCGTTTGCACCATTTACAGTAGTTGCAGACTTTGCTGCTGCCATCGCATTAGGCGATAATAGCTATGTCAAGGTTGCTGACGTTACTGTTGTTGGTGTATCTACAGATGGATATATGTTATTTGACGGTACGACACTTATCTTTGTTTATACTGGTGGATTGCCACCTGTACAGGTTGTTGATGGCGCTGTATTTACAGTAACCGGTATGGTCGACTATTATTATGGTGTATACCAATTAAGCGGTACAGCAGATACAAATATGCCAGTTATTCTCGTAGCTTCTGAAGCTACTGCAGATGTTATAACTCCAAGAGTTATTGCGACATCAATATCTGATTACATCGCAACACTTCCAACGACATATACAGCTGTAGCTCCATTTATTTTCGAGTATATTACAATAACCACAAAGGTTAGAGTTCAAAATTCAACAAATTATGGAACATTCTTAGTCAATACTGATCATGATGGAACAGACATTAATTCAGATGCAAATTCACCATTTACAACTGATGCTTTGATGATTTATTACAAATCCAACATGGCAGCATTTATTCCTTATGATGGATTAGAAGTTACACTTAATGTCTTCTTATATTCACTAAGAACAGATAGAAATATCTTCACAGTTATTTTTACAGGTGGAATTGAAGATATTCAGACAACTTTAGATGATGCTGGTATTGTTGGCGCTGTTAAAACAGTATTAACTGCAAGCTTTGATGCTGAATATACCGTTGAAACAACAATTGATCTTCCTACAGTAATGCTAGGAACAACAATCGTTTGGGATACAGCTAGCGAATATGTAAATCTAACAACTGGTTTAGTTACTATGCCTGTTGCTGACGGTCAAATTGATGTTACCTTGACAGGTACACTAACTAGAAATGATGCAACAGATACTGTAACCATTACCTTTAAGGTTGGTCGACTTTCTATAATTACTATTCTAGATGTTATCAACGCTGCTTCAAACGCTAAAATTCGCACAGTTGGTATTGTTACAACTTCAGAATACTACCGCACATTCTTTATTCAAGATGCTACAGGCGGTATTGCAATTTATACATCTAATGCAGAAATGCTTGCTACTTTAACTGCTAATTTAGGTAAAGAAGTAGAAGTGTTCGGTTCTAGAACTTCATTCAATGGTATGAGACAAATTGCTCCAACAGCTATTACATTGGTTGGCGATGCTACAATGCCAACTGCAGTGAATGTTGATGCAGTCTTATTGAATGCAACTGATATGCTTGTTTATCAAGGACAATTAGTTGAAATGACGGGACTTTATGTTAGTTCTGTTGCTATTGATCCTACTTATGGCAATGTTACTATAACTCTCGAAAGATTGGCAGAAGGCACTAAGTTAACAATGAAATGGGATTCAAGAAAAGCATTGAGCACTGAAGCAGCAGCAACATTGGCAGCTATCGCAGTTGGCGATTTCTATGATGTTGTTAATCCTCTTGCTTGGTACAATAATCCATACTTCTATTTTACTAGTTCTACAGTATTGACAGCCGCAACAGCTACTGATGCTGATTTAGTAGCACTAGATGTTAAAGAACTTGTTATTCCAACAGAAATATCAACCAATCAGACATTATCATTACCTGCGACAGGAACTAATGGTTCTGCAATTACTTGGGCATCTAATAATGACGTCGTCATTACTATAGATGGTGTTGTTACAGTTCCAGTCGATAAGGTTACAGTCATTTTAACTGCTACATTAATACTGAATTCTGAAACTAAGGAAGTTACATTTAGTATAGAAGTTGGTCTAAGCGATCTAGATAAGATTGACCTAGATGTAGCAGAGCTTAGTATTCCAGCATTTTTAGAAGATGCAACACCAATTACAGCTAGTATGCCTGCTCTTGGATTAAATGGTTCAACAATCATTTGGGCAACAGACAATGCAACAATTATTACAACAGCTGGTACAGTTACATTACCTACTGTAGGTCAAACTATCGTTACATTAACAGCTACATTGACACTTGGAAGCGAAACAAAAGTAATTGAATTTATTGTAGCAGTAGGTGTTTATACACTTGCACATAGCTTCGATTTTGGAACCACAAACATTTATGGTTATGTTACCCCAGCTACATGGTCTTTAGTTGATGCAGTTACTGCAGCTACTTATGTAATCGATAAATTGGGAGCACAAATTACATCAAGTACAAATGCACCACACCCAGGTACTGGAAATGAATTCATGGTGATTGCAGGCAATAAAGTTCCTGATATATTTATTGCTTACGCAATATTCAATTTAGGAACTACAGTTGCGACTAAGGTTGAATTTGATTTAAGTATGTGGAGTGCTGCCGACTTTGGACGTATTGCTCAAGTGACTAGGGCAGAACTGCAAGTTAAGGTAGGAGAAGATTGGATTACTTTGATTGACTTTAAAGATATCGTTGATCCAACAATATATAAGACTGTTAAAGTACCACTTGATGGAGGATCTGAATTTAGATTCTACGTTGTTCAGCCTTCTGCAACTTTAGATGTTAGATTTGCTATTGACAACTTAAAGTTCTTCAACTAAAATATTTTAAAGATTTATAAACTAGGATGCATTCAAACGATGCATCCTTTTTTCTTTTATCCCAAATGACATCAATAACATAGTATGTTATAATACTAATACCTATGTGAGGAGATGTCTTGATGTGATTAAAAAAATATGGATTATTCTAACAATCTTTCTTTCTATTTTTTTTCTTTTTTCATGCACTCAAACAAAAGATACAATTACGTTACCTAATCTAAACGGTATGACTGAAGAACAAGCATTAGCTGTTCTTTCTCAGCACAAATTAATAGTTTCTACTCAAAATGTCATCAATAATGATATTCGAGAAGGAAGATTTATCGCTTATGGACAAAATTATGAAGCCAATGATGTAGTTAAAGCATATACCAATATCATTCTATATTTTTCAGTACACGCAAACGTATTACCAAATTTGAGTGGCAAAACTCAAAATGAAATACTCACTGAATTAGCTAAAATCAATGTCATTGTAGAAATTCAGACCTTTAGAACAAATGATCTTCCAGCCGGCATCTTTTTGAATTATGGAAATCAACTTCAAGCAGGAGATGTATTAGATAATGGCGATGAAGTTTTGGTATTCATATCTGAAGCAATACCAGCAGTTAATCGAGGAATTATCATCTCTAAATATCTTGAGGGTGAATCATATAACCGTGCTGTTGAGTTATTCAATATAACGGATGTAATCATTGATTTATCGACATATAAACTATCACTTTATATTGACGGATCTGACACAATAAGTCATCAAATTCAATTAACGGGAACAATCAATCCACAAGAAACTTTTATCATTGCCTACTCAAACAGTGCGGCAAGTATTCTTGCTAAAGCTGATATGCTTTCTAATGCATTGACCTTTAATGGAAATGATACGATAGCACTCAATGATAGTAATAACCAAATTGTTGATATTATCGGCAATATTGGATGGGGTTTATTTTACCTAAGCGATCGAACGCTTGTCAGAGACCCATCAATTACTCAAGCAACTGCTATCTTTAATGTTGATGAGTGGAACCAATATCGTGCTGATTATGATGTCATTTTTGGGACTCATCCTATTGAATACCCAACAACATTCACATTTGATTCAGCATTCTTAAGCATTTCTTTTACCGAACCAGGTGGTATGATTGAGGTTGAGTATTACTCAATCTATGATGGAGATACAGCATACTTTACTCCAGGTTTTCTTGGAGAAGATAGAGTTAGGTTCATCGGTATTGATACTCCTGAAATAGGAAGTGGAACACTTGCTACTGAAGCAAGAAATTTCGCAGCATCTCTATTATCCAATGCAACAACTATTTACCTTCAACATGATCCTGCATCGGGAAATGTTGATACTTATGAAAGATATCTAGCTCTCATATGGGCAGACGGCGTGCTTGTTAACTATGAACTTGTCCGTAACGGGTATAGCCAAAATAATTATCAGGATTCTTCGAATGCGTTAATTTTTAATAATATCCCTTTAAGTATATGGATGACCAATGCAGAAAAATATGCGAAAGCAAATCATTTAGGAGTATGGGCATAAGATGATTAAATATATCAATCGAATCATTTACTCATTGCTTGCAGCTCTGGGACTGATGATTGTATTCAATTTAACAGATTCGTATGTGAGAACTCTTTTTCTAGAAGAACAAGGAGCAATTGCTTTAGCGGAAAATGACTACGAATATTTTATATCCGTTCGCTTTTATCATGAGACTCCAGTTGTTGACATGGTTGTCATAGAGGGTGAACGTACTTTTGATCTCAAGATCTATGAAGTTGCCTATATCCAATTGATTAATGAGGAATATATCATTCAGGATGGCCTATATTTGCTCATGCATCAAACATCAGGAGATGATTTGACTGATTTTTTCACAGTTCGAATTTCATCAGGAACTGATATTATTCAAGAGTACATGGGATTCAAAATATTTAGTTTACCCCTTTATTCTGTCTTAGAAGAAGATACTCAAGCATCATTAATCAAAAAGAGCTTGTTTGAGCTTGACAGTATTTTCCAAAGTATCACCAAAATCGAAATCTATCAAGAAAACGATCTTTTTACTGAAATACCGCTTCTCATTGAATCCTCTGATTTTTCAGTAAAAGCAGATATTGAAGCTTATATATCGGCAAATTCTATTGCACCCAATGAATCATTTGGTAATGTTTCAATGGCACCGATTATTCATATCGATACGACACCCATGGTCTTGAGGAACATAGCAATCTACTCTGCTATCGTCATTGGGCTAACTGTCTTTATATTTTCAATGAAAAAAAGAAGATTGGGGAAAAAAGAACCAACCCAAGGTGTTAAGCAAGATATTGAAAGACTCGGACAACAAGACCATAAAGAGCAATAAAATAGCGCAAATTTGTTTTAATATGTTATACTATTCTAATCTAACAAAGAAAGGTCGTACATATGAATATTAAAGATAAGATCTATGATTTAATTCAATCATACGATACAATTATCATACATAGGCATCAAAGACCAGATATGGATGCTATTGGAAGTCAGTATGGTCTATATTTAACTATTAAAGAAAATTATCCAAGTAAAAATGTATATGCTGTTGGTGATTTAAGTGATATGAGTTATCTTGCTTCCATGGATAATATCACCGATGACACCTATAGCAATGCTTTAGCAATCATCACAGATGTTTCAGTCACTAGATTGATTAGTGATGATCGCTACACAATAGCAAAAGAAAAAATCATCATCGATCACCATCAAAATGATACAGATGTTGAAAATGTGAGCGTCTTTTATAAGGATTCTTCATTTGCATCAGCATCAGAGATGGTCATTGACCTAATTAGAAGATATAAACTTAGGGTGACTCCAGAAGCTGCGACTTACCTTTATGGAGGTATGGTAACCGATACAGGTAGATTTCTATATCTCAATAACGCAAGTAAAACATTTGAACTTGCATCATACATCACCAAATTTAATCCAAGTTTTCAAGAGTTCTACGATTTCATTTATACAGAGCCTCTTCAAAAGAGATTGACGAAAAATTTATTTTCGACATTTGAAATGACGCCAAATGGCGTTGCATATCGCAAAAATAACGCAGAGTTGATTGCTAAAAGCGGTTTGGAGTTTCAATCCGTCAGTAGAGGTATGGTCAATCAAATGGCGGGGATCAAAGAGGTCTCCATATGGGCAAACTTCACTGAAGATACCGAAAATAACGTTATTGTTGGTGAATTCAGAGCAAGAGGCATTACCATTGTTGACATCGCGAAAAAATATGGTGGTGGAGGGCATAATCTAGCCTGTGGTGCAAGCCTTAAAGATTGGAACGAAGTAGATGAAATCATCAAGGATTTAGATGAAAGGGCAAAAGAATATGCAAAAAATACTAAATAGAATCAAAAAATATGAGACCATTATTATCCATGGTCATAAAAGACCAGACGGCGATTGTTATGGTGCTCAGTTTGGACTTAAAAACATCATTTACCATTCTTTTCCTGAAAAAAGGGTTTACGTTGTTGGTGAAAGAAGTGCATTTGTTGATTTTATAGGCAAATTTGATGTCATCACCGATGACACCTATCAAGGGGCTTTATGCTTCGTTGTCGATACTGCTGTTGAAGATAGAATCAGTGATCCACGTTATAAATTAGGAAAAGAAATCATCAAAATCGATCACCATATCGCCGTAGATGATTATGGAGATATCAGATGGGTTGATACCAACTTTCCATCTTGCGCTCAAATGATTGCTTACTTCTATTATAAATATCAAAAACAATTAAGCATGACACTTGAGGGTGCGATAGCGTTGTACACAGGAATCGTCACCGATACGGGACGTTTCCGTTTCAGAGGTGTTTCACAGCTTACACACCGCATGGCTGGCATGTTGATTGATAAAGGCGTTGACGTTGAATATATCGATGGTAAACTGGGTAAAGAAACATTAGAAATGATAGCTTTGAAGGGTTATGTCTACAGTAATTTCGTAACTACAGATGGATTTGTATATTTAAAGATGACCAGAGACGTCATAGAAAAATACAATGTATCAGACGAACAAGCAGCATCTGTTGTCGGATTGTTAGGCGGTATTGAAGGCTTTCCTGTTTGGGCTCTATTCATCGAATATCCCGACGAAGTCAGAATCAGACTTAGGTCAAATGGGCCGACAATCAATGAACTTGCAAATAGATATGGTGGAGGCGGACACGCCAAAGCATCAGGAGCTAGACTTGAAAGTTGGGAACAGTTACCAGAATTTATCAAGGATGTTGAAGCTGTGATTAAAACGTATAACGAGGCATAAGATGCAATCATGCCAAGCCATTAGCGTTGAGATTCCAAAAATCCCCCTTTCAGATATAGAAAGAAGTTTGACAAAAACCTATCGCAAGGATATATTCAGACCATTTGTACAAGCTATTAATGAATATGAACTGGTACAGTCTGGAGATAAAATTGCAGTTGCAGTCTCTGGAGGCAAGGACAGTTTGATCCTTGCAAAACTGTTTCAAGAATTAAAAAAACATAATAAAATAGATTTTGAATTGGTTTTTCTCTCAATGGATCCCGGATTTAGAGAAATTAACCGTGAACTATTAAGGAGTAATACCCATTACCTAAATATTCCTTTAATCACCAGAGAGTCCAATATTTTTCATGTTATTGGCAAGATTGCTAAAGAAAATCCATGTTACCTTTGTGCGAGGATGAGAAGAGGTTTTCTCTATCAAGCAGCTTTAGAATTAGGCTGTAACAAACTAGCACTTGGTCATCATTTCAATGATGTTATCGAAACGACAATGATGAATATTTTATATAACGGTCAGTTCATGACGATGGTGCCAAAAATTACCGCTGAAAATTTTGAAGGTATTGAGTTGATTCGTCCGATGATGTTTGTTAAAGAAAAAGATATCATCAGATGGATAAAGCACAGCGGCATCCAAGCAATGAATTGTGGGTGTACGGTTGTAGCTGAAAAGACATCTTCAAAAAGAAAAGAAATTAAAATGTTGATTGAAAAATTGAAAAAAGATCAGCCAGATGTTGATCAGCTAATATTCAATTCAGCAACAAACGTGAATTTGGAAGCCATATTGGGCTATCATAAAAATAATTTAAATAAGGTTCATTTTAATGAAATATACAAGGAAAGGAGAAAACAAAAATGATTTTAGATTTTAATTTATCATTAACAGAAATACTACTTAAAATATTTCTACCGCTTGCCATTACATTTTTTGTTGCATATTTTGTTGGTCTAGAACGTCAAAATGTTGGTAAGGCAGCTGGACTATCTGCCCATGTATTGGTTGCTATGGGTGCTGCAGGTATTGCCATTATGCAACGTCTAATGTTTGAGCATCAGATCTTCTTGCAGAACAGCGGACTTCTTATTGATCCAGAAGGTCAAAGAATAATTGCCCAAGTCATTACAGGTATAGGTTTCATTGGTGCTGGTGTGATAATTAAAGACCAAACAAACGTTGTCAAAGGAATCACAACAGCAGCTACGCTTTGGTTTATGGCCATGATTGGATTAATTTTTGGTAGCGGTTATGTTTTGATTGGCTCTATATTGGGTGTATTCATTGTTGTGTTTATTGCCATAAGAGATATACATCGTGGATTTAATCCATTCAAGGGTAAGCCATTAAAAAAACACCAAATAACAAAGGAACAAAAAAATGAATTTTGACACAATTGCTGCAATATCAACGGCATATGGAACTGCTGGTATTTCTGTCATTCGCATAAGTGGAGATACAGCTATTTCAGAATTCAGTCAAATATTTAAAGGATATGATTTGAAGAAAGCTAAAAGTCATACGCTGCACTACGGACATATACTCAACGAGGATGGGAGTTATCTCGATGAGGCTATGGTTGCCGTGCTTAAGGCACCAAAAACATTTACTGCTGAAGATATGGTGGAAGTATCCACACATGGTGGTATTTTAATCACGCAAAAAGTGTTAGAACGCGTTTTATCCTTAAATATCAGGTTGGCAGAGCCTGGAGAATTTAGTCAAAGAGCTTATCTAAATGGGCGTATAGATTTGATTGAAGCAGAGTCCATTATGGATTTGATTCATGCCAAAAGCGAACAAGCCTTAAAGATTGCCAATCTAGGCATTCAAAAAGAAACATCGAAATTAATTCGTAATCTTCGTTCAAAGCTTTTGACGATCATTGCCCAAATTGAAGTCAATATCGACTATCCAGAGTATGATGACGCGTTTGTTATGAGTAAAGAAATTATTAAACCTAAAACGGAAAATCTAATTCAAGAAATTAATGAACTTCTCCATGAATCCGAGAAGAATCAAATGATTCGCGAAGGTGTTAAAACAGCTATTGTTGGTAAACCGAATGTCGGAAAAAGCAGTTTGCTCAATGCATTGATTGACGAGGATAAAGCCATCGTTACCGAGGTAGAAGGCACGACAAGAGACACCATTGAAGCGTATGTTAACATTAGTGGAGTAACACTTAATTTGATAGATACTGCTGGCATTAGAGAGACCACCGATGCCGTTGAGAAGATTGGTGTTAATCGCTCTATGAAGGCACTTAACGATGCTCAACTTGTTCTGCTTGTTTTAGATCAATCTAAAATATTGACCAAAGAAGATAAAGAGCTTTTAGAAATGACAAGTCATAAAAAACGGATCATTATTGCCAATAAATCTGATTTACCTCAAGTACTTAAAATGGACGAAGTTATCCTTATTTCAACACTAACAAGAGCGGGATTGAAAAAGCTTGAGAACTCAATTCTTAAACTTTTGTCACTTGAAGATATCGAAGAACGCGATTTCAATTATTTGTCTAATGCAAGACATATTACAAAAGTCAAAGAAGCGAAAAAATCACTACAAAATGTATTAACCTCGATAGAACTCGATATGCCCGTTGATGTCTATGCAATCGATCTGACAACTGCATGGAGGCTTCTTGGTGATATTCTCGGTGAAAACTACCAGGACGATCTTTTAAATGAATTATTCACTAAGTTTTGTTTAGGCAAATAAATCAATTTTCACTTTTGCTAAAATATGATTTTTTGGCATATTATAAGATATAATATGTGTTATAATGAGAAAAGAAAGAAAGCGAGGGAACCTAAATGGCATATGTAGCATTATACCGTGCATACCGTCCGAAAGCATTTAGTGAAGTATCTGGACAAAAAGTCATTATCAAAACACTACAAAATGCATTGTTGCATGATAAAATTGCCCACGCTTATTTGTTCAGTGGTCCTCGCGGTACAGGTAAAACAAGCATTGCAAAGATATTTGCGAAAGCGGTTAACTGCCTTAACCAGCCTACTAATGAACCATGTAATCAATGCGACATTTGCAAGGGTATTGATCGTGGCGATATCCCCGATATTATCGAGATTGATGCTGCATCAAATAACGGCGTCGATGAAATTAGGGATTTAAGAGATAAAGTAAAGTATATGCCAAGTGTTGGCAAATACAAAGTATATATCATTGATGAAGTACACATGCTTACTCCTGGTGCATTTAACGCATTATTAAAAACTCTAGAAGAACCACCAAAGCATGTCATCTTTATTCTCGCTACTACAGAAGTACATAAAATACCACCAACAATCCTATCTAGATGTCAGCGGTTTGATTTTAAGAATATTGAGACCTTGGATATTATCGAAAAACTTGATGAGATTGTTGTTAAAGAAAAGATTGGTATCACTCCAGAAGCTGTCCGTGCGATTGCAGTGAATTCTGAAGGTGGATTAAGAGATGCCATCAGTCTTTTGGACCAAGCTATCTCGTTTGCAGATAACTCAATCACAGAAGACGATGTTCACCAAGTTTCAGGTAGTGTATCTAAAAAAGCACTGACAGAAATGCTGACAGCTATTTCTAATAAAGAAATTAGTAAAGCTATGGTGATATTAAAAGATCTAATTGCTGAAGGCAAAGAAATCACCAGAATCGTCAACGACCTAATTTTAGCTTTGAGAGACATCTTATTGGAAAAAGCAACAACAGTTGAATTACCAAAATATAGCGAACTTCTTAGCGTGTTTTCTTTTGATAGAATCTATTTTTACTTAGATGTACTCAATCAACTCCAACAAGACATGAAGTGGACACACCAAAAGCGTGCCTATGTCGAGCTTGGATTAATTAAAATGATGGAGCATCAAACCATCAAAGCAATTGATTATGATGCGACAGTATTGGATATGAAAAATAGTATTCAAGAGTTACGGGAACAAATCAAAATTCAGCCTAAAGAAGTGACTAAGGCAAACAAAAAAGCTTTGGTTACGATTAAACAAGTCGAAGCAATCATGAATCATGACGATAAGGATAAGAAGACACTTATGCAATCAGGTTGGAAACATTTGAAGGATTATCCTAAAGCACACTTAAAGATGGTTGCATTACTCCTATCTCAAGCTGAACTTGAAGCTGTGTCTGATTCTATGCTTCTCGTCTATGACGATATAAACTTATGCAAACGCATTTTAGAACCAGAGACAAAGAAACTCGTTCTTGAAATTTTCAACAGCAAACAGCACTTGATTGATGATTATATCGCAATCCTTAAAACAGATTGGCTTATCATCAAGGAAGTCTATCTAGATTTATGGAAAAAAGGTCAAAAAAAGCCAAAACTTCCACCTTATGATCTAAAATTATATGTAGATATCACAAGTGAAGAAAAGAAAGAACCTGAAATCATTGCTTTAGCAAGAGAATATTTTGGGGATAAAGTTTCCATTAAGGAGTAAGACAATGAATCCGAATATGTTAAGTAAACTTAAGAAGATGCAAAAACAAATGCTAGACGCACAAGAAGAGCTTGAAAGAAAAGAATATTTTGGGAAAGCAAGCGGTGTCATAGTTGTCATGCAAGGAACAAGACAGGTTATTGATGTTCAAATCAATCCTGAATTCTTAGAAGAGGTTGATTTGTTACAGGATGCTATCCTATTGGCAGTTAACGATGCATTGAAGCAGATTGAAAAAGAACAAGAAGAAACCATGGGTCAATTCAGCGGTGGGCTAGGAGGCTTTGGCTTTTAATGTATCCAGCTATCTTGAAGAAAATTATTGACGATTTCCAAAAGTTGCCTGGAATTGGCGAAAAAACCGCTGAACGATTAGCACTTCATCTTATTACCAACTTTGATGACGATTCAATACTTGCCTTTTCAGAACATCTAAAAAAACTGAAGGAAGAAATCAAGTATTGCTCTATATGTCATATGATTACTGATCATGATATTTGTGAGATTTGTTCAAATTCCAATAGAGATCACGAAACGCTAATGGTTGTTGCAGATGCAAAAGATGTGTTTGTTATGGAAAAAATGAAAACTTATCACGGTATCTATCATGTTTTAGGCGGATTGGTTGATTTTTCAAGAGGAATTACGGATAAGGATTTAAATATTGATACCTTGGCTAAACGTATCAAATCCGTTTCTGAAATGATTATAGCAACTAACGGTACTGTTGAGGGTGAGATGACAGCCAAGTACCTAAAATCACTTTTTTCAGACGAGTCAGTCTTAATCACCAGACTTGCTTCAGGATTACCCGTAGGTGCTGAATTGAAATATGCCGATGAGCTTACATTGAGTAAAGCAGTTGAAAATAGAAGAAAATATTAGTAGACAAAAAATAGGAGGAAAAAACGATGTGGGGTGTAGTTAGAGGTTTTTTAGAATCAATATATGGGAAATTTAACGGATTTCTATCTGATACACTTGATATTGATGGAAAGCTTTTGGGTCTTTATGATCAATTTGTTTCACCACTACCAGAGGTTATCAAAATTGTAGGGGCTGTCTTTGTCGGAATTATTTTAGTACTAGGCACACTAAGTTTCGTTAAAAAAATGCTTAAACTATTTATCGTTCTTGCAGTCATATTAGCCATCGTTTTATTAATTACTCAATTAACATAAATAATACTTGCAAAAAGGTAATGATTAGTATACAATATAAACGGTTTTAGGAGGAAGAAATGAACGAAAAAATGAAATCATTAGCAATGCTTGATGTTGCCGAGGCATTACTGAAGGAACAACAAAATCCAATGACGATTCAGCAACTCATCAAAAGCGTTGCAGAAATTAAAAGTATTTCCCTAGATGACATTGATAAATTGACACAACTTTATATGGATATCACTCAAAGTGCAAAGTTTGTATATTGTGGCGATGACCAATGGGATTTGAAGGAAAGAAACTTAGAACTTTGGGATAAAGATGGATTTGCATTTGTTCATGCTGATGAAATTGAAGATAATGTTGAAGAAGATGTTGAAGAAGAACTAGATTTTACTGAATTTACTCTCGAAGAGGAAGAGGAAAAAGCGAAAGTCGACGATGAAGAAGAAACTGAAGAAGTTGATGAAGAAATAAAAGAAGAAAAAGCATATATCGAAATTGATCTTCCTACAAAGACAACAGATGATGATGACACTGATGATGATGTTGAAGTTGAGTTTGATGATGAAGAATACAATGAAGATGACTATAATGAAATCATGGATGATTATGAGGACATGTACGACGAATAATCAGGTATAAGCCTAATTTGAAGGTATACGCGGGCTACGTATACCTTTTTCTTCGAATATGAACTATAGGTATATAATGTGTTTAAGAAAGGGATGTTAACAATGCCAGGTACTTTAGAATGGATAGGCTATTTAGCCTCGTTAATTATTTTAATTTCGCTCTTGATGAGTTCTGTAAAGAGACTCAGATGGATTAATCTTTTTGGCGCTACTATATTTGCTGTTTACGGTTTTTTAATTCATGCGATACCAGTTGGGTTAATGAATGTGGGAATTGTCATGATTAATATTTACTATCTCGTGCAAATGTATGCCAAAAAAGATTATTTTACGCTGTTAAAATTGGGTAGTCAAACCGAATATTTTAATCATTTTATGTCGTTTTATAAAGAAAACATACAATCATTTATGGATGTCGAGAAAGATCTTGACAACCCCCAATACGTTAAATTATTCATTTTGAGAAACACAGTTCCTGCTGGTATTGTCGTGAGCAAAATTAAGAACCCGACAACTTTAGAAATTGTCATTGACTATGTCATTCCGGCATATCGTGATTTTAAAATTGGGAATTTTCTTTATGAAAACCAAAAAGACTTCTTCATTTCACAAGGTTTTGAAAAACTAGTAACAAAGCCAGGTAATGAAAAGCACCAAAGTTATCTTAAAAAGATGGGATTTATTCCAGAAACAATTGATGGAGAATATTATTATTTGAAAAACTTGAATAAATAGTGATGAAAAATAGTAACAGTTGTTGTTAGTTGTTATTACATTTGATATAATGAATAAGGGCACACCAAAGAGTCTCCTATCTAAACAGGAGACTTTTTTATTTTTAAAACGGAGGTTAAAAATGGCTAAATATATTTTTGTAACAGGTGGGGTTGTATCAAGTTTAGGGAAAGGAATTACTGCCTCAGCTATCGGACAGTTACTTAAAAGTAGAGGATTGAAGGTTTTTATGCAAAAGTTTGATCCATACATCAATGTGGATCCAGGAACGATGAGCCCCTATCAGCATGGGGAAGTTTTTGTTACCGATGATGGTGCTGAAACCGATCTAGATTTAGGTCATTACGAACGTTTCATTGATGAAAATCTAAATCGTCATTCAAGCATTACAACAGGAAAAATATATCAAACAGTCATGAAAAAAGAACGTCGTGGCGATTATTTAGGCGCGACTGTTCAAGTCATTCCCCATATTACTGATCAAATCAAGAAAAAATTAGTTGATGTTGCCAAACATACAGATCCAGATATCGTGATAACCGAAATTGGTGGAACAGTAGGTGACATTGAATCCCTACCATTTCTAGAAGCCATTAGACAGGCAAGAAGAGATTTTGGGTATCATAACACCCTATACATTCATAACACGTTAGTGCCCTATTTAAAAGCTGCAAATGAAATCAAGACAAAGCCTACCCAGCATAGCGTTAAGGAGTTGATGAGCCTAGGTATTCATCCTGATATCATCATGTTACGCAGTGAGATGCCCATCTCTCAGGAGATTAAAGAGAAAATTGCCTTGTTTTGTGATGTTGAAACTAATGCAGTCTTTGAATCCCTAGATGTTCCAGTGCTCTATGAAGTAATTGTCAATCTTTTCAATCAACATGTTGATGATTGGATTTTAAATCATTTTGGATATCAAAAAGAACCCGCAAATATCCAACCTTGGATTGACTTGGTTTATCGCATTAAGCATTTAAAAGAAGAACTGCATATTGCTTTAGTTGGAAAGTATGTACAGCTTCATGATGCATACCTCTCAGTCAGTGAATCATTAAAGCATGCTGGATACCATCATAACAAAAAAATCATTATTCATTGGATTAATGCTGACGAGGTTGACAGCAGCAATATTGCACTTTATGTTAAGGGATGTGATGGTATTTTGGTTCCTGGTGGTTTTGGGAAAAGAGCAACCACTGGAAAACTTGCTGCGATCACCTATGCTAGAGAAAATAATATTCCCTTCTTTGGATTATGTTATGGCATGCAGCTGGCAGTTATTGAATATGCACAAAATGTACTTCATATTGATCACGCCAATTCCACTGAAATTGATCCAGACACACCTAATCCCATCATTTCTCTTCAAAGAGGACGATTATCCGATGAAGATATGGGAGGTACGTTAAGATTAGGATTGTATGATTGTGAAATTAAGGAAGGCACAAAAACTTTTCAAGCCTATCAAAAGAAATTAGTTAAGGAACGACACAGACACCGTTATGAATTCAATAATCATTACCTTGATCAATTTGAAGATAGTGATATGGTATTATCTGGATATAATAGTGAATTTCATTTAGTTGAAATGATTGAACTCGCTAACCATCCTTGGTTTGTAGCAGTTCAATTTCACCCTGAATTTTTATCTAGGCCATTAAGACCTCATCCATTGTTTAGGGACTTTGTTGAATCCGCAATTAAACACCACGACGATAGTCAATAATGTGAACAATTACACTGTCTAAATTTATTGCTAAAAGCAATACTTTGTAATATAATAGATTTGACCAAATTCTAAGGAGGAATAAATATATGTCAGTCGTATCAGCAAAAGAAATGTTACTTAAAGCTCATAAAGAAGGTTATGGAGTAGCTCAGATTAATATAAATAATTTAGAGTGGATAAAAGCTGTTCTAACCACAGTTGAAGAATTAAAATCACCAGTCATCTTAGGTGTATCTGAGGGAGCGGCAAAATATATGGGCGGCTACAAGACAGTTATGGCAATGGTACATGCATTAGACGCTTATTATAATGTTACCGTTCCAGTTGCTGTTCATTTGGACCATGGTACATATGAAGGTTCCTACAAGGCACTCGAGGCTGGATTTACATCCATCATGTTTGATGGATCACACTATCCATTTGAAGAAAACTTAGCAAAGACTAAAGAAATAGTTGCAGCTTGTCATGCAAAAGGCGTTTCAGTGGAAGCTGAAGTTGGCGCTATTGGCGGAGAAGAAGACGGCATCATCGGTGGTGGTGAAATTGCAGATCCAAAAGAATGCAAACTCATCGCAGCAACTGGTGTTGATATGTTTGCAGCAGGTATTGGTAATATTCACGGGAAGTATCCCGCCAATTGGAAAGGATTGAATTTTGAAGTGCTTGCTGAAGTTCAAGAAGTAACCGGAGGTGTCCCTCTAGTTTTACATGGTGGAACGGGTATTCCAGCTGAAATGGTTCAAAAGGCAATTTCACTAGGCGTATCCAAGGTCAATGTCAATACAGAACTTCAATTGGTATTTGCAGCAGCTACACGTCAATATATTGAAGAAGGCAAGGATTTAGTTGGTAAAGGATTTGATCCAAGAAAGCTTTTAGCTCCAGGCTATGAAGCTATGAAAGATGTTATTAGAGAAAAAATCGCAGTATTTGGTTCAGCAAATAAAGCATAAGTAGGTGATTTTAATGCGTGATGAAAGAATTTATCACGAGTACGCAAATTGGAAAATTGAAAACAATGATTTGTTAAAGTATTTAGTTGACAGCAATTCTGATTTAATTTTACGTTTTAAGCATGTCATTGAGGTCACTGATTATCTTTATGAAAAACTTATTGATGATACAAAATATACAGATGATGAAGATCATATTTTTGAAACTGGATTCTATTATTTGTTTGATCAACTGGAAGAAATCACAGGATTGATGAAAAAATCCTACCAAAACAACATCAAAAACCTTGAAGAAAGAGCTAAAGACGTCAATTTATTGCTAAGCACCATTGATTTTCAAAATGAGTTGCTTGGTGTTGAAAACTTTGAACAAAACGATATGGATAAATTGATTGACTTTGAACAAGACATCGTAAAAAGACTTGAAAACAAAGAAGAAATTCCCAATTTCATGTATGAACAATTAGATGAAATGACCTTTGAGATGTTTCAAAAACTTAATGTGGAATATTATCCACTGAATGATATTTTCTTAGAGATTGCAGATGAATTGGGCATTTTATAAAATTTACTCGATAACAACAAAAAAGCGATACGTTCAATGAACGCGTCGCTTTTCATTTGTATCGCTTTAAAGCATTGATTAGTTAATTACAGGTTCTTCCTCAAAAGGATTTGTTTGGAATATTGCATAGATGCGGTCTGTTTCAGTAATGGTTGTAGCAGTAAAATCAAAGAGTGCAATCGCATGAATTTCATCAAACTTTTCATGGAATCCAGTTTCGATCATATCGATCATGTCGTCAACTTCTAATGTTGTTGTGCCCATCAAATCCATGACATCAGCATTCTTAAGGATGCTTTCACTGACTAAAGTGATTGTAGCAAAGAATAAAGTTTCATTTACAAAGTCGAGTGTATCATCTAGAGCCAAAATCAATATTGACATTAATGCAACATCACCCGAGATATTCCAACTTGAATCAAACAGAAGTGTTTCAACATCAAGTGCATCAAGTGCCATCACAAATTCTTTTTGTAGTGTGATAACATTTGAAATCACTGTAGATACAGGAGTGATTAGTGTGCTAAATAGCAAATCAAATTCAGCAGGATCCATCATATCTTCCATCATCAATTGTACTTTTAGAGGAATACGTAATAATCCAAGAAGAGTTTGAATAGATGAAATATCAAGTTCGTCCATGACAGCTGCATTATAATTGAGCGCTTGAGCAAATATTGCTTCAAGATCAGCAACAAACAATGGATCAGTCATATCACCAGAACTAGTATTTACAAGTGCATAGATATCCAAGAACATTTGTCCACTTGAGGATAGGAATTCATCGACAACATTCATACCGATAGTCTTAACAATATCAGCAGCAGCTAAAATATTATCATAATCTGCAAGAATTTCATCAATGATCATTTCTGCCATTTCATATTCATCTGGATCCATTTCTAAAGCCATAGCTTGTTTAACAGCGTTACCAAACATATTGACAAGCTGTTCAACCTGATCATCAGCGAATAAAGTGTCTAACGCAGTAAACTTAGCAGCATATGAATCCTTGAAATCTTGTAGATAATTTCCTACATACACTGCAAGTTCAACAGCCTTTTCAAAATCAACAGTATCATCTTCGTAATACCAATATTCCCAATATTCATCATAGACATATTCACCAGGAATTACCATATCTTCAACAATTGCCATAATGTCTTCAACAGTAGTTTGATCAACGTCACTAGCGAATGTCAATGCTAAATCAAGAACTGCATGATCTAAATCACCAAAGAAGTCAACATAGGCTAAATAAGCATCTAGATCAACATCTTGAAATGCACCAGCA
Source organism: Bacillota bacterium (assembly GCA_043819945.1). Lineage (GTDB taxonomy): Bacteria > Bacillota_I > Bacilli_A > Acholeplasmatales > Acholeplasmataceae > Peloplasma. The sequence goes on from JBDREH010000006.1 coordinate 46,478, forward strand.
ACACTAATCAGTGTTGTGTACATGTTTGCGAAATCTTCATCAGATGGTAATGTTGTAAGTAAAACACTCACTATTTCGTCTTTGACTAAGAAATATTCTTCCATGGTAAGTTCACCATTCTCGACTAAATCATCTAGGTGTAACACTAGAGAATTTGGAATCGTATCATAAATCAAGAATAGATAATCAATAACATCAACTATTGAATCAATAGCCATACCTTTTTCAAGTGTGAAGAAGACATAGAGTTCACCAAGTCTAGCAATTTCATCTGTGTAGCGGTCAATATCTTCCGCAACATAGTTAAGCATCATATACTTATCGTTCAACATACCAATATCAGATAACGGATTGTTAAACAGGAATGAGTCGAGAAGTGTAGTATCATTGGCAACTTTTGCACGCAGCAAAATGTCATAAAACATTTGAGTGTATTCGTCACCAGAATCTAAATAGTAAGGATAATAATATTCAAAATTATAAACTAAATCATTGGCTATCGACCATAAGTTACCAAGAACCCAATAAGTATTTTCATATTGACCAGTAAAGAAATAATCCAATAGAATTAATTCTTCAGGGGTTGCATAAGCTGCAAGAGCGGTATAAATAGCAGTGAGATTGACTGTGCCTTGAAGTATTAATATATCTGCTTGAATTTGAGCCAATTCTTGTTGAGAATAAATAATATCATCCGCAAGATTACTCATTTGAATTGTCATACCGACCATACCAACTTCATAAAACATATTTGCCAAATCAGAAGACTCGATATTGAATTGGTCAAATGAATCAATTTCAGCAAACAGTGTAGTAAAGTTAGTGATGGAATCTACACGATCAGGTAATGTCGCCAAATGAGTAAAGAAAGCAATAGCTTCCGCTTCAGTCATACCTAATGCTACAGCAACACCACTATATGCGTTGACCAGTTGGGTTGCTTGCATATAATCTCTATATTCCCATTCATCTTCAAAATCAGATTCAACCATACCCGGCTCATAGGTTTCATCTATTGAAGCAAGAGCAGCCTCATAAATTGCATCAAGACTTGCACTTTCAATGACGAAATTCACCGTCATTGAAGGTAATGAAACATCTGTCCCTGCCATAGCAACAACGTGAACAGGATGTTCACCTGGAGCTAAACCTAAGGTATTTAGGTCAAAAGTCGTTACAGTAACAGTGTAACTGTCGGTGCCTACAACAACTAAATAACTTTCTGCGTCAGTTACGGCATCCCATGTAACAACACCGTTTTGAATCACAACATTCTGTGGTGTATCGAGTTCTAAAACAATTTCATCGTTACAACTCACTAAGACAATCGAAATTAACAATAATAAAACAATTCGAATCATTTTTTTCATGATTAAACTCCTCCTTTTAATTCTATGAATTTATTTTTAATGGTAATTTGAATCAAAAATATATATAAAACATCATACTGTGCATGCTTGCACCAAATAAGAAAAATCTCATAACTGTGACTTATCCTCGTAAATATTTGTGGTTTAGTTGTTTATTATATTATACTATGAAACTTATCGAAGTTACAAATTCACAGCCTTAGTAGTTCAAATATTTAAAAAAGTTAATATGTTTTTATAACATCGCTAGGTTTTATTCGAGTAACTCCCCATAGATAGACTATTTTTGTGATTAAGAAGACAAGTAATATAAGTATGCTTCCGAGCCATAGAGATCTTATAGATAATTGAATGGGTTCGTACTCTCCAAAGACGAGAACAAGTGAACTCATTTGCTTTGATAGAAGGATAAAACCAAGCATGGATGCAGTAATTAGAATTACAAACATCAGTAAGTTTTCCTTGACAAGAGTCAGTACCATTTTTTGTTTGGAAAATCCTAAAACAAATAGACGAGCATAAGTATCTTTCATTTGTCCAAGCAGCAGTATAGAGTGATTGAAAATAGCTAAAACAAAGCATCCGATGATTGCAGACAATACGATTGTCATATAATCAGTTGTTGTTCGCATTTCTTTGATTCGTACATCAGCAATAGATTGAAAATCAATAACATAAACCATATTTTTGCTGTATAGGTTGATAAGTTCATCTTTTAGTTGCTCTTTATCAGCTGTTGCATTTACAAAAAGGGTATTATATCCAATATCATCATAGGCTAAAAGCAAATGTAGATTGGTAAATGCCATGTCTCCAACCTCTTTTTGAAAAAAACCACCTATTTCAAAAGATTCATCTGGGTGTACTGGATTAATATTTAACCTGATTTCATCTCCAATCTGCATATCATAAAGCAAATTGAATCTGTCAGGAAGCAAAATTGTTAAGATTTGATTTCTCTCTAAATTGGATTGTGCTTCCGTAGAAATCGCAAAATTGAAATAATCCGTAATTTTATTTGCATCCACTGATATCAATATACTAAGATTTTGTTCGAATGTAACGAATTCGATATTCTGGAAATAACCTACCTTTGCAACTGAATCAACCGATTCAAGATTAGATATCTCGTTATAGGTTTCATCATATCGACTAATAAAATTAGTCAAACCTAAATCTACTTGGACTTCATTTGAATAATTTCGGATGCGATGGTCCATATGATCATTTGCAAGGACTAATAAAAAGATACTTAGAAAACATACAAGAAGTACAGATGTATACTGGTAAAACGATTTTTTTGAGAGCAATATCTTGAGGTGAAGAGGAAACGCTAGTGGCTTTTTATGAATTGGCCATGCTTTCAAAAATATATAAATGAGAAGAAATGCTAGTGAAAAAAGTATGGCAGTTGCAGCTATGGATTGGACGATTGATCGATAATTACCAATCCAATTAAAGATCCATTCAGTATTAGCTATAAAATAGACAAAAAGTGAAAGGATAAAAATTGAAAACAATGGAATCAGGCACACCTGTTTTTCAACACCCACATTTTGTGATTGTTGTATGGATGATTGTTTATCGAATGTAGAAAAGTAATAAAACGATGTTGCAATATATACAAATGAAGAAATTACTGCACACCAAATGATTGTTGAAGACTCAAGCTGATAGGTAGCAGGTGATCCTACATACTTCAAGCCATTTTGGATGATGGAATTGGTTATAAAAAATGATGATATCAAAGCTAAGGTAAAAAACGTGAATATTTCAATCAATACAATACCATACGAAAACGAATGTGTTCCCCCTAATAAATTTACAACAGCAAACCCTTTTTTCTTTTCATCAAAATAGAGCATGAAAGTGGTCTGCATGACTAAGAAGATGACAAGAAAGACGATAATGATAATCAAATTGAAAAAAGCAGTATTGCGCCTTATTTGTTGATTAACGGCATCTTCATCAATGGATAGCTGAAACTTCAAACTTGAAAACTCAGGAATTGACGAAACGAAATCCATCGCCTCTTCATTAGTCACATCGGATTTAACAGTAAAGTAGACCTGATTGTAAATATTAGTTAAGAGCACCGGATTCAGTGTTCCAAGTGCTGGATTAAGCGCAGTTAAGAAAAATGATAAGCTTCCATCCTTGTTTAAATAAATAGTTTGATTTTGAAATAATCCCCCATCTTCAACAATGTCAACGATGTAATAGATTTTAGTTGAATCTCCTAAAAAGAGCGTAAGATGGTTCCCAGTGGTTAGACCGTAATCATCTGCTAAACTTTGGGTGATGATGACTGCATCATTATCTAGAGTAGTTCCTAGGTAATTGATGGGGTTTGATACTTTCTTAAAATCTTCCAAGGTTGAGGCCATTGTTTTTACATATTGTTTGGTACCATTGATTTCAACTAAGGTGTCGATTTCAAAAAATGACGCATAATCTTCAATGACATCATCAATTTCTGTTGTTTCACCCATTGGGCGTATTGAAAAATACCTCAAATTGCTGTTCAAAGTTATACCCATTGAGAAATCAATATCGCGATACTTATTTTCGAGTTCGCCGTAATAATATGATCTGACGAACATCTGAGTTGAAAAACCTAATAATAAAATAACAAACAAAGCAATAAAGCTAAAGATGAGTAAAATGGAACGAAGACGAAACCTAATGAGATTTTTGAATGCAAAACGAAAGGAGAAACCCAATCTAGCGATCGTTTTTTTCATCCTTAATCACTTTCCCATCCAACATATGTAATGTTCTAGTTCCGTAAATGGTTGTATCTTCATTATGAGTTACCATTAAAATGGTCTTATTGTACTTCTGATTGAGCGTTTTAAATAACTCCATGATAGAAATCCCATTTTGATAGTCTAAACTGCCAATGGGTTCATCGGCAAAGATGATTTTTGGCTCATTGATCAAACATCTGGCGATTGCAACCCGTTGCTGCATACCTCCCGATAGTTGAGAAGGGTAATAGGTGTGGAATTCCTTCATCCCAACAGATTCAAGAACTTCTAAAATTGCTTCTTTGGATTTATGCATACCAAGAACAGAGGATAAGAGGATATTTTCGTAAACGGATAAATTGGGAATCAGATTATAAAATTGAAAAACAAATCCAATATCCTGTGATCTCATTTTAGCTTTTTCGATATCAGTATAGGTGCTTAATTCTTTTTCAAAAATTGAAATTGAACCACCTGTGTATGGTTCTAATCCACCGAGAACATAAAGAAGTGTTGTTTTTCCTGAACCCGAAGGGCCACAAATAGAGACAAATTCACCGTCATCAATAGAAAAATCAATGCCCTTGAGCACTTCATGAATGACTTTTCCGTTTTGATAATCCTTCTTTAATCCAGATACTTTGATTTGATTCATTTGAATCCCTCTTTTATATTTATTGTATCATATATCCCAAAGGCAGAATTGTAAAAAAAGCAACTGTCAGTTGCTTCATTTTCATCTATGCTTTAAATGTGGGAATAGGATAACATCTCTAATATTTGGTGTATTTGTAAGAAGCATCACGAAACGATCGATACCAATACCAAGTCCGCCTGTTGGAGGCATGCCATATTCTAATGATTCAACAAAGTCAATATCCATCTCAGTTGCTTCATCATTACCCAATGCTTTTTCTTTTAATTGATTTTCAAATCGTTCTCTTTGATCGATTGGATCATTAAGTTCACTGAATGCGTTTGCGTATTCACTATACATGATGAAAAGCTCAAAACGATCCGTATAACGTGGATCTTTAATACTTTTCTTTGCTAAGGGGCTGATTTCGATGGGGTGACCGTAAATCATCGTAGGTTGCAAAATTGTAGGTTCAACATACTTATCAAAAAACGCCTCAACGATGTGGCCAACACTATAATGCCTTTCAATAGGTATTTCATGCTGCTTTGCAAGTTGCTTGGCTTCATCTAAAGTATATGTTTTCCAAAAATCAACGCCAGATAGTTCCTTAATTGCATCGACCATATGACAACGTTTCCATGGACGTTGCATGTGAATAACTTGTTCAGCAAATGCAACATCGTAGGTTCCTAATGTTTCAAAGGTCACTGTCGATAAGCATTCTTCCACTAAATCCATCATATCCGTCATATCGGCATAAGCCAAATAAGCTTCAATAGCGGTGAATTCTGGATTATGCTTGGCATCCATGCCTTCATTTCTAAATAGTCTACCAATCTCGTATACAGCTTCCATTCCACCAACAATTAAACGCTTCAAAGGCAATTCAGTAGCAATTCGCAAGTAAAAATCCATACCAAGTGTATTGTGGTGAGTAACGAATGGACGAGCATTTGCCCCACCTAAAATACTGTGAAGCACAGGTGTCTCAACTTCAATAAATCCTTTGTTATCAAAAAATCTTTGAATTTCACGAATGATTTTTGGTCTCATGTAGGCTACCCGTCTAGCTTCATCATTAACGATTAAGTCAACATAACGACGACGTCTAGCTTCTTCTTTATCCTGTAATCCATGAAATTTGTCTGGTAAAGGTCTTAATGCTTTAGATAAATGAATGAATTCAGCTGCTTTTACAGTAAGTTCATTAGTTTTTGTTCTAAAAACAATACCTTTAATGCCAACAATATCTCCTAAATCCGCTTGTTTAAATATTTCATAAGAGAACTCACCGATAGCATCTTGTCTAACGTAAACCTGAATTTGTCCATCACGATCCTGAAGATTCATAAATCCAGCTTTTCCTTGACCGCGTTTCAGCATAATGCGACCCGCGATTGAAACGAAAACGTGTTTTTGCTCAAGTGTGTCATGATCATCATTTTGATACGAATCAAAAAGTTGTTTGCTGTTATGGGTTCTTAGAAACTTTTGTCCAAAGGGTTCAATACCCTTATTTTTAAGGTCCTGAGCTTTCTCACGGCGTACGATTTGTTGCTCTTTTAAGTCTTCTGGATACATAATAATCCTCCTAATTCCTCAAGATATTATATCATAGAAAAAGCCATAATTAAAGTTATGGCCGTTTTTCTTCTTGTAAAAGTTCATACATAAGTTGTTCCTTTTTAGGTTCAAGTGAAGTTACTTTGACTTTTATTATTTTTGATCCTAAATAAAGGGTTAAGATATCGTTTTCTTTAATAGCAGTAGAAGGTTTTGCGAGTCTGCCATTAACCTCTACCTTTTCTTTTTCAGCTGCTTGCTTTGCTATGGTTCTTCGCTTAATGATGCGTGCAATCTTTAAATACTTATCAAGCCGCATTTGGGACTAATTCCTGTTTATCATTCCACCAAGATAATTTTCCAGTTGAAACGATTTCATCGATATCTGCTTTAGTGAGTGTTTCCACTTCAATTAAGTAGTGAGCAATCAAGTCAAGCAAGTCACGATTTTCTTCAATGATGGTTTTTGCAGTTTCAAAGCATTGAGTAATAATGTGTCTAACTTCTTTGTCGATTTCATGAGCAACCTGATCAGAAAAGTTCTTTTCTTTAAAGTAATCTCTACCTAAGAATACATTACCTCCAGACTTTTCGTATTGGATTGGTCCCAAATCACTCATTCCAAATTCAGTAACCATGGATCTAGCAATCTTAGTTGCATTTTGAAAATCGTTATAAGCGCCCGTTGTTACCGTGTCAAACACGATTTCTTCAGCAACTCTTCCACCTAGGAAAGAAACAATATGTGCAGTTAGTGATTTTTTGGTTTGCAAGAATTTTTCTTCTGCAGGAATCATCAAGTTATAACCACCATAAAGACCTCTAGGAATAATCGTTACTTTTTGAACAATATTTGCATCTTCTAATTTAATACCGATGACAGCGTGACCTGCTTCGTGAAATGCAACAATTCTCTTTTCAGCAACAGAATATTTTCTACTCTTTTTAGCGGGTCCCATCATAACACGGTCAATCGCTTCATCCATATCTATTTCAGAAATCAATGTGCGATTATCCCTTGCAGCAAGAAGTGCTGCTTCATTGAGTAGATTTTCAATATCGGCACCAGTAAAGCCTGGAATACGACTTGCAAATTCATTAAGTTTGATTTTTGGATCAAGTTTTTTATTTCTTGCATGGACCTTTAAAATGGCTTCCCGACCACGAACATCTGGTAAATTGATCGTAATTTGTCGATCAAAACGACCTGGACGTAATAATGCTGGATCTAGGACATCTGGTCTATTGGTTGCAGCCATAATGATGATACCCATGTTTGTGGTAAATCCGTCCATTTCAACAAGTAGTTGATTTAGCGTTTGTTCTCTTTCATCATGTCCACCACCTAAGCCGGCGCCACGTTGACGACCAACAGCATCGATTTCATCGATAAAGATGATACATGGTGAGTTTTCTTTGGCGACTTTAAATAGATCACGAACACGAGAAGCACCGACACCAACAAACATTTCAACAAAATCAGAACCTGAAATTGAGAAGAAAGGTACATTTGCTTCGCCTGATACCGCTCTAGCAATCAATGTCTTACCAGTACCTGGCGCACCCACAAGAAGTACTCCCTTTGGAATTCGAGCACCCATATCAATATATTTTTTAGGTGCCTTAAGAAAGTCTATTAATTCTTCCATTTCTTGTTTTTCTTCATCACAACCTGCAACGTCTTTAAATGTTATTGATTTTTCACGATTTAATTTTGCTCTATTTTTTGCAAAATCAAAGGCTTTGCTATTTTGATTATTTGCATTTCTAAAGATAATAAACAAAATGACTAAAACAAGAACAATAGGTACAAGGTTAAATAAAACAGTCCAAAATGTGATACCTGACTTGGCAACCACACTGGTTAATCCGCCATAATCCTCGACAACATCCATAATTTCTTGAGCTTGGTCGATTCGCATGATGCGTTCAAAACTGACGATATTATTATAAAATGATTTATGTTGCTCATATATCGTGCCGTTAACTTGAACTAAATCAAAGTTATCTCCACCAATTAATGAATACTCAATCGATTCGATGTGTTCTAATATAGCTGCAGTTTGAATTTCTGATACTGTAAGTTCTTGAACCTGCCCTTCAAGCGCATCGCGCAAGAATAAAAACACACCAATAACGACGATTAAGGTAAAGAGCATAATTAAATAATCGGGTTTTTTACGATATTCAATTTTCTTTTTTTGATCAGGTCTTCTTGGGTTTTGATTCATAAAGACACCCCTTTATTAATGATTATATACTTCTGGTTTTAATATTCCTACATAAGGTAAGTTTCTGTAATATTCATCGTAGTCTAAACCATAACCCACAACAAATGCTTTCGGTATGATTTTACCTACATAGTCTGGTTGAAAAGGTCTTAGTCTACCTGCTGGTTTATCAAGAAGGGTAACCGTCTTAACTGATTTTGCACCACGATGCTTAAATAGTTCAATTATGGTAACAATCGTATTTGCTGTATCAACGATGTCTTCGACGATAAGCACATCTCTGCCTTTGATGGATATATCCAAATCCATTTTAATTTTCACATCTCCTGAGGAAGCAATTCCGCCATGATAACTGCTTACTGACATGTAAGCCATATCAAATTTAAGATTGATTTGTCTTGATAGATCTGACATGAATGGCATGCATCCTTTAAGTAAACCAATGAGAATTGGTTGTTTACCGGCATAATCTGTAGTTAGTTGTGCGCCTAAGTTTTTGCATATATCAACAATTTCATCTTGTGGAACAAGAATTTCTGCAATATCATTATTCACGATAATTTACCTCTTTCATTTGAAAGTATAAGGTGTTTGAATTTCCCAGAGTTTTATTTGTATAATATTTTTCAACCCACAGTATATGGTTGTCGTTATCCGTTAAAACCCAGAGTTTTTTTCTTTCTTCATCTGGAATCTTGAGGTCGATGAGTAATTTTTTTAGCTTCTTATGCCCATATTCATAGGCAAGTAAGTCACCATCTTCTCTGTGTCTTAACCATAGAGGAAAGGCTAATTTATTATAACATAATTTGAAAAATTCTTCAGTATTCGCTTCAGTTTTCTGTAAAAATGTGAAAATAGCCATATTTAGCAATTTATTTTTACCCTCTTTGACCTTAATTCTTATTGGTTTGATAGAGGACAATTGCTTAACATAAGCTTGCTGATATGCTTTGATGAATGAATGATCTTTGCTAAGTTTGAATATTTGGTTTGGTTTTTTAGATAAAAGCATTTTCTTGATTTTTTGAATGATTTCATAAGATAGTGTTAGCTTGTGTTGCTCAATGATGTAAGCAATCGTATCATCTTGGATAGCTTCGTCATAATGAATGAATTGATCAACAGGAATAATCATATCCTTATTTATCATCGCCTTGGTTGTTTTTCTAATTAAGTCAAAGGCATGAGTAATTTGATGATGATATTGCATTATCTGATCTAACAACTGCTCGTTTTCTTGCTTCATGATGGGAACAACCGCATGGCGATATCTATTGCGCAAGAAGTAGTTTTCTTCATTTGAACCATCCGATAAGAAAGGAATATGATTGATTTCTGCATATTCGTATATTTCTTGTTTCGATGTATATAATAATGGTTTAACATATGTGAATTTATCATCAGAATGAATCAATTGCATGCCGGCATAACCAAGAAGATTGCTCCCCCTCGTCAGCTTTATTAATATGTTTTCAAACAAATCATCGAGATGGTGTGCAGTCAATATATAAGGTGTTTTGTAAAGATGAGCAACTTCATTTAGGTAATGTATACGCATTTGGTGTGCTTGATGATGAAAATTTCCACTCTTGATGGAAATAGTGTAGTAATGAAAAGGAATCTCGTTTTTTTGGCAAAAACTCTCTACTAAATCCTTTTCAATGACGGATTCATCTCTTTTTAGATGATTGAAGTGAACAACAACGAGTTTATATAAACTATTAAGTAAGACTGAAAGTAAAACCATAGAGTCTACGCCACCACTCACTGATAAAATCAGTGTGGACTTGGGGCTTATCTTAAGTTCGGTTTTTAATAAGGGAATAATAAGATTCATTTGGTTACCTCTCCTCTACAGCACTATTATATCATGTGGCATCATAAATAAATGAGAAATATCATTCAAGATGTGTTATAATATTTTAAGATAAAGGGGGTTGAACTATGCTAATCTTAGCAAGCAATTCACCCAGAAGAGCAAAGTTGCTCAAAGATGCAGGGCTTGACTTCATTGTTGACCCCAGTCATCTTGAAGAAAATGTTGATGATAAATTAAAACCTCAGGACATGGCAATAGAACTTGCCAAAATGAAAGCAATTCATGTTGCTGCTTCACATCCAGAAGATGTTGTTATCGGAGCAGATACGATTGTTGTTTTTGAGAATGAAGTTTTGGGTAAGCCAAAGGACGAACAGGATGCCTATCGCATGCTCAGACTTTTATCTGGAGAAAGACATACAGTATATACCGGTATAACTCTCGTTAGAGGTGAAAAAATTAAATCCTTTGTATCAGCAACCGAGGTTTCAATGAAATCTCTAAGTGATCTAGAGATAAGAAACTATATAAAAACGGGTGAACCCATGGATAAAGCTGGTGCCTACGGTATTCAGGGAGATGGAAAAAATCTTGTTGATAACTATAAAGGAGATTTTTTCACAATCATGGGACTACCACTCAAGGATTTATTGGAAGCATTGAAAGATTTTTAATACGCTTAGGGTAAAGGGTTGTTTCTAAATAGAAATAGTCCTTTTTGTTATCTTCATTATTGAAAGATAGTCATCATTTTTAGCCTATTTTGTTATATAATAAAATTAAATATAGCGACCAACAGGAGATCTTTATGGAAAATACCAAGCTTTGGCAGAAGGGTATCGTTTACCAAGTTTATCCTAGAAGTTTTATGGATAGTAATAATGATGGTATAGGCGATATACAAGGAATCATCTCAAAATTGGACTATTTAAAGGATTTAGGTGTTGATATTATTTGGCTGTCACCTGTCTATAAATCACCAAACGACGACAATGGATATGACATTAGCGATTATATGGACATCAATCCCGAGTATGGAACGATGAACGATATGGATGAACTTATTAAGATTGCGACTCAAAAAGGGTTGCGCATTTTAATGGATTTAGTCGTCAATCACACATCTGATGAGCACCCATGGTTTATAGAAAGTCAAAAGCAAAACAACGCATACAAGGACTATTATATCTGGAAAGACAAGCCAAATAATTGGTCTGGGTTTTTTAGTGGAACCACATGGGAGAAAAAAGGTGATAAATACTACCTTCATCTATTTAGTAAAAAGCAACCCGATCTCAATTGGAATAATCCTAAAATCATGGATGAAATTCAAAATATAATGCATTTTTGGTTAAAAAAAGGAATCTATGGATTTAGATGTGATGTCATTAACATCATTTACAAAACCTCCTTGGAAAACGGCAAAAGAAGTTTAGTACTTACGGGCAAGGAACACTACCACTCTCAAGAGGGATGTCACCAGATTTTAAGAAAATTAAGAACAGAAGTCATGGATAAATATGATGCATTTACCATTGGTGAAACCGTCATGGTATCAACAAAACAAGCAAACGATTTGATACTCCCAGAGCGTCAAGAACTGGACATGGTTTTTGCATTTGAGCATATGGAGACAGATCAGATTAGTAACAAATGGTTCAAAACAAAATTCAGACCAAACAAATGGATGAAGGTAATTTCAAAATGGCAGGAACAAGCGTATTGGAATGCAAACTATTTAGAAAATCACGACCAACCAAGATCAGTATCAAGATTTGGTGATGATCATAAATACCGTGTTGAAAGTGCAAAAATGCTTGCCACCTTAAATCTAACACTAAAAGGTACTCCATACATTTATGAAGGTCAAGAGATTGGAATGACCAACGGAGATTTTACATCGATGGATGAGTACAAAGACATAGAATCTCATCGAATCAACGAACTAGCTAAGAAGCTGATGTTCCCTAAAAAAATTAGATTTAACATGATTAAAAAAACAAGTAGAGATAACGCAAGAACACCGATGCAATGGACAAAAAGCGGTGGTTTTACTAAAGGTGTTCCTTGGTTAAAAGTTAATGCAAATACAAAGACAATTAACGTTGAAGATAGTTTAAAAGATAAGAACTCGATCTATCATCATTATCATAAGTTAATAAAAATCAGAAAGACTAGCGATGCACTTTTAAATGGCTCATTTAAGCCATTATACAGTAAGAAGAGTATTTTCATATTTAGCAGAGCTAGCGAAAAAGAATCATATATTATCATATCAAATATGAGCAAAAAGAAAAATAGAATCCCCATAATATTCGAAGGGAAAATCTTATTGTCAAATTATAATAGAATAGATTTCACAAGCCAATATTTGCAGCCATATGAATCAATTTTGATCGAAAAGGATGATATAATATGATTACTTTTGAAAACCCATATTTTAAGATTGGAACAAAGGATTTAAACTATATTTTTAGAATACTTCCAACTGGGCAACTGGAACATCTTTACTTCGGAAAAAAGCTCATTGATCAAGATTATAAGGCACTTGAAACCAAACTGACCGCAGGAGCAGGCTCAACAATTGAATATACAGAAGGAGAATCAAAAACATATTTGGACTTGATGACTCTAGAGTATTCAGGTATAGGAAAGGGAGACTTTCGCTTATCACCTATTGAAATCAAAATGCCAGATGGAAGTTATGTCAATGACTTTGTTTATGACTCATACCAAATCATTGATGGCATTGTTGAAAGTAAGGATTTACCTATATCCAGAGCAAATGATCAACAAGTAAAAAGTTTGGTAATTAAATTGATTGACAAAAAATTCAAGATTGAATTGAAGTTGATTTATACTTTGTTTTTTAACTCTAATGTCATTACACGAAGAACACAAATTATCAATCAAGATAAACACGAATTAGTGATTAGAAAAATCATGAGTATGATGATTGATTTACCCGAAACTGATTATGATTTAATGACCTTTGATGGAGGATGGATTAAAGAAACTCATAAACACTTGCGTCCTTTGACATATGGAACTTACATCAATGATTCAACAACTGGTAATAGTAGCAACCGACATAATCCTGGAATCATTTTAGCAAAAAAAGGGACACATGAAGACTATGGCGTTTGCATAGGTGTTAATTTGGTTTATAGTGGCAATCATTATGAGGCTGTGCAAATCTCTAATCATGGTTTGATGCGCGTCATGAATGGAATCAATCCCCATTGTTTCGAATGGCCATTAAAGCAAGGAGAATTATTTGAAACCCCAGAATCTGTTTTAACCTATTCCAATCAAGGGTTTAACACGCTCAGTCAGTCCTTTCATGAATTTATCAATGCACATATTACACCTAGGCAATTCCAACAGATGAATCGACCAATCGTTTTAAATAGTTGGGAAGCATTCTTTTTTGACTTTAACCAAAATAAACTTCAAAAACTTGCTAAAAAAGCAAGCAAATTAGGCGTTGAGCTTTTTGTGCTAGACGATGGTTGGTTTGGAACAAGAAGTAATGATCATCAAGCGTTAGGTGACTATGATGTGAATAAGAAAAAATTACCTGGCGGTCTAAAAGGGTTATCAGATAACATTCATCATATGGGAATGAATTTTGGATTGTGGTTTGAACCCGAAATGGTCAATCCTCAAAGCAAGCTTTTCATTAATCATCCAGAATATTCAATTCAAATTGAAGGCAGAATTCCTGCATTGGGAAGAAATCAATTGGTTTTAGATTTATGTAACCAGGAGGTTAGAGACTACATATATACTCAAATGTCTGTCGTTTTGGATAGTGCTCAAATCGATTATATTAAATGGGATATGAATAGACATATGACAGACATGTATTCAAAGACATTAACACATCAGGGCATGTTCTTTCACAGCTATATATTAGGACTTTATGAACTCCTCAATCGGATAACCACTCAATATCCCAACATTATGATAGAAACATGTTCTAGTGGTGGAAATCGGTATGATTTGGGTATGCTTTACTACAGTCCACAAATATGGGCGTCTGATAATACAGATCCCATTGAAAGATTAAGCATTCAAGAAGGATTGAGTTATCTCTATCCCCAATCGACGATGAGCGCTCATGTATCCTTGGCTCCTCATGCACAAACACTTAGAAAAACACCACTGTCAACTCGATTTAATGTAGCAAGCTTTGGTATTTTGGGATATGAGCTTGATTTAAAATATGTGAGTCCCATTGAAAAAAAAGAAATTAAAAAACAGATTGAACTATATAAAAAGTATCGAAATGTCTTTCAATATGGGAAACTCTACCGCCATAATTCAACAGATGTGCATCATAAAATATGGCAACTTAGCTATAAAGATTCACACATTTTAGGAAATTATCAGACTTTATCAGATGCAAGTCCTAATTTGGAAACACTCAAATTTAAAGATCTTGAAGATTCAAAAATGTATCAGGTTGATTCATTTCAACAGTCGATGTCTATTTCACGATTTGGACACTTGATCAGTCACGCACTTCCCATCAAAATTAATTTCAATGGAGCAATCATGCGTTTGATTTCTAAATACAAGCAACTAGATAATGCTACAGAATCATTTAAAGCCAGTGGCAGATTACTCAATCACGGTTTTAAAATGAAACAACAGTTTATGGGAACTTGGTATAACGACCAAACTCGAATTTTAGGCGATTATGGTTCCCAATTATATATCGTAGGAAAAATATAAGTCGAAAGGTGATAAGATGAGAGAAATCATTCCATTGAATTTCAATTGGTATTTTGCACCTTATGAGACAAAGCATCAAAAAGAAGTAAACATCGAAGATTTTCAAATTGTCAATCTTCCACACCATGCCGTAGAAATTCCTTTCAATCATTTCAATGAAAAAATGCTTGAGACAACATCTAGCTATGTCAAAATGCTAGATGTTAAAAAGAAATGGGAAGGAAAAACGCTAAAATTACAGTTTGAGGGTGTCGCTCATCAAGCAAGAGTTTATGTTAACCATCAATATGTTAGCGAACACAGAGGTGGCTATACCCCATTTGAGATTGATGTTACTGATGAAGTCACCTACGGCGAGCAAAATGAGATATGGATTATTGTCGATAGTAAAGAAGATGCATCAATTCCACCATTCGGCGGAGTTGTCGACTATCTAGGATATTCTGGTATTTACCGAGAAGTATCGTTACTTGTTGTTGAAAAACAGTATGTGAAGTACGCTTTTTTTCAAACAAACGGAAGTAAAAAGATTAAATTGGAGATCGTAGTTTCTCAAAGTGTTGGTGATTTGGAAGTAACCATTCAAAAGGCAAACAACAAAATTGTATCCATTAAAAACGTTAAAGTGATTGATCAAACCATCAATCTCTCGATTGACATAGAAACTCCGGTGTTATGGGATTTAAAAACACATTATTTGTATGTTGCAGTCATTACCTATCGGGTTAATGACAAAATTGTCGATGAAATAACGGAAAAGTTCGGTATAAGAAGTGCAGAATTTAAGGAAGATGGATTTTATCTAAATGGTGAAAAGATTAAACTCTTAGGTTTAAATCGTCATCAAAGCTATCCATACGTGGGATATGCCATGCCAAAATCCGCACAATATGAGGATGCAGAGATCTTAAAATATCAATTAGGATTGAACCTAGTCAGAACATCTCATTATCCTCAATCAAAACACTTTTTAAATCGTTGTGACGAAATAGGACTTTTGGTATTTGAAGAAATTCCAGGATGGCAACATATAGGAAATGAACAATGGCAGGATTTAAGTTGCCAAAATTTAACAAATATGATTTTACGTGACCGCAATCATCCGTCCATCATTTTATGGGGAGTTAGAATCAATGAATCACCCGACGACCATGATTTCTACTTTAAAACTAATGGTATTGCACGAGCCTTGGATCCCTCAAGACAAACCGCAGGTGTTAGAAACACTCAACATGGTGAATTCTTAGAAGATGTCTATACATATAACGACTTCTCGCATCGAGGTACAAATAAGGGATTAGAAGAAAAGAAGAAAATAACCAAAAAGGTGCCTTATTTAGTTACAGAGTTTAATGGACACATGTTTCCAACCAAAAGGTATGATGATGAAAGACACCGATTAAATCACGCAAAAAGACACCTTAATGTCATAAACGATATGATGGATCCCGATAATCACATCAGTGGTGCGATTGGATGGTGCATGAGTGATTATAATACACACCGGGAATTCGGTAGTGGAGATCGAGTTTGTTATCATGGTGTCCTAGATATGTTTAGAATACCCAAATTAGCAAGCTATGCATATGCATCACAATATGGAGATAATCCGGTATTAGAAGTTTCATCAACCATGAATATTGGAGAATATCAAGCTGGAGAGTTATCTTCCATTTTGGTTTTAACCAACATGGATTATATGATATTACATAAAAATGATCAATATGTGGGTACTTTCAAACCAGATGAAAAAAAATATTCACATTTGATGCATGCACCTATTTTAATTGATGATTTCATTGGTGAGACATTGATGAAAAATGAGAAAATGAGCTATCGAGATGCTAATAGGGCAAAAGATATTTTGAGAGGTATAGGAAAATATGGCAATCACCTACCCCTGCGATATAAATTAAAAACACTATATTTATTAAAAAAATATAAGATGACCTATGATCAAGGCGTAAAAATGTTTTATAAGTATATAAGTGGTTGGGGAAGTGATAAGACCAGTTATCGCTTTGAAGGATATCAAAATGACAAACTCATGAAAACCGTCATAAAAGAAAACAATGAAACATTTAAATATAGCCTAGAGATTAAATCAAAGGAATTGAAGATTGAAGATACTTATGATGTTACACGCTGCATTGTGAAAAAGATCAATCAAAATCAGGAGCCTATTCCTTATAGCTTTGATCCGCTTCATATTAAGGTTACTGGATCTATTGAACTGATTGGCCCCAATCACTTGAGTCTGCAAGGAGGAACAATCGCTTTTTGGGTAAAGACTAAATCAAAAGGTAAGGGCACTATTGAAGTATCTTTTGATCATGAAACTATTGCTGGGGAAGTGATGGTATCATGAAACTTTCATTTGAAGAAAAGGTTGCATTATTAGATGGAAAAGATGTTTGGCACACAAAGGTTTTTGAGGGTGTGCCTTCCATCATGATGACTGATGGTCCTCATGGTTTGAGAAAGCAAATAGAGTCAACTGACAATTTAGGAATATCTGGAAGCATTCAAGCGACAGCATTTCCTACAGCAAGCCTGACGGCGTGCAGTTTTGATCGGAATCTAATGAGTAGAATGGGAGAACTTCTTGCTATTGAGGCACAAAGCAATGAAGTAAACATCATTTTAGGACCAGGCATCAACATGAAAAGAAGTCCATTATGTGGACGTAATTTTGAATATTTTTCCGAGGACCCCTATCTTGCAGGTGAAATGGGAGCTTCTTTTGTACGTGCTATCGAAGATCGAGGAGTTGGAACATCAGTTAAACATTTCTTTTGTAATAATCAAGAGAAAAACCGTTTCACAATTGATAGCATTGTTGATGAACGTGCCATGAGAGAAATATATTTAAAAGCTTTTGAACGTGTGGTTAAAGAAAATCCAGCAACCATCATGGCGAGTTATAACAAAATTAATGGATTCTATGCCACTGAAAATCCCATCTTAAAATCAATCGTAAGAAATGAATGGAAATATGAAGGTGTTATTGTTAGTGATTGGGGGGCAATCAATAATAGACCCAAAAGCATTATGGAGACCTGTGATTTAGAAATGCCGTCAAGTGGTGGTTATCAAACTCAAAAGGTCATACAGGCATCACTAGTCGATGAACAGCTAAGACATGCAGTCGAACGTTCAGTTGATCGAGTAATTAAGATGGTTGATAAATACCATCAAAGTTTTACTGCATCCTATCATGCAGAAGAACATCATCAAGCAGTAAGAAAAATAGCTCGAGAATCAATGGTTTTATTGAAAAATCAGGACATCCTGCCACTTACAAGAGGTGAAAAGGTTGGTATCATTGGTGGGTTTGTTGATGACATGAGATATCAAGGGGGTGGGAGTTCACACATTAATCCAACCAAACTGGATCAGATCAGCGATATCTATTCAAACTATTCAGAGCAGATTTCAATTGCCAAAGGATACGGATTGACCGATAACAATGATGATCAAACGCTACTTGATGAGGCACTTGAACTAGCACAAAATGTGGCAAAGATCGTTCTTTTAATTGGACTACCTAATTCACTTGAAACCGAAGGTTTTGACAGAAAAACATTAGATATACCTAAAAATCAAAGATACTTGATTGATGAAATCACAAAGGTTAATCAAAACGTTGTTGTGGTTGCCATAGCAGGATCGGTTATCAATCTAGATTTTGAAAACAAAGTTAAAGGCATCCTAATGGCGTATTTAGGAGGACAAGCATCAAGCACAGCTATTATGGATTTACTCTATGGAATAGAAAATCCTTCTGGTAGATTGGCCGAAACCTTCATAGATAATATAAAAGACTGCAATGTACAGTTAACCGATGATAACCATTCGGTATATTATGATGAGTCCATCTTTATTGGATATCGTTATTATCAGACATTTGATCAAGAAGTTCATTATCCATTTGGATATGGTTTGAGTTATTCTAATTTTGAGTATTCTAATTTTGAAATTCAAGAAGCCGAACGTGACTATATCATATCAATGGAAATCAAGAACATTGGAAATTATGCCGGTCAAGAAGTCATTCAACTCTATATTGAAAACAACAAATCATCTGTTTATAAGGCTAAAAGAGAGTTGAAGCAATTTGATAAGGTAGAGATTCAACCTGGAGAAATTGCTCACGTCATCTTTAGATTTCCAAAAGAAGCATTTGCTTATTATGATATTGAACAACACCGCTTTATCTACGAAAAAGGATTATATCAAATATTAATTGCGAAAAACGTAAGAGATATCATTCATTCCTTTGACATTAATCTAGAAGGAGAAATAATTAACCATAAAGAACTAAGCTACAATCAAAGAAATTACGATACATCCGATTTCAAACTGATTTATCCCAAAGAATTACCACTCAAACAAATAAAAACAAAACGGCCATTTTCACTTACATCAACCTTAGATGACATGAGAACCACTTGGATTGGAAAAATAGTGACCTCTTTCATTATCAAAGAAGCAATGAAAACGACTGAAAAAATGAAAGAAGAGTGGATGAGAGAGGTTGCGAAAGCAACTATCTTAGAAACTCCTATTCGCATGCTTGCGCTTTTTAGTGGAGGAGTGTTTAGTTTAACAATGGCAGAAGGCATCATTGACATCGTCAACCTAAAATTGATCAAAGGCATTAAAAAGATAAGAAGAGATTCCAAGGAGAACAAAACAAATGAATGATCAACTGAAGGTAAGTAATCGCACTAAATACTCTTATGCGATGAGCGGTATTGGACGCGATATGATGTATGCTCTCTATAGCACTTACTTAATTGTCTTTTTTACAGATGCATTGGGATTACCAAACTGGGAATTGGTGATGGTTGGAACAATCATTGCGGTAGCGAGAATTTGGGATGCTATCAACGATCCAATTATGGGAGTAATTATTGATAATACAAGAACCAGATTTGGCAAGTTTAAACCATGGATATTAATTGGTGCTCTTTCGAGTGCAGTCGTTTTCTTTTTGTTATTCCAAGATTTTAATTTAATGGGAACCGCATTTGTCGTTGCGTTCGCGATTTTATATATACTTTCAGGCATGACATTTACGATGAATGACATTTCATATTGGTCAATGTATCCTTCGTTTACAACCAATCCTAAGGAAAGAGAAAAAATCGGTTCGCTAGCTCGTATATTCGCCAGTTTAGGGATGTTCTTGACGATTGCATTGGTTCCTATTATCTATCAAAACTTTGGTGGAGGTCCCAAAAAGGCATTTTCAGTGATCGCCTTAGTCATCGGACTCATCTTTATCATTTCACAAATTGCCCTTTTTATTGGAGTAAAGGAACAAAAGAACGTCATTACCACTGTGAAACAGGAAAAAACTAAATTCAAGGATATGCTGAAAATCATTTTCAAAAACGATCAATTGGTCGTCATCATTATAGCAATCTTCTTATTTAACACCGGTTATTTTATAACAACGTCTCTTGGCCTTTATTTTTTCAATTATGATTTTAATAAATATGGTGGGTTTGAATTTACGATGTTTTCAGCAATTCTCGCAGTTTCACAACTGACAGCACTAGCACTCTTTCCTATAATCGCTAAAAAGATGTCACGTAGAAAGATTTTTACGATGGCAATCTGCATGATTGCAACAGGCTACGCAATATTCATGAGCGTCGGTTATATCCTACCGATGAACATGCTATTTATCGGTTTAGCTGGACTTGTTCTATTTAGCGGTGAAGGATTCATCCAAGTATTGGTACTGGTCATGCTTGCTGATACGATTGAATATGGGCAATGGAAACTTGGAACGAGAAACGAAAGCGTTGTTTTCGCCATCAATCCATTTGTTACTAAATTAGCAACCTCTGTTCAAACATTTGTTGTTACGGTTACACTTGCTGTTTCTGGATTGAATGCGAACGTCATTCAACCTGTAACAGAAGCTAAAAATCTAGATCCATTGATGAGTAACGAAGACGTTAGAGCATTGATTGCATCCAATGTAACAGATGAAATGCTTTTGGGTTTAAGAACCTCGATGATCATTGTGCCATTGCTTCTAATTCTCACATCGTATCTAATTTACCGCTTTAAATATAAGATTGACACTAAATTGTATAGTCAAATCACTGCTGAATTAACAGAAAGAATATTAAGCGAAAATCAAGAAGCATAATAAAATGGGATGTCAGTCGGCATCCCATTATTTTTCTATTCTTTTCCTTTTAATATCCTGCAATTCATCTTTTGAAAACAAATACTTATTGTGGCAGAAATGACATTCGATTTCAGCTTCTCCATCTTCTTTGATCAAAATATCCATTGTTTCTTCATCTAATGCAGATAGTGATTTGCTAAATCCATCCTTAGAGCAATGACAAGCATAACTTATAGATTTTCTTTTTAGAATTTCTTCCGTTCCATTTGATAGTAGCGTCAAGATTTCTTCTGGTGTTTTATCTTCTTTAATGAGTGTTGACATTGGAGGAAGTGTAGGAATTAATGTTTCTAAATAAGTTATCGCTTCTTCAGATGCATTTGGCATGAGCTGCAAAAGATAACCACCGCTTGCTAAAACTGTATAATCAACATTAACTAAAACTCCAACACCAACAGATGATGGTGTTTGTTCAGATAACGCGAAGTAGTAGGTAAAATCCTCACCAATCTCTCCTGTTTGAAGTTCAGATGATGATGTGAAATATTTCTTCATCCCTAAATCTTTGGTAACATGCAAGAAACCTTTGCCCACAGCAGCCCCAACATTAAGCTTATTTTTTTTAGGTCCGTTATCGTGCTGAAGATAAACATGAGGATTCTTGAGCTCACCTCTAACTTCTCCTTTTGTATTGGCTTCAACAAGCATTGAACCTAAAGGTCCATCGCCCTTGATTCTGATAGTGATGCGTTCATTTCCCTTATACATTAACCCCATCATTGCAGATACAGTTAAAAGACGGCCTAAAGCAGCAGCGGCAGTAGGCCATAAGTCGTGTAACCTTCTAGCTTTTTCAACAAGATTTGTTGATGAAGCAACGTAAA
Source organism: Bacillota bacterium (assembly GCA_043819945.1). Classification (GTDB taxonomy): domain Bacteria; phylum Bacillota_I; class Bacilli_A; order Acholeplasmatales; family Acholeplasmataceae; genus Peloplasma. The sequence continues at coordinate 68,629 of JBDREH010000006.1, forward strand.
TTCTAACTGTTTGATCATACGCTTGAGCGATTAAGGCATAGTCTTTCATATCAATCATTTCCTTTTCATTCATATTGTAGCATAATTGCATGTTTTTCAAACGTATGATACAATGAGTCGGGTGAATTCAATGTCATTTAAAATCAAAGATTTAGTGATTGAAAACAAAATCATCTTAGCACCAATGGCAGGCGTGTCCAATAGCCCTTTTCGTATTTTATCAAGAAAATTCGGTGCTGGATTAGTTTTTGCTGAAATGGTTTCTGATAAAGGATTGCTTCATAACAATGAAAAGACGAAGAAACTACTCTATATGACTGATGCAGAAAAACCGATGGCACAACAGATTTTTGGTTCTGACCTAGGGTCGATGGTTGATGCTGCCGTTTATATTGATCAGCATAGTAATGCGGATATCATTGATATCAATATGGGATGCCCCGTACCTAAGGTCGCAATTAGAGCTCAAGCTGGTGCTTCACTCATGAAAGATCCTGATTTAACTTATGAGATTATTTATGCTATTGTAAAAAAAGTAAAAAAACCTGTTACCGTAAAGATTAGGAGTGGTTGGGATTCAAATACGGTTAATGCAGTCTTAGTTGCTAAAAGAATTGAAGCGGCAGGTGCCAGTGCGATAACCGTTCACGCAAGAACACGAGCTCAAGGCTATAATGGTACTGCTGATCTAGATGTCATCAAGGCAGTTAAAGAAAATGTAAGTATTCCAGTTATTGGTAATGGCGATGTAATCGATGGACCCAGTGCAAAAAGAATGCTTGAGTATACTGGATGTGATGCTATAATGATTGGCAGGGCAGCATTAGGTAATCCATGGATATTTAGAGAAATTAATGCATATCTTAAGGATGGAACAATACTGGATAGACCCACGCATCAAGAGATAAAAGATATGATTATCCATCATTTGGATGCCTTGTGTGAACTCAAGGGTGAACATATAGGAGTACTTGAAATGAGAAGCCACGGCCCTTGGTACTTAAAGGGTATCGAACGTGCGAGCACGCTTAGAAAAAAATTATCTCAAGCTAGAACAAGAGATGAAGTTGTTGAATTGGTGAATGACTTTTTCAGAATATAACTTATAATAACAATGACGGAAGAGTATCGAAGTGGTCATAACGAGCTGCACTCGAAATGCAGTCATCCGCAAGGGTGCATGGGTTCGAATCCCATCTCTTCCGCCATGAATTTAATACGGAGTTTATTTCTATAATCGGTAAAGGTCAAATATTAACACTGTATAAGTAGAACACCACCTACAGAATTGCTGTAAGTTGTGTTTTTGCTTTTGGGTTTAAATCCATCGGTGGTGGAAAATGGCGGATTTTTAAGTGTTTTTAAGTGCGTTGATGATTGAAGGCGAATAAGGTAACAGATCTTGGATGTCTTTCTTTTGAATGTTGTTTAAGACATATTCTAAATACTGAGAGACATTTA
>JBDREH010000007.1:0-6215 GCA_043819945.1 Bacillota bacterium
ACAAGAGTTCATGCCACTACCAATTATGCTAGCTAATCAGATATCCAAAGAAATGGATAAAATTCGCAAAGAACAATATTCACATATCTTTGGTCCAGATGGCAAATGTCAGGTGTCAGTTATATACGAAAATGGAAGACCTAAAAAAGTTCAAACAATTGTTGTTTCAGCACAAACAAAATCCTGGATTAGAAGAGAATTATATGAAGATATCATTATCAATGAAGTCTTAACAAAAGTATTTGATGATCATACGATCAAAGAAGCCGAGATTTTAATTAATCCAACAGGTGAGTTTGTCGTAGGTGGACCTTATGCAGATTCAGGGCTAACTGGTAGAAAGATTATTGTTGACACTTATGGTGGATATGCAAAACATGGCGGTGGAGCCTTTTCTGGCAAGGATGTAAGCAAGGTTGATCGCAGTGCGGCTTATTATGCCAGATTCGTAGCAAAAGCCGTTGTAGGGGCAGGTTTAGCCTCACACTGCGAGATACAGCTAGGTTATGCAATTGGTATAGCAAAGCCAGTAAGTGTATATGTGAATACATTCAACACAGGAGTAACAGGCGATGGCAAAATTCAAGAGCTTGTTAACCAGGTATTTAATTTCAGACCACAACATATTAAAAAAGAACTTGAACTAGATAACGTCAAGTTCCAAGAATTAGCAACTTATGGACACTTTGGTAGAGAAGATTTGAATGTTCGTTGGGAACATGTAGATGATAAAATTACCGAATTGAGAAAGCTATATGAGAAAGCCTAAAGAACTGCACCGATTCTATAAGTCAATTTCTTGGCAAGTAGCAAGGGAAATAAAGATAAGAGAAGCTAATGGAAAGTGTGAACGATGTGCAGCATTAGGAGAAGATGTTCATCATAAAACAAGACTTACAGTTCAAAATGTAATGGATACATCTATCAGTTTGAATCAAAATAATTTAGAGTTCTTGTGTAAGAAGTGTCACAATGCAGAACATGGAAGATTTAAAAAGAAAGAAGTATTGTTTGATGAAGATGGTAATTTTCTTGGTTGATTGATATAATGTATCCAAGAGGTGATATTTTTGAAAAAATTTCTTTTTAAAAATAATAAAAAAATATTGGTATTTTTAATAATTGTTACGCTATTTTTTATTACTATGAACTGGATATTTGAAAATAATATAATAATAAAATTAGCAAAAGATTTATCGTTTGCATTAACATTAACATTTACAATAACAATCAATATCAATTTAAACTTTAAATTAGATAAATCTAAACAGATAATCAATCAATACAATTTAGATATAGATATAGAGCAGGCGGACTCATTACAAGACAAGGAAATAAACGAATCGATAAAATTAATTCATTCTGGTCTGTTATCACTCGAAAAACTAAAAGAAAAATTATATATGAAACATCTAAAAAATCGTATGATGGGTAATTTCATTCCTATTGTTCCTTTGAAAAACGAAGTTCAAAACATTTCACTTGACGAACTAAGAGAAATTAAAAACAAGTTAAATAGCTATTTAATTATCATTAAGGATATAAATGTTAAAGAATTAATAAAGAGTTTTGTTGAAAGTATTGACTCAATAATTGATGAGATAAATAAATTGAAAGAATCGGTAAACAATCCGATGGCTCAGAATGCAAACAATTATAGAAGAGAAACAATAGATTTGATTGATCAGTTAATCAATAAAACTAATGAGCTACTCGTCAACTATTCTAATCCCCCCCACCAAGAGTAAATGAAGTTCGAGAGGGTACCGTACAGGTGGGCAATTAAAAAATGGAAGACGATATTTTTGAAATTCTGAATTTCGCAGTTCAGATTTTTTTCATATTAGGAGGCAACTTGTGTCGAAAATAAAAGATGTTAACGTTGAGTACGAGCGACTTCGGTCGCTTTTTTCATCCGTTGATGAAACAAAGACTCAGCTGGTGGATAACCTTATCGAACAAGCAGCATTCATGAAGGTTGAGCTCAAAATCTTGCAGGAACAGATTCGAAAGTATGGATCAGTTCAAGTTTCTAGCAAGGGAGCGCAACGTCAAACTGAAGCTGCGAAATACTATACAAAACTAATCAACTCCTATGGGACTGTCATCAAAACTCTGAATTCGATTATGGGCAAGAACGTTATCGATGGCGATGATGCGTTCGATGAGTTTCTTAAAAGAGCAACTGAATGAATTGTCTAGTTGAATATTATCAAGAAATAGAAACAGGGAATATTCTTGTAGGTGATGAACTCAAAAAGCAACTTGATGTTTTAGTCAAAGATCTTGATAACCCAAGATACATATTTGATGAGAAGCCAGGGAATCTAAGGATTAGTTTTATAGAGACTTTCTGTAAGCATACGAAGTCACCATTTAATGGGATGCCTTTCATCTTGGAACTATGGGAAAAAGCAGTCATCCAAACAGCATATGGATTTAAAATGAAAGAAACAGGATTAAGACGATTCAATGAGGTTATATTGTTGATTGCTCGAAAGAATGGTAAGACAACCTTTGTCGCTGGAATAGATCTGGCTGAATTCTTTCTTTCAAGAGGTGGAGTCGACATTGTTTGTGCATCAAATACTAGTGAGCAAGCAAACATTCTATTTGAAGAAATCAATAATATGCGTGAACATTCTCCAGCTCTTTCGAACGAGAAGCGTAGTAAAAAGAATATATTCTTTATCTATTCACCGAAAACAAAGAATAAAATCAAGAAACTATCAGCTCAAAGCAGAAATAAAGATGGTTATAATATCGAAGTTGGTTGTATTGACGAAGTCCATGAAATGACTGATTCTAAAATCTATGATGCTATCAAGCAAAGTCAATCGACAAAGAAAGAACCACTCATTTTTATAATCACTACCGAAGGAACGACAGTCGGTGGTTTTCTAGACAACAAGCTAGAGTATTGCAGGAAGATGCTCAAAGGTGAAATTCAAGACGAACGTGTGCTTCCGTGGTTATATACTCAAGACTCAACACAAGAAGTCTATGATGATTCAAATACGTGGCAAAAATCAAATCCGAGTATTGGTATTGTTAAACTCAAATCCTACTTAGATGATGTTATGAACAAATCAAAAAACGATCACTCAACAAGAGTGACAATGCTTTGTAAAGACTTTAATATCAAACAAGTAGATCAGGGGGCATGGTTATCATTCGAGGATCTTAATAATGAGTTGAAATACGATATCAACTATCTAAAGAATAGCTATGCTATTGGAGGAGTAGACTTGTCATCAACAACAGATCTTACAGCAGCAGTCCTATTGATTCAGAAGAAGGATGACAATCGAAAGTATGTTATACCTCATTTCTTTATGCCTAGTGAAGTTCTGAAGAAAAGAATGGATGAAGATAATGTACCTTATGATATCTGGGTTAAGAGAGGATTCATCACATTAACAGATGGAAACCAGAATGACTTTAGTCTAGTGACGCAATGGTTCATGAAGGTTATCCAGGAATATCAAATCAGACCTTTGTGGGTTGGATTCGATCCATGGAACTCACAGTACTGGATTAAGGAAATGGAAGATCTAGGTTTCAATATGGAGAAAGTTCGTCAAGGTGTGTTCTCATTATCAGAGCCAATGAAACAGATGGAAGCAGATCTAAAAAACAATATGCTAGTATATGATAACAATCCAATTCTGAAATGGTGTCTTTCAAATACTCAAGCAAAGGTTGACCTAAACGGCAATATCCAACCTTCCAAACTTAACTCAAAGTACAAACGCATCGATGGGACAGTTGCATTAATAATTGCTTATGCAGTCCTTAATCGATACAAAATAGATTTTGAAAATATGAATAGATAGAGGTGATAGCTTGGGCGTTTTTTCAAGAAAGAAAAAGGAAGGTTCAACAGACATCTTCCAACTATTAAGCGGGACCAATAACTACTTCACACCTTTTGGCACTAATATCTCCAAAAGCGATGTGGTGAAGATATGCATTGATCGAGTGGCCAGCCAATGTGCGAAACTCAAACCGAGATACATCAAAACCGAATCAGATAAGACGGTTACCGAAAAAAGTGGTAAACTGTCTTTTCTTTTACGACATCATCCTAACCCACTCATGACGCCATATAATTTCGTGTATAAGATTATTACATTGTTATTGCTGAATGATAATGTGTTTGTTTATCCAATGTTTGATTCAAATACCGGAGGCATCAAAGCACTTTATCCACTTAGACCAATTCTCGTTGAAGCATTAGTTGATAATCAGGATTCGTTTTACATCAAGTTCTATTTCGATGATGGTAGACAATTCACATTGCCTTATGAGAATGTAATTCACTTAAGAAAATACTTCGGTTCGAATGATATCTTTGGAGGAACTGGATCAAGCGGTGATCATGAAGCAATCTTAAAAACAATCTCTATTAACGAGAATGTGCTTCAAGGCATAGAGAATGCTGTCAAATCATCGATGCAAATCAAAGGGATCATCAAGATGAATGGTATGCTTTCTGAAGTTGATAAAAAGAAACAACGAGAACTATTCGATATCGCACTAAATGATTCCATATCGACAAAGGGTAGTTCTATTATTCCTATAGATCTAAAATCGGAATATGTACCTTTAAGAGTAGATCCAAAGTTGATTGATAAAGAAACACTTGAGTTCTTACAATCTAAAATACTAGATTATTTTGGAGTATCTGCACCGGTATTTGCGAACAAATATTCTGAAGAGGATTTTAACTCTTTTTATGAATCAACGATTGAGCCTCTAGCGATTCAGCTATCAGAGGCTTTTTCTTTGGGATTACTTACCGAAAACGAACTATCTCGTGGTGAGGAAATTATTTTCTATAGTGAGCGATTGCAGTATGCAAGTTGGAATACAAAAGTGAGTGCCATCGAAAAATTGATGAGCCTAGGGATCATGACCTTAAATGAATCCAGAGCATTACTCGGACTAGAACCTATTGAAGGGGGAAATAAGAGACTGCAATCTCTCAACTTTGTGGATGCAGATAAGGCCAATATTTATCAAGTAGGAGAGGAGACAAAACCAAATGAAAGTAACAGTTAATGGAACGATTTCTAAAGATGCACTGAGAGTCATCCTAGAAACACAGAAAGAAAAAACAAAGATCATCGATGAGTTTTGTAAAGAGAACAAGTTAACACAGTTTTCTTATAAGGATTCAGAACTAGAGTATACGCATGACAAATTCATCAAAGCGAAAGTGGAGGTAAGAACTAATGATCAAAGAGACTAGGCTAGCTGACGTTAAATTTGAAGAAACCGAAGGTAAGATGACCCTAGAAGGTTATGCTATTGTTTTTAATCAAGAAACCGTCATTGGAGATGAAGCATATGGCTTTATAGAAGAAATCGATCGGAATGCGCTTCAAGATACCTTAATGAAGGATGTCCCGATGAAGTATAATCACATGGATTCCTTTTTAATCATCGCAAGAACGAAAAACAAATCATTATCTCTATCTGTAGATAATATCGGGTTAAAAGTGCGAGCTGAACTATTAGATACCAATTCAAACCAGGATATCTATAAGATGGTTAAAAGTGGCCTCTTAGATAAAATGAGCTTTGCTTTTACGGTCGATGAACAAACATGGAATCGTGAAGGAAAAATACCAAAGAGAATTATCACTAAAATATCTAGGTTGTATGATGTATCGGTAGTGGATACTCCGGCATATGATTCAACTAGTATATACGCTCGTTCTTTAGAAACTATGGATTTAGAGCTAAAGGCTATGGATGTAGAAGAGCAAGTTCATAGAAGTAATATTTACAAAAAAAGAATCAAAATAAAAACTAAAATTTAAGAGAGGAAAACAATCATGAACTTTGAATTAAGAAAAAAGGAAATTGAAAACAGACTTACTGAAATCAGAGGTATTGTTGACAATGAAACGGATTTAGAAAAACTAGAAACACTAGACAGTGAAATCAATCAACTCCAAGAAGAGAGAACAATGATTGATAAAAAAATGTCGGTATTTAGTAATGCAGATATCAAACCAATCGTTATCAGCAATCGTCAAGAAATTGATAAAGACAAATTTGAGTTGCGAGGAAAACAATTAAAAGAAAATCGTGTGATTCAAGTATCGAGTGAAGAAATCCTTCTTCCTGAGTATACTGCTGCTGGACTTGCGCCAGTACCATTTGCACAAGTATCAAGTTTGGTTGACCGAGTAAACATAATCAAC
>JBDREH010000008.1:0-105520 GCA_043819945.1 Bacillota bacterium
ACGTTGGGATGGCAAAGGGTATCCAAGTGGATTAAAAGGTAATGATATTCCATTATTTTCTAGAATCATTTGTGTTGTTGATGCTTATGAAGCAATGACAGCTGATAGACCATACCGTAGCAAATTAACACAAGAATATGCAATATCAGAGATTATTAAGTACTCGGGTTCACAATTTGATCCTGAGATTGCAAAAATCTTTGTCGAAAAAGTTCTAAAAGCAAACTGGCAGTAACTGATGTAATAATCAAAAAAGAAGTAAGCTTCCAATTATCATACATGATAGTATTTTTTCATTTATTTTTTTGTTGTATTGATATTCATAGATCATTATAAAAACATGAAATCTAACAAAAATATGTTACTTCGGAGAAGTCGAGGCACTTTTGTATAACACTTGGCACCACTCGACACATGTAGAAAGTGTTGTGTTGCTTTCCTTAAAGTAGTATTAGTGAATATGTCATTCACACTAGAACCCTTAGTGTGTAGTTCATAACTCAAGTACATAATGGTTAAAAAATGATCAGAGCATAACGACATCTTATAGAAGGGATTTCTCATATGAATGTATTTATTGTTGGGGTACAGGTTTATTAGGATCTGAAGCTTCTCGAGAATTAATCAAACGAGGGCATCAAGTTTTTTCATTAGCATTACCTTTAGTTCCTGAAGGTGAACTCCTACCTAAAGAAATGAAATTATCTTTTGGAAATTATCTTGAAATGAGTGATATTGAAATCGAGCAATTAATGAATGATTGCGAAGGATTTGTTTTTGCAGCTGGCGTCGATGAACGCATAGAAGGAACATCTCCTATCTATCAGTTTTATGCTAAATACAACATTAAACCTTTGGAAAGAATACTTAAGGTAGCTAAGAAAGTTGGTATTAGGCATGTTGTTGTGCTGGGGTCTTATTTTTCTTATTTTGCCCGCAAATGGGAAGATTTGAAGCTATATGATAATCATCCATACATCAGAAGTAGAATTGATCAAGCAAATCTAGCTTTATCATTTTCAGATGAAACGATGGATGTATCTGTTCTTGAATTACCCTATATTTTTGGAGCACAGCCAGGTAGAAAGCCAGTTTGGACATTTTTAGTTGAACAAATTAAATCTATGAAACATTTCACGATGTACCCCAAAGGCGGAACAACCATGATTACTGTCAAACAAGCTGCACAGTGTATTGCAGGTGCACTTGAAAAAGGAGTGGGGAAAAAAAACTATCCAGTAGGTTATTATAATCTTTCTTGGAAACAAATGCTGACCATATTCCATCGTTATATGGGTAAGCCCCATAAGAAAATCGTGACTATTCCTACTTTTCTATATCGATATGTGATAAAATTGAAGGTCAAAGAATATCAATCTAAAGGAATAGAATCAGGCTTAGATTTGTTGGGGCTCGTTCAAATCATGACAAGATATGCATATATTGATAAAAAATTAATTGAAGATGCTTTTGATGTTCAAGAAGATGATATCGAGGAAGCTATCGGTCAGTCAGTTACATTATCTATGGAAGTATTAAAAGGAAAAACGAAAACCATTGATATGAAGGGCGGATAAATAGATGAAGCTAAAAAAGGATGCATTTCATGAGAAAGTTATTATTCAATAGGGAAAGCGAAGTTCTACAGCCCTTAAGGGCATTAATTGAAGAACAAAAGCATCGGACATTAGTGCTATGGGCAATCGATTGTGCAGATCGATTATTATCCTTGTTCGAAGAAAATCACCTAGATGACACACGTCCAAGAGAAGCCCTCGAGAAGGCAAAGGCTTGGTCCTTGGGTGAAATTAAGATGCCTATTGCAAAAAAAGCAGCACTGGATGCACATCAAGCAGCTTCACTGGTTGAAGATGATTTGGCTGCATGTGCTGCAGCACGTGCTATAGGACATGTAGTTGGGACAGTCCATGTGGAAACACATGCTATGGGTCTTGTGATTTATGGATTGACAGCATTTGTTAGAAAACATCCCGAAATTGAGCAAAATATCCTCACAGACCGTGAAGTTTCGTGGTTTTATACGAGATTAAAATTTTGGGAAAGTCACGTATCTCAAATCCAAAGAACGTGGGCTCCTTTTCTATTAAGAGATGATATGCCTAACAAAGAAAAACAAATGAGAATTAAATTGAAAAGTAAAAATAAACTATAGGAAGTATCAATTGAGTAGATGAGTTATCCAATTTTCCTGCTTTTCATTAGAATCAAGCAACTCAAGATGAAATGCATACAAATCACGGGTTTTATATTATAATATAAATGTGTATTGAAATCCGGTACTTTTTCAATCGTTTTCTACAATCATTATTTTTTTATGAGTCAAAATAATTATGTAGATATTAAACATGTACAGATTAGGAGATATTATAGTGAAAACCATTGGTTTACTTGGCGGTATGAGTTGGGAATCAACACTAGAATATTATAGACTTATCAATTTATATACAAAAGATCTATTTGGAGAATCTCATTCTGCAAAATGCATATTATATTCATTTGATTATCATGAACTTGAACTCCTACTTCATCAAAATCGATGGGATGAAATCACAAAACAGTTGGTTGAACATGGAAAGAAACTAAAAGCATATGGTGCTGATTTTTTAGTCATTTGTGCAAATACAATGCATATTGTTGCTGCTGATGTTGAAAAACAAGTTGGATTAAAGATTGTGCATATTGTTGAAGCCACAAGAAACGAAATCATCAAACTCGGATTATCCAAAGTTGGTTTGCTAGGCACTAAATTTACGATGGAAAGTTCAATGTATCCTAAGATGATGGAAATTCATGATATCGAAGTTATACTTCCAACTAAAGAAGAACAGAAGCTTATTCATCAGACCATTTATCAAGAATTGATATTAGGTAATTATTCTAATGAAAGTAAAAATAAATTTATAGAGATTATTCATGATATGAAACAACGTGGGGCAGAAGGCGTTATCTTAGGCTGTACCGAAATCCCTCTTTTAATTCACGATAAGGATGTAGATATCGCAGTATTGAACACCATGAAGATACATGCTTTTGCTGCTGTTTATGAATCCAAATAGTTAAAATGAATATATTCAGTGATTCGAAGATAATAAGATGAGGAGTATCAAATGAAGACATTTCAGGAATTAAAAGGTTGGGTAAAAGAGATGGCAGATCTCTGTCAACCCAATCGAATTTATTGGTGTAACGGTAGTGAAGAAGAAAATAAACAATTTTTTAAGGAACTTGTTGATTCTAAGAAAACCCTTAAACTCAACGAAACAAAAAGACCAGAATCCTATGCTTTTTTTAGTGATCCCTCAGACGTTGCTCGTGTTGAAAATCGAACATTTATTGCATCTCTTTTAGAAGAAGATGCTGGTCCGACAAATAATTGGCGTGATCCCTCAGTTCTAAAAACAACAATGACTGAGCTCTATCGTGGCTCCATGAAGGGAAGAACAATGTATGTCATCCCATTTATGATGGGCCCCATGGGTTCACCCTTATCTAAAATTGGCATCCAACTTACTGATAGTCTTTATGTAGTTGTCAATATGAGAATGATGACTCGCTTTGGTAACGACGTGTTAAAAAAACTTGAAGAGATGGATGCTTTTATTCCTTGTCTTCATTCAGTTGGCTATCCTCTTGATGAAAATGAGAAAGATATCGAATGGCCATCAACACCGGTTGATCAAAAATATATTGCACATTTTCCTGAGGAAAGACTGATATGGTCATATGGATCAGGTTATGGCGGAAATGCACTCTTAGGCAAAAAATGTTTAGCGCTAAGAATTGCATCTGCTATAGCAAAAGATGAGATGTGGATGGCAGAACATATGCTAATCTTGAAGATTACAAATCCTGAAGGCAAAGTGAAATATATTTTAGGAGCATTCCCAAGTGCTTGTGGGAAAACGAATTTATCCATGCTGATTCCCACAATTCCAGGTTGGAAAGTGGAGACTGTTGGCGACGATATCGCGTGGATGTGGATGAAAGAAGATGGCAGACTCTATGCTATCAATCCTGAATCTGGTTTCTTTGGGGTTGCCAAGGGCACATCTTATAAGTCGAATTACAATGCGATGAAAGCCATTGAAAGAAACACCATATTTACCAATGTTGCAATCACTGATGACAATGATGTCTGGTGGGAGGGTATTGATGGTGATGTGCCTGATCACCTAATAGACTGGAAAAAACAGGATTGGACAAAAGATTCTGCCACACCTGCAGCACACCCTAATTCAAGATTTACCGTCTCATCAAAACAATGTCCCGTCCTAGCGGAAGAATGGGATAATCCTGAAGGAGTCTTAGTTTCTGCAATCCTTGTTGGTGGCAGAAGACCATCAACTATTCCCTTGGTTTATGAAAGTCTTGGATGGAAACATGGTGTTATGATGGGATCGATGATGGGTTCTGAAATGACTGCTGCAACATTATCCAATCAAATTGGAAAGGTTCGCAGAGATCCATTTGCTATGCTTCCGTTTATTGGATATCATGTCGGAGACTATTTAAAACATTGGCTCGATATGGGTAAAAAATCTAATTATGCACTTTTACCAAAGATTTTTAACGTGAATTGGTTTAAAAAAGATCAGGAAGGAAACTTCATATGGCCAGGTTTTGGAGATAATTCAAGAGTACTCAAATGGGTATTTGAAAGATGTGATGGATCCATTCAGGCAGATTTAACGCCAATTGGTTATATTCCATCCAATGATTCTATTGATTTGACAGGATTAAGTATTAGTTCAAAAGCTATGCATGACTTGCTGAAAATAGATATAGAAGGCTGGCTTCACGAAGTGGAATCAACTAAGGAATACTATCACACGATTGGTTCGAAACTTCCCAAAGAATTGAGTCAAGAGTTAAAAAAGCTTGAACGAAGATTAAAATATTATCTTCTAGATCAGCATGCAGACATTAAATTTTAAAATTATTTTGACAGAGTAATTGATTAAACTCGCTTAATTCTATGTATAATGTATACATAAAGAAAAATATGATTGGAAAGAGGGTAACATGAAACATTTTTACATGAAACAAAAGGTTTTTTCGTTTAGAGATCGATACAAGGTATTTGATGAAGAACAAAATGTTGTTTTTCACTGTGAAGGCAAAGTGTTTTCGATTTCACGTCAAATGAAATTCATTGAGACGTCAACAGGAAACATCCTATATCATTTTAGAAGAAAAGTATTTAGTTTTATGCCAACCTACTATCTTTATGATCAAGAAGAAAAACAAATTGCAGTTGTAAAAAGAAAATTCTCATTTTTAAGACCCAAAGTTAATATTGAAAGTGATTTAGGCAATATGACGATTGATGGTGATTATTTCGGACATAACTTTACACTCATGGAAAACGATTCTGAAGTCGCAAGTGTGACCAAGAAATGGATCTCATGGGGTGATTCGTATGAAATATCCATATTTGATGAATCCAAAACGCACTTTTTGCTAAGTATTGTAATTTTGATTGATAGTATTTTTCACGAGAACTCAAGTAGAAATAGAATTCGCATCTAAACTGTTTGAATATATGAGTTATTGCGTATTTTTTACGTTCTTTTTTGATAATCACTATTTTACATAAGGAGTTAATTGTATGGTTGGTAAATATTTAAGCCCACTTGGGAAGATCTACTTTATGATTGATCAAGGAAAGATCACTGATATGATGATTGATGATTTAAATATTCAAACTGATCAAGATCCATTGATTGATCGAATCACCATACAGTTGAATCAATATTTTAATCACGAGCTTACTGATTTTAATTTGCCTATCAAATATCAAAGAGGAACAGATTTCCAAATAGAAGTTTGGAATGCGCTTCTTACAATACCTTATGGGCAAACAAAAACATATCAGGAAATTGCTAATCAAATAGGTAGACCTAGGGCAATTCGCGCTGTTGGACAAGCCTGCAAAAGAAATCCTATAGGTATCATCGTACCTTGTCACCGAGTGATTGGTAAAGATGGAAGTATGCGAGGTTACTCTGGGCCTGAGCACATCGATCTTAAAATGAAATTATTAATGCATGAAAAAATATAGCGGATTTTAAGGAGAGCTAATGGATAGCAACGAGCTTAGGAAGTATCGCAGAGATTTACATCAGATACCAGAAATTGCCTTTGATCTTTATTTAACGAGTGCATACATAAAAAAAGAACTTGCTGTTATGGGTTATGTTACAGAAGATGTTGCAAAAACCGGTATAGTTGCTTATAAGAAAGGTATATCAGATGAAGCGATTGCTTTTCGATCAGATATGGATGCACTGACTGTAGATGAAAAAACAAACGTGGATTTCATGTCCAAGCATCCAAATAGAATGCACGCATGTGGGCATGATGGACATATGGCTATTCTTTTAGGATTTGCTGAATATGTTGCTCAACTTGAAAATCTTCAAAAAACCGTAGTATTTATCTTTCAGCCTGCAGAAGAAGGGCCTGGAGGAGCAAAAATCGTCATTGAAGAAGGCATCTTTGAAAAATATAATATTAAGACTATTTTTGGCATTCATCTTTATCCTGGTCTAGAAGAAGGTTTATATGGATTGGTTGATGGACCGATGCTAGCACAAAACGGGGAATTCAATTTGATTCTAAAAGGCAAGTCTGCACATGCTGCACAACCACACTTAGCCATAGATGCAATCCTTGCTTCTTCACATCTTGTTACCCAATATCACACAATTATCAGTAGAAATATAGATCCTCTTGAATCTGCCATTATTACGATAGGGACACTCCATGGTGGTGAAGCAAGAAACATTATTGCTGGCGAAGTCAAGTTATCTGGTACGATCAGAAGCTTTAACAAAGAAACCTACGAAACATTGAAAAAACGAATGAGAGCCATTGACAAAAGCATCGAAATAGCATTCAATGTTAGGATCAATAACGATATCATAGATTATTATCCACCTGTGATTAATGATCATCAACTCTTTGATCTACTTAAGTCCAATCTTGATGTCAATGAATATCAACTACTTAAACCGATGATGTTTGCTGAAGACTTTTCCTTTTATCAACAGAAGGTTCCTGGATTATTTGTTATGATTGGCACAAAAAACGAAAAGAAGAATTTTATCCACCCACTGCATAGCTGCTACTTCAATTTTGATGAAATCGTACTTAATCAAGGCGTTGAGTTGTATAAAAAAGTGTTAAAGTTGATGAAAGTCATTTAAAAAAATAAAAATTATTTACTTAATTTCTCAATAAGAAGTATCCCTTAAGGGATATTTTTTTTATGCTCTTTTTGAATCATGAAATTTAATAAAAACTTAATAGTTAGGTAATAAAATAGAGAAATTTATACACTATAATTTTAGTATAGAGAAAGGAGGTGTCGGCACATGACAATGTTTAAAATGCTTACTCCAAAAAGAATGATGAGAAAAAAAAGACTTTTATCACTAGGATTTTACTTATCAGGATTTCTAACAATTTTATTCGCAATAGTTAGCTATTACGGACAGAATTCAGGTAACTTCGTCATGTCTGTTGATTATAGTGCCTATCAACGCGGTATCGTCTTATCTAACGATGTTGAATTCACAATGAAACAGCCACAACTGATGACACAACCAATCTCCGAGGCTAGAGATATTACCTATTCATGGATCAAAATTGCTGACGTGAGTCAAACGAATGGTAATTTCATTGATCCTGAATATGACTACATCGCTTACACGTTCTATATTAAGAATGAGGGAAATGAAACAGTCGATGTCATCTACAGCATCAAAATAACCGATATCCAAAACAATTTGGATGAATCGATTAGGGTTTTAGTTATTGAAGATGGTGTTCAAACTATTTTTCAAAAACCTGATAAAGCAGATGAATTTGGTAATTTCCCAACTTACCCAGCTACATTAGCTGAAACGAAGTACTTTCTATCAGCAAATATAGTAACAAGAAAGAAAATCTCCAATTTCGAACCCAACGAATTTAAGAAGTACAGTGTCATTATTTGGTTAGAGGGACATGATCCGGATACGACAGATGCTATCATCGGTGGAATGGTTAAATTACAGATGGTATTTGCTATTGAAGATGAATCCGTATAAGAAAATGATTACGAACCTAAAACGCCTCTATATATCTCTTATTTCCTTAAGCCTGATCGTGATGATCTTTGGAACAGTAACCTATGCATGGATTAGCATGGCTTCAATCAACTCTTTAGATGGTATGTCTCTGACAGCAACAAGCGGAAACGAATTACTCATCTCAATTGATGGCATCACATATTCTCGAGAACTTCCATCAATTGCCATAGAGAATCTCATCAGAGATGTTTCATTAACAGACATAACCTCAGTAGACGGTATTCATTTTTCCAGAGGAGGTCTAAATGAAGGAGAGACTGTCATTCCTAATTACCATTATGTTTCATTTGAACTCTGGTTACAGACAGATAGGCCAGAGCATAACATCTATTTAGTAGAAAATGTCAATCAATTTGTACAGTTTGATACAACAATGAGTGGGACGTATGTCGTCTCACAAGGTGTAACTTGGGAATCAAACTACACATTTAGCAATGGTCCTACACTTGACGACATAATCGAAAAAGATGAAGAACATATCTATTACGCTAGTCAAGCAGTTAGAATGTCATTTCAAGAAATCAAGGATACGGCTAATTTGCTTGATCTTAGATCAGAAGAAGAATTAACGACATTTGTTTATGATCCTTCAGAAAATGAGCAAAGAGGATATGGTGTTAGTTACGGGGCATTCAGTTACTTCTTAGCAAGTACACAAACCCCAATTGCACTACCAGTTCAAATGCAGGAAGTGAGTTACAGGTTATCAACATTTGATTATAATAATCCATATCTTGCTGAAAATGATGATTCAATGGTTGCAACACTTCAACCCAGTGATAGTCTCAGTGAAAGTGGAAAAACACTTTATCGAGGAAAAATCATTATTAATGTTTGGATAGAAGGATGGGACGCAGACGCATTTGATTCCATCTTAAATGACAGAATTAAGATTCAGCTTAAATTTAAAGCTGCGAAAAGCAGCAGTTAGTATAGATAGAATAAAAAAAAAGGAGAAAAAATCATGAGTAGTATTGCTAGAAAATTAGTTTTATCAGTAGTAGCGGTCCTCTTATCAGTGCTTGCATTTGGTACGACGACATTTGCGTGGTTTACGATTACAAACGTTTCTGAGGTTCAACCATTTGAATCTGACATTGTAACCGATAATGGTATTGAAGTTTCACTAGATGGAGCAACGTGGGTCACTACATTGACAACAGAAATGATTGATGCTTACATAACAGCAGAATACCCAGGTGGATTTGCATTTAATCATGTGACATCAACAACAGGTCATTCCAATTTTAGTACTTTAGGAACTCTGGGAGTCACAGATGATGGAACAGCATCAGTTTTAAGAATTGACCTATTATTTAGATCCAACAATGCAAATGCAATTGAATGGACGAATGTTTCCCTATTAGGTACTTCTGCATCATGGACATCCGATGTCTCATTTGTGAGAACATCAAGTGTTGTTGAAGGTGCTCCTGTCGTATCAGCAGCAAGTATTGCCGTCAATCCAGCTAATGCAATGCGTATTTCAGTTTTAGGAAATCATGTATCAGATGCAGTTGTTGTCTATGAACTTCCTGCTGGTGATAATGATGGCGCATATAACACAGTCCTTGGTGGAGACGGTATAACACCTGTTGATTTCAGCGATGGCGTTGGTGTTGCTATGGGTGATCCAGGTTCATATAATTACTATTATGAAAAGACTGGTGCGCTTATTACAGGTACAAATGCAGTTGTTACAGCAGCTTCAATCACAGCAGTAGACGATAATACAAATGCTAGACTAGTTCTTCATATGACAGAAAATTCAACTTATGACACAACTTATTGGGGACAAGTATCGATCCGAATTTGGTTTGAAGGATGGGATGGAGAAGCTTATAACTCACTTTTAGGTAGAATGATCACAACATCATTTACATTTGAAGGAACTTCGGTATAATTAAATACCCATTTTCTAGAAACATTAATCATGTAGATAAGGACAAGTGCATCATATCATGGTGCACTTCCATCCTTTACAGATTGATGTGTAATCGTTAATGAACATCTGAATATTAAGGAGCATATATGGATAAAATACAAAAAAAGATACTTAACACAATTTCATCTGTTATCTTTTATGCAATTATTTTTGCTTTATTTGTATTTTCAATCGCTAATATTAAGATGAGACAAACCGATGATATTGCAAATATTATAGGCAATGGTTTTCTTTCTGTACATTCAGATTCTATGAACGGTGAAAATGAAGACTCGTTTGCCAGTGGTGATATGATTTTCGTTAAGATATTTGACGAAACGATGATTGCTGAATTGAGTGTAGGAGATATCGTTACCTATTATGATCATTCCATCCACAGTTTTAATACGCATAGAATCATTAATGTATACGATCTTGATGGAATCACATATATTGAAACACAAGGCGATAGCTTACTGAATCCTGATTTACCAATAATGGCTAGCGAAATCATTGGGGTGTATCAATCCTCAATTTCAGGCTTTGGTAATTCACTGGACTATTTACAATCACCAAAAGGATATGCCTTGTTCATTATCATACCAGTCATTATCATCTTTGTTTATGAAGGATTCCTTTTAATTAACTACAATAAAAACAAGTTTGAAGCTAGATTTGAAGTAAATTACCGCAAAGTACTTAAGACTCTTGAGATTGAAACAGCAAAAATACGTCAACAAGTGATGGCAAATTGGGTTCAAGAGAAGGATACTAAAGCTTTATCAGATCGAATTTCGATCTAAGGAGAAATCATGGAAGAGTTTGGACGCTATTATACAAACCTGCTCAATCAGCTATTTATGATTATTCTGGATTTTTTCAGAAGTATTTTTCAAGCTGTTGGTAAGCTGTTTGCCGATGGCATTGGTCAAATGGGAAAAGATTTCTTAGAAGTCAGTTCTAATTTTTCGTTATTGGATTGGCTTATGGCGTTTGGTGTATTAATTGCCAACTTTGTTTTCTTTGGAATTATATTTTATAAGTTGTATAAGGTAATCAGAAGGTATGTAAGATTTATCAAAATTGAAATTGAAAAAGAAGATCTCGTAGATGAAATTACCTCTTTAAATGAAAAGACAATCGAACTCATCGAAGAAAAAAATAAGATACTTGCTCTTAAGGTTTCTAATCTTGGTATCAATCCAGATCAAGAAAATGACGAAAATGCTGATGCAGATGCTCTTGATCTGCTACATGCAAATTCACGTTTTGTGAAATTAATTCAAGTGGATGACGAATACCATCGCGAAAAAGTTATTACAATCATGAAAGAAGAACACATGATTAATTTACAAGGCATGGTTAATAAGTTTATTGACTTTTCAGCTTCAAAATTGGGACTCTATTACGATAGAAAAATCATTTCTGCTTTCTTTTCAGGACTAGCTACTTCTAAGACAATGATTCTTGAGGGTATTTCTGGTACAGGTAAAACGTCTTTGCCCTATGCAATGGGTAAGTTTTTTGGTCATAATGCCAGCATTATACCCGTGCAGCCATCATGGAGAGATCGTGCTGAAATGATTGGTTACTTAAATGAGTTTACTAAAAAGTTTAATGAAACAGATTTCTTGAAAGCAATTTATCAGTCGACTTATCGTGAAGATATCAATATCATCGTTCTTGATGAAATGAATCTTGCCAGGGTTGAATACTATTTTGCTGATCTTTTATCCATTCTTGAAATGCCTGATGCTGATGAATGGTTAGTTGATGTCGTTTCCGATACTCAACCAGGAGATCCTATCAATTTGATTAAAGGGAAAATATTGTTGCCACAAAATGTCTGGTTCGTAGGAACAGCAAATAAAGACGATTCAACATTTTTAATTACAGATAAGGTTTATGACCGTGCCACTTCAATTGAAATTAATTCAAAATCTAATTTCATCGATGCACCTGAAACTGAAGGCATCTCGATGACCTATGAATATCTAAATCAACTTTTCAAAATTGCATATCATGATAATATTTTGTCAAAGCATTCCTCTGATAGATTGGAAAAGCTTGACACATTTATCACTGATAAGTTTCAGGTCACTTTTGGTAATCGTATCATGAAACAAATTAAAATGTTTGTTCCTGTATATGTTGCCTGTGGTGGATCTGAAGTTGAAGCCTTAGATTATATGGTTGCACGTAAGATTCTAAGAAAATTCGAGAGTTTGAATCTACCTTTCATGAAACAAGAGGTTGATGATCTTTCCAAGTTAATTACGAAATTATTTGGAAAAAATGAGTTTGAAGAATGTCAAAGTTATTTAGCAACAATAAAAAGACAATTTTAAACTTATAGTCAGGAGGGTATATGTCAAATCTCAATCAACGTAAATATCGACGCTTAGTCTTTGCCTCTATCTTTTACATTGTCATAGCTCTTTCGATAACAACTTATGTCACCTATGCATGGTTTACAATAACAAATATCAATAATGCTAATCTTGTGTCAAATATTTCTGAGATTGAAGCAGAATACGAGTTTTTCGTCTATCAAAATCTCGATAGAGATGGAAGTGACGAACTCACATTGATTGATAATGTTTGTCAGATAGAAGCTGAGAATCTATGTTATATGAATGTTCCTAATCCTACCACGCCTTTCATCATTGACGGTTCAAGTGCGCCAGGTGAGCGATTCTCATTTGCAATTAGAATAACAAGTGTCAATAATGAAATAGGGAAATTAAGACTTGATTTAGGTGGTTTAGTGTCTGAAGGATATGATATTGAACAAAATAAACTACAGATAGCATTCTTCTATCAAGTTGATAAAATATCCTATGTCAATTTTGATGAAGAAACCATGGATATCAAGGATGATTATGGAATTCTTTATCATTCGAATTTCTTTGCTTTTGACAATGATGAATTTTATCCGTTAGTTTCAAATATACCCATGCAAAATGAAGAAAATGTAAATACTGTGATTGTCATCTATTTTAATATCTATTTTGATCCCTATGTTTATGGTCAAGAATCAGATGGAACACCCTATACAAACAGTAACATATTTTACAATCAAAGATTTACGATTAACCATCTTTATATGGGCGTATCTAACTAGTTCAAACTTTTTAATGGGAGGTCGTCATGAAACGCTTTTCAATATTAGTAATCATCTTGTTAATTTTAACGATGGTTATGACAAGTTCATATGCATGGTTGACCTACGTTCAAAAGAAATCATTAGTCGCACTAGACACACATGAAATCTCGATAACACTAGAAGCCAATGACATCGAAGTGATTAATCTTATCGCTTTTGACGATTTAGCTTTTATTGATTATCAAAGAGATTTTGTCAATGATGAATTTGATACACTTGATCTAATGTCATCATCTTGGATGATCAAAATACAGATGTCAACTACGTCACCTTTATCCAAGCATTTTGTCAGTTTAGAAGGCAGTCAAGCAGGACTGATTTATCTATTAGTCTATGAAGGTATCAATGATGATATCACACCTAAAGTAGAAGCGTACGCCGATTTGATTGCAACCATCATTGATGGGTATTTGACAAAAGAAGATCAACTACAAGCAATTGCTCTTTACAACCAAAATGTTCTTGATGAAATATATAACCACGTATTTGGCCCAAACGATTTCGTGAAATTTCAAATTGTTGCTTGGGGAGATTATGATGCACTTGAAGTACAAAGTACATATTTGAATGCTTCCTTTGATTTAACCCTCTTTATTGAATCTGTGAATTCCAAAGGAGAGGTGACATCATGAAATCAAATCATGTTTCAAGATTAATCGTCTCTATCGTCATGATCCTCATGGCAATCACATCATCTACATTGTTTGCATATGCCTATTTTGAAAATAATGAAGACTACGGATTTGTTCTTCAAACCGGTGATTTTGAAATCACAGCTTATATTTCATTTGATGGTGAATCTATTGACTTAAATAGTCCATTCTACGATGTAAATGAGGATGTTTTGCTTATTAATGCTTTTGATGAAGATAGTGAAAATTACATTGGTAAACTCAAAGTGGATATCGCAGTTCATCCCAATATCGCAGCAAGAGTTCGTTTGAAGCTTCTAGATGAATGGGAACTTGTTCGCACCTATATTGAGCAAAATCCAGATTATCCTATAGACCCAATTGTTGAAACGGTTTATCATACAGCAAAGGGAGCAGAATATCATCCATTTTCTTTATTGAAGGTTGGTGTAGGTTACAGCCCAATATATGATAGTAATGGTTATGCATATTTAGCAGAAGTACTACCTAAAGATGAAATAACAACCATTCATTTCATTGATGGTGGAGACAGTTATCCGACAAGAGAAAACGAAATATATTATGAAACCTGTCTGATTAATCTGCGCATGATAATCGATGTTGTTCAAGCAAATCGCTATGCTGATATTTGGTCGATAGACCCTAGTTTTTTTGGTGAATAAGGAGGTAAGAAAGGCATGACAAAAAGTATAGTTAAGAAACTATTTCTTGTGTTTTTTGTCACACTTTTTTTGTTTTATTTCATCGGATCAATAAGTGAAACCGAGTCAAAAGCTGTTGATTATCAACTCTCAAGTTCTTGGGACGGAAGCGATCTGGATTTCACACCATTAACGCAAATTGTTTATGATAGTGAATATAGATATTTCAGTGAAATCATCAATGATCCAGGCTCAATAATAGAAGATAAAAAGTATGTTATCGAATCTGCATATGATCTTTACACGCTTTCAGAACTTTCCATGGGTCTTGATAAAACATTATATCTTTCCCTTAATTATGTATTAGGAAACGATATTGATTATTATCAAATCGTCCAACAGAATATTAGCCAAAGATTTCATCCAATAGGCTTTATAGAGCCCTTTAGTGGAACATTTGATGGACAGGGATTTGAAATAACGAATCTTTACTTTGAGACAATCATGACTGAAGATGAATACCAAGAATCGTATTCAGGTCTTCGTTTTTTGGCTATGTTTTCTAAAGTCAGTTCAACAGGTATCATCCGTAATCTAGGATTAGTCAATCCGATTATCATTCAACCTATTGAGTGGGGCATCATGTCTTATGTTTCAGCAATTGTTGGTGAAAATTATGGAGTCGTTGAAAACGTCTATCTCATCGATAATCGTGGTGATGCTTCAGGGTTTAACGCAGAAGGCGCATTTAATCTTTCAGGATTGGTTTCGATTAATTATGGAGAGTTTACTAATAGTTTTGTTGCTAGCAAACATATCCGCTCGATTTCAGTGATTGAAAATGAATCAACAAGTGCCGTTTTATATGCAAATCTGGGGTCGATAGAAAATATTTATTATGATCAAACATTATATGCAGATATCAATAGCAGTATCCTTTTTTCTATCGGTCTTGAGACACTTGATTTCCAAAATGAATCTATTTTTCCAAATGGATGGTTTTACAATGATCATTATCAAGCATTAGCTTCAAGCGAAGCAGAGATTTCACAATTGACGTTATCAAATCCGTATCCAATATTGCAAGGATTGGTAGTTTTTAATCAAGAAATGCAAATTGAGGATGCCATTGATTTACTCTATTTTAACGAACTCTTATTAGTTTCAGGACTCTTTAGAAATAACCAGTATGTAGTAATTAAAGACATTGATATGAATCAGGTCTCAAGTGATGGATATCAAGCTGCCAGTATCGGATTCAATGGTACTTTATCAAGTGCTGCAGCAAATTTTTCAACCATCTTGTATCCAAGATTAGAATCTCAAGGTGGAGATATCACTTATCACTCCATTATCAATTTAAAACTAAGTGAACCGACATATATTGGTAATTATGCTAGTTATGGCCTTTTGAGTTCATTATTTGGTACAGTTGAAAATTTAAACTTTGTAAATACAACACTTATAACAGATGACATTGACGAATCCGCATCAAGAAGTGAGATATTAGTAGGAACTATCACTGGTCAAATCAATCATGGAACCATCAACAATGTTCATGCATATAGTGTTATCATCGTTTCAAATTCATCTGAAGAAATCAGTAAGTTATCGGTTGGTGGGCTTGTTGGAGAGGGAAGCGGAGATATTTTCCATAGTTCTACCAATGGTTCTATAACTGGTGGAGTTCATACCTACGGATTAAAATCAAATCATTCAGCACTAGGAGGAATTATCGGCACTGCTGATGATTTATCAATGTCCTATTCATTAAATGCGATGAATATTACCGGTTTAAGCTTTACTGATTCGCTAGCTTCAACGACTTATCTTGGTGGACTTATTGGAACTGGTAGTATTGTTTCACTTCTCAAGGTGCTTAATTTCGGATCTGTAACATCACATCAAGAGGGAACCTTAATTGATACTTTGTATTTAGGAGGTATCATCGGATTAGAAACTCACTTAGAAGATCGGATTTCATATACCTATAATGCTGGAGAATTAATAACCATCATCGAAAAGGATATGAAGCTTAATGTTGCCGGTTTTGGATCGTTTTCTGGAACGGATGAAGCAGTTGATATGTATAGCTTGACCAATGATGGCATGATTTCCTTTGTCTATCCGTTGGGTTCTGAATTAACGGAAGCCGAGTTGATTTTGATGGAAGTATCCGTTTCAGGTGTCTTGATTACTGATCAGATTCAGGGTAATCTTTATGGATTGTTTAATTTACAAAGTCTAACCTTTGACTTGGATATCATCGATCAAATCGCAGGGACACTGATTATTAAAAATACCAGTCAACTTAATTTATTTCAAGCTTATAATTTAGGGAATATCAATTTGACCACACAACGTGAATTGACACAAGAAAAGATTATGGTATCGGGAAATGTAATCGGTTCGAATATTACACTTGAACATCTTCGCAATGAAGGTGATTTAAACATTGAAATCAATCACGCAACATCACCATCTGTTATAGATGGGCATCTTTATGTTTTTGGTCTATTTGAAGAGGTGAGTCAAGATCAAACAGCAAAAGATGGATTTAACGGTGGCAATATTACCGTTGATAAGAATCCAAACATTATTGCTGATTATGATGTTTATGTATCTGGCATAGCCTATGCGAACTCAAATTCAAATATATATAACACATTAGATTTGCTTACCACAACGATAGACATTACTTATGAACAAGGATCAATGGACCACTTTATGAATGATGGAGATTTGAGCATTCGCGGTAATTTCAATGGATCGGTTCGAGCTGCTGGTATCGCTATTGTCAATGAATCACTCATGACAACAGCAATGAATTTAGGCAATATTGATGTGCGTAATGATCATATCGTAGTGGGTAATGAAGCTGAAGCTGCAGGTATTGTTTATATGATGGTCTCACAATATGCACAGATTAGAGATTCTGCAAACTATGGAACAATCAAGGCTGTCTCAAATTCAACTGTTGGATATGCGCATGCATCAGGTATAGCAGTACGTAATGATCGCTTAAGCAGTGGGATCGATATTGAACCAGGAACAACACATCAATTGGCAAAAATTCTTTTTACAATCAATTATGGGGATGTATATGCATACAATGGTACCGATGAAACTTCGTACTTAGTGACTAATGAAACCAGAGCTAAAGCAGCTGGTATTTTAGCTATCGGTCTCCTGAGTGCAGTCAATAATGTCAATTATGGAAACATTTACTCGAAATATTTGGCAAGTGGTATTTTTGGATTTTTATATTTCAATAAATTTGGAACGATTCAAGCAAATCAAGTCTATATTTCAAATTCAATTAATTACGGAAAAATTCGTCAGATTACTGGTTATGATACGGACACTGAGATATTTACAATCAATATGACGTCCCTTCCAGCAACAACAAATTACTTTGCATTTGGCGCTGTAATGGGAAAAATTCATACTGGAACAACAACTTGGGCATTTGCAGGTGATGTGACCTATCCTATTGACAGAGTTTATTTTGGATATTTAATCAATTTTGATGAAAAGGTCAATATGTTTGCCTTAGCACCTTCACTATCAACAACATGGGTAGATGGTTTTGGAAATCTTGAAGCTGCCAATGATGCCATTTTGGCCATGCTAAAATATATGGCAACGACAAATCCTAATGATCAGTCCGCACAACCCTTCACTTATTTTTATTCGGGTGGTTGGATTGGTCAGTATATGGGTAAAGTGATCAGTTACTATGAAGTCTCAGATAGTGAACAAGGCATGTTCTATGAAGGATTTGCTTTAAGAAGTCCTAGACCTATCTATACAGGAACTGATCAGTACATCAGAAATTATATCGAATATATTCCTTTTGACAAAGTCAATCCCCAAATCATCGCAAAAGTAGAAGCAGATACAGCTTTTACATATCCAGGTATTTACGCTCTATCAAGTAGTAAGGGCATTGAAAACGGAATTTTCATTCCCGATAACTTTGAACTTGAAGGACTAAATCCTCATGAATTAGATGAAATTATTGTTGATTCGACCTGGTTAGGTGATATCGAAGATTCTAACAGCATTGCTTACAAACTCTGTACGGGCATGAGACAAATCAAAGCAAACTTTGCGACTTCTATTTATGATCTCGAACTAAAACAGGTCGATGAGTATGGTGAATATGTCGAAGATGGATTTGTATTGGATGCACCCATTATTGATAGTGCACGTGGTTTAATTACTTATTATTTACCAAGCAATGCAGCCGTCCTTTTTGGAAATACATCAACACTAATGGATGTGTATAGTTTTGTAGAAGTCTCAGAAGGCTTGGGTCGTATGGTTCCTGATGTGATAGCTAGTGGTGAACAAACCTATAGTTGGGTGGGTAATTATAAAAAATCAGGAGATGATTTTGTTGAAATTGGTCCCTATCATACCACAGGTATCTACAATCCTACAACATCTGATCTTTCTCCATATCTGTCGACATCACGCACAATTCCAGTTTATGAACAAACAATCATGGATACAGCATCCACGATGCCTTATCTATATGAACATACGCCGCATACACGGTTTATCATCTGGTGGACAGCAAGTGGATACAGATTAGATCCGGGCAGTATACTTGAAGCGGGCTATGGAGCTTACGAACCATATATCCTAACGTACTATCCAACACTATATAAATATGTAGGACCATCTCAAGAACTCGTAACCTATATCAGAACAGATGTGATTAGTGATGTCGTCATTTATGATCCATCGGCTTTGCAATTTAAAGTTAATGATGCGATAGGATCTTATGTGGTTTCAGAAAATGCAGATATCATCTATGAAGGACAATCACAGCTGACTCTAGCAACAGTCCCTAGAAGTTTTGGTATCTATGATTCCATGTATGATGAAGAAAATACCTATATCGACGGTGTAGAAGATCACTATGGTAGCATCCGAGTCTATTCAGCATCCTATGATTCCAGTGATCCTTCAACTTATCGAGATTATGATATCCGTATCATTAGAACAGCTGATCAGAATCTTATAGATATTGATGCTCTTTTAGTCAACGGTATCGATGCTTTAACAGTCTATAGTGATTTTGGATCGATTATTGCAGATCAATCATTGCATTATGAAGTTGATGGTGATCTTGGTGTAATGAGCGTAACCTATTTAACCAATAATATTGCAGATCAGATCAATGTCTTGCCTTGGATTCTCTTATATAATGATGATACAGGTGATCCAATAGATCCAGACTTATATGTCTTATCAAAAGGAATTGTTGCTAATGAAAACATACTGAATAATAGCAACGGTGTTTTAGGCGAGGGCTATGTAACTATTGATTTAGCTGTCACTTCATTTCTTCCTAGTGGGTCTTATAGAATGGAACTCAAGCTGGTTACGGATGAAACCGCAGATATATATGTAGATAAGATTCAAAGTTCAAATGCAAGCATCCTAGAACTATGGCATAATGAGCAGAATATCGGCTTATCAGGCGATACATACGTTTCTTATATTCCCTTTGGAATGTACTATGATTCAGAAGATCCAAGCACTCAAATTGTTGATTTTACAAATATTGATGAGCTATCAATTATCTACTTTACTGATTTGATTGGAACGATGATTCCTAGTTATTTAACTGCTATTTCCATTTCACCATTCTCGACATTGGTATCTTTGGACTTGGAAATTTCGATGATAGATTCATATCGTCATCAATATCATCTAACCTATACGTTAGAAGCTGAGGATGGCTCGATTCGAATTTTTTATCATGATCTTATTGAAGAGATCTTGAACACATCACCACTCTACGTTTATAAGAATGGTGGAGAAGTAGAATTAACTGCTGATCCGATTGAGATCAGCTATCTAGAGGCACCAACGGTAAGAGTTGAATACAACCTAGATCTTGCCTATGCTGCAGATGAAAACCATCTTGTAACAAGCTCAAGTTTTATTCCTGTAGATTTAGGTGAACTATCCTTTGAGAATATCGATTATTTTATTCATCAAGTTCCTTCAGTCGGATTTGAAGTGGACTTTAACCAACAGATTGAATTAGGTACTTATCATTTTGAAACTTCCTATGAATCTTTAATCTATCTATGGGGTGTCACACTGATTTGGCACTTTGATTTTGAAACCATCATATTAGTAAAGATTAAAAATGATGACAGTCATTTGCAAAATATTATGTTTGTCTCAGATACTGTTTATTCTGGTTTCAATACCATAGTTGATATCGTTGAAATTACCGAAAATGATTATCTCAATTATTTGCTATACCCTGAAGATAGAATCATGACGGTCCTTCCTACGACAGGTATCTATTATGGCGACTATTTTGATTATTCGATTTACTGGATTATCGGACAAGTCCAAAAGACAAATTTAAGTTATTACTTACCGACATTTGAATTACCCGATGGAGCAATCATTCGCCGTGTCGTCGATTTTGATCATCTAGAACCTGAATATCAATCAGAAAGCCTCATCTCTGATTTCTCACCATTTGGAAATGCATTTAACTATGTGCTTTACCGTGTGTATGCCCATGACTTTGATGAAGATCTCACACATTACACCGATTACTACATAGCCATCCAAGATATGACTAATAATATTCGCTTTAACCTAGAGGTCATTAATGAGTCATCACTTAAGATTGATGATATTTTCGTTAGAATAAATGTTTGTCAGCTCGGTGAAGACTACAATGGTATTTGTTCTTATGAAGATACGATTTTATCAATGACTGCTCATGCCATTTATAATGCATATTTGGATACATTTGAAAACAATCGCTTTCAAACAACCGTCTATGGAACCTATCAATTGATTGTTGGAGTACCAGAAAACATAGCTTATACCATGACGCTTCAAAGCGTATCGGTTATTGGCACGTCATTTTACCTTGAAAATTCATTATTACCAAGAAAATATTATATTGTCATCACTTTAGTTGACCAACCACAAGTTAAACCTTGGGGGCAACAAATGACAACAACAAATCTTTTGGAAAATGATGATTTTGATGAATTTAGAACCTACCTTCCTGATGAGATGTTTATTTATGATGGAATTACATATCTGGTTCAAAGTGGATACACCTATATCTATGATATCAATAACCCACCAGGTAGTTTGCCATCACTTGGCTTGCTGGATCTATCGGGTGTCTTTAATCCCATCAGCACCTATTTGGTTGGTAATGTTATCTATTTTGAAGGAAATTATTATGAGTGTCTGATTTTTAATGATACAGGCATCGTGCCTGATGCTTTAGGCATACTATCTGGTCATTGGATTTCATTATCATAAAAAAAGGATTTGTCAACTTGACAAGTCCTTTTAGGTTATTAGTAGAGAAATTTAGTTCTCGGAGAGCCATTTTATTAGTGCTTTGAACAGTATATTTGGATCAACAGGTTTCTCAATGACATCACTAAATCCGATAGTTTGAAGTGTTTTTTCATCATCGTATAAGGCATCGGAACTCATTGCGATAATAGGAATTATTTGATTGTATTTTCTAATGATTCTCGTTGCTTCATAGCCATCCATCGTCGGCATATGAATGTCCATCAAGATGAGATCATAATGGTGTTGTTTGAATAAGTTAGTAGCAATCAAACCATTTTCTGCAATCGTTACTTTCATTTCTAAATTGGAAAGAATTCGCTCCGATAATTTTTGATTGAGAAGATTATCTTCAACAAGTAGGATCTTTGATCCTTTTCTGATTTTCTTATCAAGTTCTGTCTCAAGATTTTGCGTCACAGGGTTATATTCAAGTGGAAGTGTCAGTATGAAGGTGCTACCTTCATTCACTTTACTTTCTACGGTGATATCCCCATGCATCAGATGTGCTATCTTACGGCTTATATTCAATCCTAAGCCCGTTCCACCATATAACCTAGATGTTGAAGCGTTAGCTTGATCAAATGCCTCAAAAATACGCGGTAGCTCCTGCGAGGAAATCCCAATTCCTGTATCTTTTATCTTAAAATGAGCCATGATGTGATGATTATCAATTTCATGATCGACATGACAGGTTATACTGATTCCACCAATCTCGGTGAATTTTGAGGCATTGCTTACAAAATTGATGAGAATTTGTCGGATTCGATAAGCGTCACCAATGAGTGTCTTCGGACAATCGATGTTCATAATATCAAGATAAAGATGTTTTTGTTTTGTTTGTTCTTTCAGCATTGAATGGACTTCATCAAGCAGTTTTTCTAGTTTAAATGGTCTTGCATCAATCTGCATCTTACCAGCTTCAAGTTTTGAGTAATCCAAGATATCGTTGACAATTTTAGAAAGATGTTTGGATGTATCTTGGATGTGTAGGACATAGTTTTTTTGGGTTTCATCTAATACGGTTTCATTAAGGAGTTCAGCATAGCCTTTCACTGCATTGAGTGGGGTTCTGATTTCATGTGTCATATTCGATAAGATTGATGTTTTATTTTCAGTGTTTTCCAACACTATTTTATTAGGAAACACGAGATAAATAAACCCTTGAATCGCGAATGAGTTTTGATCAATTTTGATTGGTTTGCCGACCATCTTAATTGAGTGATTTTCTAGAGGTATTTTTAAGTTGAATTGTTCTTTATTGTCCCAAATGCTATTGACCTGATTGAGTAGTTTTTCTAGATCGGGTTTTTGAATATAATTGATTAATTTTCCAAGCGGAAATTCTTGAGACTCTCCACAATTGAAAAGAGCAGAAGATCGTTGATCCAACCATATGGTCTGTTGATCGATGTCAATGAAAAAGAACCCTAAATCCAGCGTTGAAAATAGCGATTTGGATACTTGATTTTGTTCTATAAAAGCATTCTTTAATTTCTCGATTTTATCATTGTTTTTCATCAAATAGACTCCCTAGTATGTTATTTTTTATGATAGTTAAACTACTTTAATCTTACCACATTTGTGCTGAACAGTTACTTGAAAATCAAGTATCAGAACTAAACGTAATCATATTTGGTTTAAACTTGGTTAATCGCGAATGATTTTGTTTCATGAATTAATTATTCATTAAGCACAAAAAAGGGGAAAAAGACAGGAAATGCGGCTTTTTTAGCTAAATCGGTGAAATATCAAAAAAATCGCATTTTTCTTTTGCTATAAAGCAAAGACTAATCTTAATAAAAGATAATGTCCAGTTTGGTTGAATTTATGAGCATAATGAAATAAAATTAGAGTAGGAATAAGGAAGTTGGATCATTATGAAACGAATTACTATCAAGCTTGCAATTGCATTTATCATCACTTATGTACTATTGATGGTCGTAGTCGTTTTTGCCTATACACAAATTTCCCAGAACTTCATTATCGAACAGGCAAAAGAAAATTTGATTGGTTCAGGCATTACCATTACAAAACGTATTGATGCCCAATTCGATTTTGATTATCACAAGTTAAATGTTTTGATTGATTCATATACTGAACTCTCATTAGATCCGGTGGAAGAACTTAATAATCATATCGATGAAATCTTGATTCAAGATCTAAATTATTCAGGTTTTGGACTCATTGATCAACGTGCTTTAACTGTTGGTTTGGAGACATGGACTTATGTGCTGGATTTTGAAGACGATGACTTCAGACAACCTGTTGCTATCTACACATTATCTCAAGCATTTGGAATCAATGATGACATACCTTATATTTTCTTTAACATTGGTGATATTATTGCCTACTTTGATGCGGAATCATATCTAGACAATCTGGTGTCATTTTCAGCCCTAGATTTTCAATATGCAATCATGTCAAGCAACAATACCATTTTCTATAAGAATTTTGACAATTCAACCGTACGCTTTTTCTATGATTATTTGCGTGCTGATGGCTTAAGTGAAAACAGCATTGATTTTCTTAAAGAATCAATCTCAAACGGACAAAGCATCGTTCAACAAACCCCATTTAAAGAAGTTAATTCATTTATATCATTTAGTCCACTGAGTGAAGATTACTCAAACGAACATCATTACCTTGTTCAAATTTATAATGAAACTGATGTCATTGGTTCAATGTCTTACTTGACGAATATTCTTTGGGCACTGTTTCTTGTTATCTTCATCTTATTCGCCATAGCAATGGCTGTTTTATTTAAAATCCTTGAACAAAAAGTTAATGATATCGAAAATGCAAGATTGACTCATTATTATTCCAAACCTTACATTATCAGAATCAGTCATAGGGGCAAGATCAGATCATATAACAAGAGTTTCAAGAAATTTTTGGGTGATTATGATATTTATGATTATGTCAAAGACTTTAAAATCAAAAAAGAAGAAAATGACGAACCGCTTGCTGAAACAATTCGCCAACAAAAAGCATTTACCGTTTTATTTGAAATTGGTATCGGTCACGTTATCTATATTCATTTCGTACCAATCAGAACCTCAGGTGGATACCTTTTAATCGGTAATGATACAAGTGCTGTAGAAGGAAGATTTGATGAATATCGCAATTTAGCTCTATATGACAAGATTACTCGGCTACCTAACTTGAACAGTCTTAAACAAGATTTGCGTGATTTGTTTGATGATAAAGAAGCATTGAATAAAATGAATTCACTCGTCGCTTTTGATATTGTTTCCTATTCTAAGATTAATCTTCTATTGGGTGAGAAAAGTGGAGAACGTTTCTTAATCATCATTTCAGAATTAGCTAAGCAATCCCTTGAAGGTTATCCGATGGCAATGTATAATTTTGATAGTGATGTCTTTGTTGTTCTGTTTAAGGATATCGAAAATTATAATTGGATTAACCGTTGGATTGATAAAATACTTTCCATATTTGATAAACCCATTACCTTGGATAAAAACTTTATCGACATTGATGTTAAGATAGGTGTATTTCATATTGAAACTGATCGTTATGAGACCATTGGCCCGGATGTTAGTTTAGATAATATGCTTTTGGCATTAAATCATGCAAAAGAATCAGCTGAACATAAGAGCTATACATATGATGTCAGTTTAAGTATGGTTGCTTCAAGAGAACAACGTATGGAAATCGATTTGGCAAATGGTATCAAGAATCAGGAATTTACCATGGCACTTCAGCCACAATATAATAATGTTGTGGAAAAAATAACTGGATTTGAAGCTTTGATTCGTTGGGCAAATCCCAAATATGCAAATGAATCACCGCTTAAATTTATTCAAATGGCAGAAAAGAACAATATGATTATCGATATCGGCCGTATCGCACTTCATGAAACCTTCATGATTGCTAAAGAAATGGAACCCTATAATATTCGTATTTCAATCAATATTTCTCCAGTTCAGATCTTGCAAGCAGGGTTTGTTAATGATGTTATCGCGATTTTCGAACAATATGAACTTAAAAAGCATTCAATTAGCTTGGAAATTACCGAAACATTCTTAATTGAATCTTTTGAATTAGTCATTAATAAGTTAAAGATATTGCAGAGATATGGATTTGACATCCATCTTGACGATTTTGGGACGGGTTATTCATCCTTACAGTATTTACGAGATCTGCCTATTAGTACCATCAAGATAGATAGAGCATTCATTATCAACATAGAAACTGATGCCCATTCGCGTGCAATTGTCGCGATGATCTCCAGTCTTGCCAAGAATATTGGTTTAGAGGTTATCTCTGAAGGTATTGAAAATGAAAAGCAGAATCAAATTGTCTTTAAGAGCGGTTGTGACATCATTCAAGGATATCTCATCTCACCCCCTGTAAACAAAATTGAGGCAATTAAACTTGTTCAGGCATATAATATAGATAAGACGTTATCAGTCAATGTTTCCAAACCATCAAAATCAAGAGGAGCGTAAAAGATGCAATTATTTAGAGTTTATCAAGTAAGTGATCAAGTCACAATCATCCTTTCAATTGCTGTGTTGCTGCTTACGCTAGCTTCCATCTACTTTCTTGCGCGCTCCTTCTTCTCAGAAAGAAAAAGATTATTAGAAGAAAAAACACTAGCTATGGAAGGCGTTTTAACAAAATCAGAGATCACCTCAATCATAACCTCTTACATGGCGCGTATTGGTAGAGAGGGACAATTTTCCCTGATTTATATCGATTTGGACAAGTTTGGCGATTTCGTTAATGCATTTGGACAATTGGAATCCGAAAAAATTTTGGAGAAAATCGTTAAAAATATGGAGTACGCAACACCAAAGGGTGTAAAAATAGCAAGATTACAAAATGACGAGTTTCTTATTTTCTTAACGATGGATTATGATCGAACTGAAGTCATTGATCTTGCTAATAAACTTCGGACATCCATTTCACGGTCCATCAAATTATATGGAGATACGACGATCAATGCGACTGGATCGTTGGCTATTGCCTTTTATCCAGTTCATGGAGCCACACTAAAAGATATGATGAACTCTTTGAAGATTGCAACCTATATTATTAAGAAAAATGGTGGGAATAACGTACGCGTATATTCTGATGAAATGAGCGATGAAGGTGGAGAACACATTGAGTATTACTATCAGATCAAGCATGCTATTCAGCATAGAGAGTTCCAACTTTACTATCACCCGATGATTGATGTCGTCAAGCAAGAATTATTTGGCGTTGAAGCATTGATCAGATGGAACCACCCTGAACATGGTCTCTTGTCCCCATACAAATTTTTGGGTATCATGGAGCAATCAGGTGATATTCATTGGATAGGTCTTTGGGGTCTTGAGACAATCATTAAGACTTTTCAAGAACTTAAACAAGAATTTCCTAAACGTACCATTAATTTCTCGATGAATTTAAGTCCCAAACAATTGATGAATGATGAGTTGCCGATGGATTTCCAGAAGATTCTAAAAAAATATCGCATGAATGCTGACAATATCATCTTAGAAATTATTGAATTCGCATTATTTGAAAAACAAGAAAACATTTTCTCTAATTTAAAGAGACTCAAAGAAATGGGATTTAAGATAGCAATTGACGGATTTGGATTAGATTACTCAACGCTATCTAAGGTTGAACTGCTCGATATCGATATCATCAAATTGGATAATGAGTTTCTTAAAGAAGAAGAATCGTATATGAAAGCTAAATTTGCAACCCTTCTTGTCGAGTTTGCCAAGAGAAACGATTACCAAGTGATCTGTGAAGTGATAGAATCAAAAGAAATGTTAGATGAAGCGTTAAATTATAATATCAACATTATGCAAGGCTTTTACTTTAGTAAGCCATTATCTGCAGAGGCACTTAGAGGCTATATTGGAACTGAAGCTTGGAAGAATTATGGAGAAAAATGAAAAAAAATTTAAAAAATGATTGACATATTGAAACCATTACTATATAATACAGTTGTATCGTGTCTATCGATACCGAAATGTAAAAGGCAAACTTAGAGAAATCTAGGGACGCAAAGCTAAAGGGCCTGAAATGGTAGCCAGTTGTCATTGATAAGATGATAATGGCTTTTTGTTATCTTAAGGAAATCAGCAAACCTATCAATTGAATTTTAAATGTAAAAGGCAAACTTGGAGAAATCTAGGGACGCAAAGCTAAAGGGCCTGAAATGGTAGCCAGTTGTCATTGATAAGATGATGCTGGCTTTTTGATTAATCAATATACCGTAAAGGAGTGATCTCTTGTGAGACTTTCAAATGTTCTTGGATTTAGAAGAGCAAGAATTAGAAATCGAATCATCACACTGGGAATCATTATCACCGGTATGCTATCCATCGCATTTGCTATTATTACCTTTTATGGTCAAAATGCTGGGAACTTCGTCATTTCAGTCGACAGTATCGCACAAAACCGAGGAATCACACTTTCGATTGATCCGAATTTTAGACAACCAACACCTAGATTGATGACTGAACCCATCAGTGAAGCAAGAGATATGACATACTCTTGGTTGAAGATTGATGAAGTTGAAGCGACTTATGGAAATTATGTCGATATCGATTATGAATATGTAGCTTATACATTTTACATTATGAATCAGGGCAGTGAATCAGTCGATATCACTTATCATATTAGAATTACAGACATCTACAATAGATTAGATTCAGCAATTAGAGTTCTAGTTATTGAAGATGGCGAACAAACAATGTATCAAAAACCAGATGAACTCGATCAATTTGGCAATGAACCCTATTATCCACCTACGATGCCAGAAGGTATAGACTTTGTTTCAAATTCGATTGTAATGAGAAGATTATTTACAAACTTCAAACCAGATCAAATTAAAAAATTTAGCGTTGTTGTATGGTTGGAAGGTTATGATCCTGATACAGTAGATGACATCTTAGGCGGCATGATTAGACTACAGATGAACTTTGCGATTAACGGATTGGAAACATAATGATGAAAAGCATGCGACGCGTTAAGCGCATATACTTATCCATTCTGACACTGATGTTCTTGGGAATTATCTTTGGTACAGTATCATACGCATGGATATCATTAGCAACCATTAATAATATTGACGGATTATCATTAGGCGCATCATCAGGAAACGAGTTGGAAATATCACTTGATGGCATTAATTACTCAACTCAACTACCTGCAGCAAGTCTCACTGATTTAGTTGGAGAGATTAAACTGATTGATATTACAAGCCTTGATGGAAAAACATTTGAAACAGGTGGTCTTAGACCAATAGGAACAGCAAAAGCAAACGATCATTATCTATCATTTGAGCTTTGGTTTCAAACAGCAAGACCTGAAATAAATGTATTTCTAATAAATAATGTTAGTGATCTTGTCCAGTTTGATTCAACGATGAATGGTACATACGTTGTATCACGCGGAGTATCGTGGGTAGCAAAGTACACCTTTCAAAATGGACCTGAAGCAACTGATATTGTTGAAAAAGGAGATCGCGACACCTATTATGCGAGCGAATCCATTAGAATCTCGATCAATGAAGAAAATGACAATCTTAATCCATTGGATATAAGACCGATAGATGAACTCAAGAGTTTCCTCTTTGATCCTTCAGAAAATCCAGAACGTGGTTATGGATTTGCATATGGTGCATATAGTTATTTTTTGGCAATCAGTGATGAGTACATCATGTTACCTACCGAGTTGCAAATTGCATCATACCGACTAACAGAGTTTGATCCAAACAATCCATACATAGCACTTGATGACGACTCACAAGTTGCAACACTTATTCCCACAGATGATATAAACGAAGATGGAGATCCATTATATAGAGGCAAAGTAAGAATCAATATATGGATTGAAGGATGGGATGCAGATGCATTCGATTCCGTAGAAGATGACAGAGTTTTGATTCAATTACAGTTTAAAGTTGCGAATTTCGCAGCAAATGAGTAAGGATTAACTTAACGAAAGTTAATTAAAATAGAAAGAGAAAAAATAAGGAGACTAGAAAAATGAACAGAATCGCAAGAAAATTAGTTTTATCAGCTTTAACGGTCGTTTTAACAGTGGTAGCACTGGGAACAACGACATTCGCATGGTTTACATTAACTAACACGGCAGTCGTACAACCATTCCAAGCAAACATCGTTGCTGACACCGGTATTGAAGTATCACTAGATGAAATTGATTGGTATACTTCAATTTCTGAAACATTAATTGAAACTTACATTACTGACACATTTGGTGCATTCAACTTCGTACATTTAACAACAGTAAATGGATATGGCAGCTTCAAAACACTTGGAGCAACAGGATTAGAAGATGCAGCATCTGGCTGGCTTCAAATACCTCTTTATTTCAGATCCAATTCAGCTACGGCAATTGATTGGTCAGCAGTAACATTAACTTCTCCTCTTTCACAATGGCAATCAGATGTTGCATTTACTTCAACAACAGGTGCAATTAGTGCAGGTGAGTTTCTTGATCAGGATGCCTCTAATGCTATGAGAATTAGTATTCAGGGTACTGTTGCTGCAGCTAATAATGTCGTCGTATTTGAAAGAGCAGCAACGAATAACTTCAACGTTGTTCTTGGTGGAGATGGTACAACTCCTATAGATTACAGTAACGCTGGTATTGGTAATGCAGGTTCTTACAACTATTATTATATCAAGACTAATGCATTAATTACTGGCACTGACGCAGTAGTGGCAGCTCCAACTGTAACTGTAATCAATGCAGGTGCAGTACAAAGAGTCACTGATTTAGTTGCTGATGTACAATACGGTACCGCATACGCAGGACAAATTATTATTCGTATATGGTTAGAAGGTTGGGATGCAGATGCATATAACTCAATCCTTGCAAGACAAATCGAAGCTGGATTTACATTCATAGGTGGAACTGCCTAATATAAAGTTATAGTTCATGTATCAAACACATCAATTCTAGTCAGGTAAGTGCATTTGTCAAAAAATGCACTTACCGCCCATCTTTGAATTGAATGTTTTAGTGTATACTATAAATATAAGTATATTTGTATACATTAAATTTAAGGGAGCTATTATGGAAAAATCAAAACAAAAGTTAACGACAAGGATCTTGAAGATATCCGTTAACATGATTTTTTACCTCGTCATTGTTTTGCTGCTGGTATTTTCACTAGCTAATATCCAAGTTAAAAAAGAAAATGATATTGCTAACATTTTTGGAAGAGGATTTTTATCAGTTCAATCAGAATCAATGTCTGGTGACAGTGACGACTCGTTTGAAATGGGAGACATGGTTTTCGTCAAGATGCTTGATGATGAAGGAAGAGAAGATCTCGCTATAGGCGATATCGTCACTTACTTTGATCTTACATTAAGAGCATTTAACACACATAGAATTATTGATACCTATGTGAATGATGGCGAATTGTTTTTAATCACACAAGGTGACAACACACCCGCATCTGACCAACCTATTCGTGCAGCTGAAGCATTAGCGCTTTATCAGTCAAATTGGAGTGGCGTTGGAGAATCACTGGACTACTTGCAATCACCAACCGGTTTTGCACTATTTATTATTTTGCCAGTTGTTATAATCTTGATATTTGAAGGTGTGATTTTAGTTAGAAACGTTTTAGCTTTGAATAAAGCAAAAATGGAAGAAAAGTATGCACTTGAAAAAGAGAAGACATTGGTTGATCTTGAAGCCGAAAAAGATAAGATTCGTGCTCAAATCATGGATGAATTAAAGAAGGACAAGGAAGCAGATCTATAATCTAATAGTGTATAAGATTCATAAGGAGAACATATGGTAGAGTTTGCTCGTTACTATATTAACTTCATTAGAGAACTCTTTGCGAATATCGGTGAATTTTTCAAGAGACTATTTGAAGCCTTTGCCGATTTGTTTTTTAATGGAGTTATCGATTATTTAAGAAATTTCATCTCAGCAAGTTCAAGTTTCTCATTACTCGATTGGGTGATGGCTTTTATCGTTCTTTTAATCGATGTAGCCTTTTTTACATTTCTAACACTCAAAGTGTACCAAATGATTCGAAGATATATCAAATTCAACAAATCAGAGATTGATAAGGAAGAACTCCTTGAAGAAATTACTTTCCTTAATCAAAAGACAATTGAATTAATCGATGAAAAAAATAAGATTCTTGCACTTAAAGTTGCTGGTATAGGCGGTGGCGGAGTTGTATCAGAAGAAACGGATCAATCTGAGGAAGAATCCAAAGATGCTAATTTGGGACCTTCAAGATTCGTTAAACTAATTCAAGTCGATAGGGAATATGAAAGTACGGTTACTGCAATACACATGCGTGATGAAGATATGATTAACATGAATGAGCTAGTCAAGCGATTCATTAATTTTGCAGCATCAAAACTGGGTTTATTCTATGATAGAAAAATTATTTCAGCATTCTTCTCAGGAATGGCAACATCTAAAACAATGATTCTAGAAGGTATATCAGGTACCGGGAAAACATCTCTACCTTATGCCATGGGCAAATTTTTCGGACATGATTCTAATATCATTGCAGTTCAACCATCATGGCGTGATCGAGCTGAAATTGTTGGATACTTAAATGAATTTACGAAAAAGTTCAATGAGACAGACTTTCTTAAAGCAATCTATGAGACAACCTATCGTGATGATGTATGTATCGTTGTCTTAGATGAAATGAACTTAGCACGCGTTGAATATTATTTTGCTGAATTTCTTTCACTTCTTGAAATGCCAGATCCTGATGTATGGTGGGTTGACGTTGTGGCTGATACACAGTCAGGAGATCCTAAAAATCTTAAAAACGGTAAAATTTTGTTACCTCAAAATGTATGGTTCGTCGGAACAGCCAATAAAGATGATTCAACTTTTACCATAACAGACAAGGTTTATGACCGTGCGACACCTATTGAAATCAATGCTAAAGCGGCATATATCGATGCTCCACAAACTGAAGGCGTGACCATTAGTTTTGATTACTTACAAGATTTATTCAGACAAGCTAATAAGGATCACTCGATAAGTCTTAAAGCACTTGAAAATCTTGAAAAACTTGATGCATTCATCACAACTCATTTCAAGGTTACCTTTGGTAATCGTATTATGAAGCAGATCCGCTCGTTTGTTCCTGTCTATGTTGCATGCGGTGGAACTGAGTATGAAGCACTTGATTTTATGTTTGCAAGAAAGATACTTAGAAAATTTGAAAGCTTAAATTTACCATTTTTGCAAAATGAAATCAATGATTTATCATCATTGCTTGACCGTTTATTCGGTAGAAATGTTTTTGTTGAATGCCAGTCATACTTAAGTACGATCAAAAAGCAATTTTAATGAGGGGTTGACATTATGAAGAAATCCAGCGATCTCACAAAATTTCATCAAACACTGACGGATGCCCTCTATCAACTTGAGATGGAAGAGGAATTTCCCAATCACTTTTATCAAGCCTTGCTTGCAGGCGAAAATGCAATTTACCAGAAAAACATCTCAGAAGTAAAAACCTTTCACGAAGATTGGATTGGAACAATCGAATCCTTTTTCCCAAGTCTTGACAAGATAACAAAGAATTATAAATCAGGTTTGCGTTATGACCAGGAAATCGTAGCGATAGAAAAAGCAAAGAAAACCAATAGTGACTCCGTGCGTCATTTGGCTTCCCATACGCACATGATTAAAGAGATTAGAGATGGGGAAGTCATTCCTAAACAAATTCTGGTTACGCAAGCTGAAATTGAACCAGCAATTTATGAAAACCGCTTTATTAAGACGCTGATCAATCGTTTGTTTAAATTTGTCATGGACCGCTATGAAATTGTCAAAAGCAATGTACAATCCTATGAACGCAAGCATTTCAACTTAAAATCATCATTTAACATTCGAGATACTCTTGTCGAAATGGATCTTGATTTAAATATTAAAGACATTCTTGAATTTGATAGTGACGGTCGCAGCAATTTTAAATTGATGAACCGAATTTCTGCATTATTAAAAAAGGTAAATGGACTTAGAGATAGTAATTTCATGGAAGAATTGAAGCGTGCCAAACTTGTGCATGCACCCATCATGAAGACTTCTATTATTTTGAAGAATGTTGATTATAACAACTGTTATAATTTGTGGTTATACCTCGACAAATACAATGTATTTAACTTTGATATCGACGTTAAAGAACAAATTCTGCCCTTTGATAAGTATTATTTGCGCAATGTTTATCAAACAGCACTCATGGCTTTTGCTACAGTCTATGCAAACCAGGAAGCACTAGCTGATCATTATCAATATGTCGATGTAGCTGAATATAAAAAAAGAGCTCCGAAATTTGTCAAAAAGAATTTAAAGGACATTATAAATCAACCAGATCCATTTGTTCTTGAAGATACTCAAATTAATCAATATTATCTTGAACAGAATATGGAGATATTTAAGAAAAGCATTGAAAAATATGAAGAGGAATCCACTTCATATGATGTAGCCTTGAGAAAAGCACTCCGGGATACAATCAATATTACCAACACATTGTATCAAAGCTATTTTGAGTTTCAGCCTGAAACTCAAGATAAAGACTTATTTTTTGCTAGAATGGTGAAAACAGATACTGAAGCTGAATTACTGAAAGCTAAGGATAAGGCTAGAGTCGCAAGAATAATTAGGGAAACTAAAGAAGTTGATTATAATAACGCTATTCGATTAGAAAAACGAATGATGAAAGAAATCGTCACGCTCGATAAGGCTTTAGCCAAAGAACTTAGGTTTAAAGCTTATGATTTGGCTAAAAAATTGACAATTGAAGAAAAGATTCGAATCGAAAGAGAAAATTTGTCAATCAACCAAGGCATTCTAGAGGATTATTTAAAGTTTACTGGAGAACAAAAACAGATTTTAGCTAATGAACAAAAAGTATTTGCTGAAAAACTTAAAGAAAACGCATTTAAGATTAAAGATGAAGAAAAGAAAGTTATTGAGACAGAAAAGAAAAAAGCTAAAACAATGTATAACCAAGAAATGAGAAAACTTAAGGCAAAGCAAAGAGAAGAAAAAAAGAAATTAGATGATCAAATCAAAGCACAACGCATTTTGCATAAAGAGAAATTAGCAGAGGAAAAAATCAAATTACAAAATGTTTCTACTCAAAAAATAACAAAAAGAAAAGAAAAGATTGAGGCTGAATTCGAAACGAAACTCAGTAGCGCAAAGAAAAAAATGGAAATTCAGAAATAACAAGGTAGGTGAAATCATGTCAAATCGTCCAAAACAATCAATGAACCGTTTGATCCTGGTTTCAATGGTCTACTTCGTGCTTGCTTTATTTATTTTTACTGTTGTGGTCTATGCTTGGTATACATTAACGGATATCAACAAAACAAATCTAGTATCACAGGTTTCAGGGGTTGAAGCAGAATACGAATTCTATGTTTATAACGACAGTGAAAAAAATGGCAGTAACGAATTGACTTTAATCGATAACGTTTGTTCTTTAGATCAGGAGTTATGCTATAAATACATACCAAATCCAACATTTAGCCATTTGATTCCTGGTTATGCAGCACCTGGTGAAAGATTTTCATTTGCAATTAAAATTACGAGTGTAGGATCTTCTCAAGGATACTTAAGGCTTGACTTCAAGGGAATCGTATCTATAGGCTATGATATCATCCAAAATAAAATTCAAAGAGCTTATGA
The DNA here is from genome assembly GCA_043819945.1 of Bacillota bacterium. GTDB lineage: Bacteria > Bacillota_I > Bacilli_A > Acholeplasmatales > Acholeplasmataceae > Peloplasma. Next base: position 35,595 of record JBDREH010000008.1, read on the forward strand.
ATATGAAGTTGATAAGATTTCGTATATCAATTTAGGAACTGAAACTGAAGATCTAAAAGATACGAGTGGTATTGTTTATGGACATCAACATTTTGCCTATGATTACAGCAATGTCTACAATCTTGTAACCAATGTCCCATTTGGTCTAGAAGGAGATATCAATTCAACGGTTGTCATCTACTTTGATTTATATTTTGATCCTTATATTTACGGACAGACCAGTGAAGGCATTCCACACACAAATAGCAATATCTTTATGAATCAAATTTTCATCATAGAACACATCGTTATGATTATCAGTTAAAGAGGTATAACATTGAAAAAATTCATTACAGGCATTTTGGTGTCACTAACAATTTTAATCTTTGGATTATCGATATCCATCATGTTTTTAGGAGCCTCAGCATATAAAAACAATGAGCTATTCTACATTTTTAACTACTCATTTTCAATCATTCCATCTGATTCAATGATTGGTGACGAGCCCGACTCTCTTGAACCCGGTGATATTGCCATTCTCAAACGCGATCTTTATGAGAATATTGAGCTTGGAGATGTTATTGTTTATCAGGATCAAGTCAATATCAACGGAACTCCAAGTAGCATTCTTATCATTCATAGAGTTATTGAAATCAAAGATGATGGAAGCTTAGTTACAAAAGGAGATAATCCACTGAATACTGAAGATCCACACCCGGTCACTATGAATAGTTATCAAGGCACATTATATGCTAAGATTACCTTCATGAAGCCAATTGTGAATCTGATGATTAACAGTAAAAGTGTGATATTCCTTGGTTTAACCGCAGTGTTAGTCATCTTGCTTATTTGGGAATTAGCCCATATTTATTCGACAATCAACAAGGCAAAAAAAACGGAAATTGCCAAAAAATTCGAAACTGAAATTGATGAAATCAAAAAGCAGGAGCAGCAACGAATTTACCAGGAAATACTTGATGAAGAAAAAGCAAAAATAGAACCGAAAAAATGAGGGTTTTAGTTGACAAAAAAGCATAAATCTATTATAATAAATGTATAGATATTATTCTATAATATCAAAATGATTTGGCAAAGCTAGGGTAACCTAGTGACGCAAAGCTATAGGGCCTAAATTAGGTAGCCAGTTGCATCTCGAAAGAGGTATGACTGGCTTTTTGATTTCTTAGCAAGGGAGGCAAGCGCATGAGAAAGTTAAAAATAAAACTTACATCATTACTCGCAGTTTTGATTCTGATGATGAGCATACCAACTGTTGTTTACGCATGGATGACTTATGTTGAAGTAAAATCGTTTGTCACCATCAGTGCTGGAGAAATCGCAGTTACGACTTATGCAAATGAACAAGTCACAATTGACAATATTGATTTAGAAGATTTAGCATATGTTGATTATCAGAATGAATTTATTCTGGACCAATCACAAACGTTGGATTTGATGGCTTCCAGTCTTAGAATCGATATCTTGGCATCAGAGCAATCTGTATCTATTAAACATCGAATCCAGTTGATTGACAACTCAAGTCAAGTGGGTCTTTTGTATTTTATCGTCTATGATGGCTTGAATGTAAATGAAGGTCTTGGAATCCAGACCAACTATCATACGATGCTTACTGCAATCATTGATGGTTTGAGTACTAAAGAAGATCAGCTTGCTGCAATTGCTACTTATAACCAAGCAGTACTTGAACAAATGACCACAGTCATTATGAATGCAGGAGACATGATGACATTCCAAATCGTCTTTTGGGGTGATCATGATGAAGCACCAGATCCCATGGTTTTCTTGGATCAGGTCTATAGTTTTTCAATGATTATTGATATTGTCAATTCAAAGGGTGAGGTGACATAATCATGTTATCAGCACTTAAATCACGCATCTATATATCATTAATTATATTTGTCTTAGTTTTCGGTATTACTCTCATTGCCGTTTATGCTTATTTTCAGGCACAAGAGCAAAGAGGCATTATCATTCAAACAGGAGATTTTGAAGTTGAGATGTTTGTTTCATTTAATTCGGTGGTTGTCAATATAAACAGTCCATACTATGACAGGAATTTGGGGACGATTATCGTCAATGCCTATGATGAAACGAGTGATAATTATGTGGGAAATTTAGAGATTTCGGTTGCTGTAACAGCAATCGTACCTGCTAGAGTGAGATTCAAACTTCAAGAACAGTGGACTTTAACGAGAACTTATTTAGATCAAAATCCATTGTATCCAATTGCAGATGTCATTGAAGTTGTTTATCATTCCAACTATGGTGCTGAGTACTATCCGTTTTCACTATTGAAACTTGCACCATCTTTTGCACCTATCTATGATTTACAAGGTTATGCTTATATTTCAGAGGTTGTGCCAAAAGAGGTAACAACAATGATTGATTTCATACAAAGTGGAGATGCATATTTTGTTAGGGACAATGAAATATTTTACGAAGTATGCTACTTACATATTGATTTAATGATTGATGTGGTTCAAGCAAATAGATTTGCTGAACTGTGGAATATCGATCCAAGCTTTTACAACTAAGAATTGAGGTGAATGACATGAAAAGAATATGGATGAAGAAAATTACATTATTCTTTTTTGTCTTTGCCTCTATATTTATCATCTCGGATTGGATTGGATTAACTGAAACCAAAGGATTTGATTATCAGATTTCAAGTTCATGGCAAGGTCATGATCTAGGATTTAGTCCTCAAATTGACGTTTTATATGATAGTGAGTACCGTCCTTTTAGTGATATCATCGAATCTGTTTTAACAGTTGATATTACAAAGACATATGTCATTGAAGACGCTTATGATCTTTATTACTTATCACAACTAGCAAAAGGTGCAGATAAGAGTACCTATCTAAGCTTGGATTATGTTTTAGGAGGAAATATTGATTATTATGATATTGTTCAGCAAAATATCACATATCGATTTAGCCCAATCGGTTTTGTTGAACCTTTCTCAGGAACATTTGATGGACAAGGTTATGAAATAACAAACCTGTTTTTCCACTCCATCTTATTTGAAGAAGATTATAATCTTAACTATGCAGGATTAAGATATACCTCTATGTTTTCTAAGGTCAGTGCAACTGGAGTCGTCAAGAATTTGGGCCTGATTAATCCAATCATCATTCAACCGATCGAATGGGGAATTATGGACCATGTTTCTACGCTAGTAGGAGCCAATTACGGTCTTATAGAAAATACATATATGATTGATACTAGAGGCAATGCATCCGGTTTGAGCGTTGAAGGTCAGTTTAGAATATCTGGTTTGGTATCTATCAATCTTGGAACCATCTCAAATAGTTTTGTTGCTGCACCACATATCAGATCCAATGCAGTTGTTAATAATCTTTCGACAAGTGCAGTTGTTTATGCTAATTCAGGTACATTAAATAACGTTTATTACGATGAAACTATCTATGCTGATTCTGCTGCCTTAACGGCACCAGCCGTAGGTTTGGAAACTTATGAGTTCCAAGACAGCAGTAATTTCTCGAGTGACTGGTTTTTTAATGATTCGTATGAAGAATTAGCAAGCATACCTAGTGAAATTCCGCAAGTTACATTAGAAGATACATATCCAATTTTACAAGGTTTATCGGTGAATAATGGCATTCTTGAAATCGAAGATGCTGTTGGTTTTGTCTATATGAATCAACTCCTATTGGTTTCTGGATATTTTAGATCTAGTCATTATGAGATTGTTTTTGATATTGATATGAATGGAGTTTCAAGAGAAGCATATCAAGCAGCAAGTGTTGGATTTAATGGTGTTCTATCAAGTTCTTTAGCCTCACCAGCTTCTGTTTTATATACTAGAAATATAGATCAAGGCGGAGATGTTTTATATCATACGATTCTTAATCTGAAGATTGAATCAGCATCCGCAGTTGGAAACTTTTCCAGCTATGCTTTATTCACTTCGTTTTTTGGTACGATTGAAAATCTAAATTTCGTTAACTTCCAAATTTTAACCAGTGATCTTGATCAGCAAGTCCTTAAGACCAAAGTTGTTGTTGGTGCAATTGCTGGCCAGATGAGCAATGGACACATTGAGAATGTTCACGTTCAAGGTGATATTATTGTAACTTCGACAACAGATCCAATGACAAAATTGTATGTTGGTGGTTTGGTCGGAGAAGGCAGTGGATTCATGAATACTGTTTCAACCAATGGAAACATAACTCAGGAACTGCAAGATTATGCCTTAAAAAGCAATGAAAGCTCAACAGGAGGTTTGATTGGTAAATCCAACGACATAATGATTAACTCTGCTTTGAGTAATAATCAAATGATTGGACTTGGATATAACAATATCAATGATGCAACCTATTACATTGGGGGTATCATTGGGTATGGAAGAGTTAACTCTATGTCTAAGATTGTTAATTCCGGGTATATTTACTCAAGTGATGCTGCTGGATATATGGGTTCTATTTATGCCGGTGGGATTATTGGGATGCAGACAAATCAAAAGGGATCCATAACTCAAGTTTTTAATGATGGTCACATAGACGTCATAGAAAACCAACCTTTTACAATGACTTTAGCAGGTTATGGATATATCAATGGATTGTTAAAAGATGTAGACTCAGATTTTACTTTCTATAGCATTACCAATGCTGGCAGGTTAAGATTGGTACAACCAAGCGGAACGACTTATAGTGAAATTGAACTTGGCCAAATTACCGTTGATGTTGCTGGTGTCATTATCGCAGATTCGATTGATGCTAATTTCTATGGCTTATTTAATGAAAGCAACTTTGAGTTTGACTTATCACTCATTGAGCAATATGCAGGTACATTAAATTTAAGAAATTCCAGTGAATCATCTATTACACAAGCCTATAACACCGGTAACATGACATTGGTTAGTTTGAATTTAATGACGCATGATACAATTAAAATTTCAGCAAATATTTTAGGACAAAATCTAAATTTAGAGCATTTAAGAAATGAAGGGAATATTGCTGTTGAATTTGACCATTCTACTACCATAACCAATGGGAATCTATATGTATATGGCCTATTTGAAGAAGTAAGTCAAGATATGACTGCTGTCAATGGATATAATGGCGGCAATATAACAATCACTCAAGATTTGGCACCAACAGTTGGTTATCATATTTTTGCAAGTGGACTAGCCTACAGAAATTCAAACACTAACTACTTTTTGGAAAATATGATTGATCCAACAAGCATCAATGTTTCCGATGTTGTTGGCTCTATGGACAACTTTATCAATGATGGTGATGTCACGATTTTGGGTTCATTTAATGGCAATACAAAGGCAACTGGAGCTTTAATTATTAACGAATCCTTATTGACATCGGTTGTAAATTTAGGTAATATTACGAATTTAAATGATATTCAAATTGTCAATGGAGAATTGGAATCTGCAGGGATTGTCGATTTGATGATTGGCCAATATGCGCGTGTCAAAGACTCTGCAAATTACGGAACAATCAGTGCAGTTTCATCTAATGCTAACGGGTATGCTCAAGCAGCAGGTATTGCAGTGCGCAATGATCGTTTAGAAAATGGAAGTACCGTTACCACAGGCACCATCCATAAATATGCTAAAATCATGTTTAGCATCAATTATGGCGATATTTATGCGTATAGCAATGTTGATGAATCGCTTTATACAATTACAAGTGAAACACGCTCAAAGGCTTCTGGTATTTTTGGTCAGGGACTTTTAAGTGTTGTCGATGTGATCAATTATGGAAATGTCTACTCCAAATATTTGGCAGGTGGTATTTTTGGGTTTGTATCACTCAATGCTTTTGGTTCTATTGCTCAGAATCAGGTTTATATTGCTAATGCTTTGAATTATGGAAAGATAAGAGCCATTACAGCATATGATGGTTCATTTACGATCAATATGAATACATATCCTGCAAGGACTGCCTATAATGCATTTGGTACATTTATTGGAAAATTTCATACAGGAGCTACCACTTGGGAATTTCTTTCCAATTCCACTTATGCAATTTATCCACTGGACTTAATCAACTTTGGTTACTATGTCAATTTCGATAGTCTTGGCAATCTATTAGGGAATGCTCCTGAAATTACTTTGGATCCAAAGTTAACTGAAAACGGTGAAGGTTCTGAGTTATTACTCAATATTCTTAACAAAATGTCTACAATCAATCCAACGGATACATCGGTTGCTCCATTTAGGTTATTCATGCTTGGCGTTTTTCCCCATATTGCCGATTATGGTAAAAATATTACACCTTATCTATTAGATGATACATTGACTGGTATCTTTAACGAAAACTTCATCTTTAGGAAACCCCCAGTCAGTTATTACGGTACCGATCAATACTTAAAAAACTACTTCACTTATCTTCCTCGTGCTAAAACGAGTGATGCCTTGCTTGCTAAGATTGAAACAGATACATCAGATGTCTTTACAGGTATTTATGCTTTAGCAAGTAGTAGTGGAGTAGGCAATGGTATTTATATCCCAGATCATATCGATTTAGAATCACTTCATCCACAACTTCTAAATAGTGAACCAGATATTACATGGCTTGGAGTAGATACCAATCCAGATAGTGTCATTTATAAATTAACAATTGGTATGCGCCAGATTAAAGATACTTATGCGACTACCATTTATGATCTTGAAGTTTTACAGGTTGATGCTTTTGGTGAACCCATTGTTGATGGACTGATTCTAAAGAAGCCCATTATTGATGAAGAGCGCGGACTAATTACTTATTATTTGCCTAGTAACGCGACCATCCTTTCTTCAACCTCCTCATATCAAATCACAGCATATAGTTACGTTGAAGCCGGAGAAGGCCTAGGTCAGATGGTTCCTGACACTTATGAAAACGATGAATGGACCTATAAATGGGTAGGAAACTATAAAAAGACAGGCGATACCTATGTGCCCATAGGTCCTTATAATACAACAGGTGTTCGCAATGTCACTTATAGTGATATCACAGAATTTATTACAAGTAAAAATAGAAGTGATTCCGTACCAAATGCTGTTTATAACAGATATATTCAAGAAGCTGGTGCAAGCCTTAATTATGTGCATATTCATTTTCCACATATCAAGGAATATACGACACTCAATAACTTTTGGTGGAGACAAACAGGCTATACTGCACTTTCATCATCAGTAGTTGCAGCTGGATATGGTCCATATAAAATCGTTGTTCCTACTTTTCCACCTAGCTATCCTGTTGTCTATGAATATGTAGGTCCAAGTCAAGAACTGGTGACTTACGTACTTACGTATGTTGAAGGTGAAGAAGGGATAATGACCATCTATGATGATCCTGGCATCTATTTCCAAGCAAATTTAGACGATACAACGTATATTATCGCTTCAGGTGCATCTTTTTACGATAATGAACAAGCCATGCTAGAACCTGCAACCATCCCACTATCTTATGGTATTTATGATGCTATTTATGATGGTGTAACATATGAATTAATCGATGCTGTAGAAAACCATTACGGAAGTGTTCGTGTATTTTCTGCGAATTATGATGAGCTGAATCCAGACACATATAGAGATTACCAAATCAGAATTATACGTACAGCTGATCAAAGTTTGACATCTCTTGATTTACTCTATATCAATGGAATTGATGCGATGCCAACAATCGTTGATTTTAGAGATGTAACAGCAACTGAAATGATTCATTATATTGCAAATGGAATAGATGGCATCATGTCATTTACTTATAGTACGCTAAATATTTCTAACGAGTATAATGTTTTACCGATACTGACCCTTTTCGACAATAATACAGGAGTTAAAGTTCATACATCCCTCTATAGGCTTGACAAGGGAATTGTTGTCACTTCAGGTGCGTTTAATAATTTATATGGAACCTGGGGTGATGGTACTGTCAATGTTGATTTTGAGGTTACTGATTTACTTCCGAGCGGATCTTATCGCATGGAGCTTGAACTTGTTACTGGTGAAATTGCTAAAATCTATTTTGATAAAATTGAAAGTGCCAATGGCTTTTTGCTGAATATTGAGTATGATGGAGATATTTTAGAACCTGTTTCAAATTCAATCAGTTCTACGATTCCTTTTGGAATTTATTACAATCCAGCTGACTTACTTACTGAAATCGTTAATTTTACCAATATATTTACCCTTTCCAATGTCTATTTTGAAGATCTGATTGATGATCAGATACCTGATTATTTATCTAGTATTGAGATTTCACCTTTTGCTACCTTAGTGTCACTTGATCTAAATATCACGATGATTGATTTATATCGTCATCAATATCAAATCACTTATTTGATTGAAGCTGAAGATGGAACACAATACACATACACACACGATTTAGATGAAGCTTTAGTTTCAGCTACTCCAGAGCATGTTTATCAAAATGGTGGGGATGTCGATTTGCCATTTACTTACTTGACGATTTCTTATTCCGAATCGCCAACGATTCGTGTTGAATTTGATTTTGAACATGTGTATTTCCCATCAAATGACCAAATGGTCATGACATCTTTATTCACTCCCGAAAATGGCAGCGATGAAGCAGTTGAAGGGACTGATTATTTCATAACAATCTTGTCTTCATTAGGCTATGAAGTGGATTTTGGTCGTGATACTCCAATTGGGTATTACGATATATATGCATCTTACGATTCTAGTACTTTCATTTGGGGTGAAAATCTCACTTGGACATTCACCTTTGACAGCATTACAACACGCAAAGTGAAAAATGATGATAGTCATTTGAACAATGTGTATTTTGTATCGGATACTGTCTTTTCAGGATTTGATACGATTGTCGATATCGCTGAAATTACTTCTTTGACATACGTTGGATATTTGCAATATCCAGAGACACGTCTCATGTCTGTTTTACCAACAACAGGTATTTATTACGGAGATTATTTTGATTACGCGACCTATTGGATTATTGGACAAGTTCAAAAAACAAACTTGAGTGCTTATTTACCTTCATTTGTCTTGCCAGATGGTGCAATTATCAGACGCGTTATTGACCCTGTTAATATTGGCTATGAGTATCAATCCGAATTACTTTCGGCTGATTATACTCCGATAGGGGAGATGTTTAATTTTATTCAGTATAGAGTTTACGCTCACGATTATGATGAATATACAACGCATTATACGGATTATTATATTGCTATTCAGGACGTTACAAACAATATAAAGCTCAATCTGACGGTTGTCAATAGTACCGATGTTGAATTTGATAAAATTTATGTCAAAGTGAATGTTTGTCAAATGGGCGAAGAATATACTGAAGAATGCGAATATCAAGATATCCTAATTTCCATGTCTGTCTTTGCCTATTATCAAGAAGACACAGATACATATTCGAACAACCAATTTCAAACAACAATGTATGGAACATATTTGATTTACGTTGACTTACCTGTTGGATATGGATTTACTGTCGCCATCCAACAAGTGACAATTGATGGTAGTGCTTTCTATTTTGAAGATTCTATCCTGCCTCGAAAATACTATGTGACGGTTACTATTATTGAAGAACCAGCAGTTATTGAATGGGGGCATCAAGAAATTTATGATTATACTCCACCAGTCGAACAAATGAAAACGGCTGTAACTTATGTGGCAGGTGAAATGTTTTTATATAATGGTATTACTTGGTTGGTACAAGAAGGTTATACCTATTTGTACAATGTAGCAACGCCTCCGGGTACGGTTGGGATATCACTTGGATTACGTGATGTTTCTGAGCTATATAGTAGTGTTTCAACTTATATGATTGGTGATGCAATTTTATCGGAAGGTATCTATTACCGAGCACTTGAAGATGACTTATTTGATGTTGAACCCGATTTGACATCAGTACAAAATGGACAATGGTTTGAAATTTCCGAATTCTGGCTTGGTTACAACATCTATGAAGCAGGAGACATTGTTGATTATAGTGGAATCCTTTATATTGCAAATTATCAGAACCAAAACATGAATCCATTTGACTATTCAGATCCAGGCGAAGCATGGAGTATCTACACGCCATAAGAAAAGACTAAGAGAATATCTTTCTAGTCATAGTATAGAAAAGACCGAAATCTCGGCCTTTTCTTTTCTACAAATTCGTTAGGATGAGAATCCCACCCACAAGACCTGCTAAACCGAAGACTAAAATTAAAATATTGTATCCGGTTTTCCCCATCATTTTAATCATAATTTTTGACTTTGCATTGTTGTATAAAAATGGAAATTGCAACAATAAACCTGCTAGACAAAACACACCATAAGCTAGTAAAAAAATACCTAAATATTGCATATTCTAACCTCCTCGTATAATATGTAGTGTAGATTTAGGTTGATACCTTGCTACATATTGTTATTTATAAGTAACATTTAAATATCTCTTCATTGACATCGTATCTTCTTTTTGCTATGCACTGAATTTGTGATATTTCATCATTTTGATGATTTTTTATATTTTTTACCTCTTGACATTGTTACCGGTTGCTATATATTGACTCTTTTTGTGTAGAGCTTGAAGAAAAAGATTAAAAATACTAGATTGACGACAACACCTAAAATGAAATATAAAAACGTTGAATTCAAGAAAAATTCAGTTGGCATCATTTGCATCGATATGATACGTACTGGCCAAAATCCTGGAAGAATCCCCAAAAACAATTCTGTCCAATTGGAAATGAATAAAGCAGCTATTGGAGTAATCAAGATAATCCCTGATAGCTTCATTATCACAAACCCTTCAACTTTATTGGAAGCAAATGAATTGACCAGTAAAGCCAAAATCGGAGCTTGCATAGGTGCTAGAAGAACGATAAAGACAAGGTCGATTACACTAGAAGTTCCAAGAAATCCAGTTGTAAGAACCAAAAGAATTGTCGTAATGAGACCGAAAATATAACTTAATGCTAGTTTAATAAGAACATAGTGTTTGACCTTGATAGGTGAAATTTTGAGGGAGAGCAACACATTGTCATCCTGATCATCAAGTAAAGTAAATCCAGTTACTGCACCATATAGAAAACCATTCATCAAGATAAAAACAGTTGTAACAATATCAGCAACCATATCACTATTAGTATCCCTTAAGTAAGGGATTAAAAAGAATCCAACGAGAATCATTAACAAAGAGAAAAAGACAAAGAAAATATACATTTTATCACGAGTAATGTTTTTTAATTCATGAATCAATACACGTTTAAACATATGTTTTACACCCCGCTTTGCTTGACTGCATATTCCTTGAATTTAGGTAATATGTATAAGAAATAGCCAAGTGTTCCAAAGATTATAAGTACTGCCAAACTGATATAAAACTTGAGTTCGATTGGAGCACCAAAACCAACTTCTATCAATTTAATCGCAGCTTGAGTCGGAAGAATCAGCAGTACGTGTTCCCAAACTTCTCCTTTAAACACAACATTAAATGAATTGAGTATGCTTGGAGTTGCAAGTAAAAAGGTATAGGACATAACGCCAACGAGCATTGAAGTGAAATCTTTTGAGTGAAACGAAAAGACGAATCCGAAAAGACTATGGAAAAAAACAGAAACAATGAGTGCTAGCACAATTAACCACCAGTTGACTTCGACATCTCTGACAAAGTAGAAAACGACGATGATCAGTAAAGAGGAAAGTACAGTATGAACTGTATTGGCAATGGCTTTTGATAGAATCAAGTCATGATTGGATACAGGAGTCACAAGCATTGTTGAAAAAGTTGATTCGGTTTTTTCAAAAAACATGATGGCACCAATAAAGATGATTGACATCATAGTTGCATCTATGATGATAACCATGGGTAGTAATCTGGATAAAATATCAGCATCATCAATAAAGTAAAGCATCAAAAACCAAACAACAGCAACCACAAAGCTAATGGTTGTTACATTATATTTATTCAGTCGTTGAAGCTCTCCTTTGATTAAAATCAAGAGATGATTATGCTTCATGATTAAGTCCTACTCCAGTTACTTGGATGAAAATTTCTTCAAGTGTCGTTTCACCACTGTGAAGCGTTTCAATATTCTTTGTTCTTAAGAGTTCGATGAACTTCTCGTTCAGACCAATATCATCCATCGGAAATTCTGCAATAACTGTCTTTCCGTCTTCTTTATATTCAAGTTTCATGGTTCTCTTACCGTATTTTAACTTTAGATTTCTTGGACTATCGCTTTCAATGATTTGTCCTTCAACGACAAAAGCTACACGATCACATAATTGATCAACATCGGTCATAATATGACTAGTGAGAAAAACTGTTCCACCAGCTCTTTTAAACTCGCGAATCATATCCTTTAGGATCATCGCATTTGATGGATCCAAGCCATTGGTTGGTTCGTCCAAAAAGAGCATTTCCGGATCATTAAGCATAGCTCTGACAAAATTGAGTCGAATCTTCATGCCTTTTGAATATTCCCCAACCATTTTGTCTCTATCTTCCCATAATCCAACACGCTTCATCAATGCTTCAACATCTGCATTCTTTTGATATAATTTCAAAAAGAAATTGATATTTTCCATTGCTGTCATTTTAGAAAAATGGATAGGCATTTCAAAGCTCACACCAATTTTTTCAAAAAAACGATCGTCAATTTCTGCAATATTGGTGCCATCATACATAATAGCACCTGAATAACGGTCAAGAAGTTTAATCAGAATTTTTTGTGTAGTGCTCTTTCCGGCACCACTTGGTCCTAAGAAACCATAAATCTCTCCTTTAGCAATATGAAATGAAATACCCTTAATCGTCTCCTCTTTGTTCTTTGGATAAGTAAAATGTAAATTCTCAACTGCAAACATATTATTCGATTCCTTTCTGTAGCATTTCTATTAACTGGCGAATCTTATTTTCTATTATACTGGGATCTGCTTCATACTTGAAGTATTCCTCTAATGTCATTTTGTTTGAAAATTCCAAAAGAAAAGCAGCAAGCAATAGCGGATCGATTGTTTTTCTTATCCTACCAAGTTCTTGATCACGCTTGATGAATGATGCAAAAATCTCAACTCCTTGTTTCATCGAATCTGCCATTTGATTAGATGCTAGAAGATAGTCCGAATCCAGTACTTTTTTAGCTGCTTTGACAATTTCAGGATTTTGCGTACCGAATTTGAATCCGCTGATATAAAGCTGTAAGAAACGCTCTAAGAAAGGTATATCATGCTCAATTTTAAATAAATCACCAAAAAATTCTATTTTTCTTTGGGCAATATATTGGTAAAAATAAGTATATAAATCATATTTATCTGAAAAGTATTGATAGAAACTACCTCTGGAAATTTTAGATGCCCTAATGATATTTGCAATATTTAAGTTCTCAAATGTATGCGTACCCATCTCATGGATGGTTGCTTGCATGATGCGTTCTTGTTTTTCTTTTGGTAAGTTATAATAAGTCTGACTTGGCATTGCTTTACCTCGATATGACACTGGTGTCACATCAATATTTTACACCATCAAAATTAAGATGTCAACCTATAAAAAGAGAGCCGAATGAACTGCTCTCTAATGTAGGTGTATCTAAATTTTTATTCTTTTTCTTCTTGATGCTCTTCGCAGCATCCTTCGAGTTTCTTTCTACGTGTTACTAAGACTTTGTAAAGCTGTTCTTCAATTTTGAAAATCTCAACATTTAGAATATTTGTCAATTGATTGACATAAGTAACCATTTCGCTCTTATCAGTAAAAAGTTTGACTTCAGTTTCTATTTGCATGTGGACATGTTTTTTAATGACTTTTTCATTGCCAAAAGGTCCATGATCACGCATTCTTCTAAACCCTTCTCTAAATTCGTGTCTAAACGGTTCTTTGAATTCTTCTTTACATTCATCATTCATTTCGTCTGTTTCAATAATTATTTTTCTTGGCATATAGCTCACTCTCTCTCACACCTACATTTACATTTTATTCCGATTAAAAACAGATGTCAAGTTCAAGCTTATCATTTTACTTTGCATTTGCCATTTTGGATTTCCTTAATCATCCAATAAAGACCAATTAAGATTAAAATTAGAGATATAATTTTATAAGGAAACCCAGCCAAAGGAAGTGCGATGACAGAAAAGGCAATACCAATACTTGCAAAAAACGCGATGACACATGATGTGCATCCATAAGTTAGGATACCAAAAATGACGGATAGTGCACCAAAATTTGATGCTTTGCCTTCTTTACCCTTGAGCTCAACCATTGAGGTGCTCAGATTCATCAGTAGTGCACTTAACAATGACATGATCATGTTAAATATGATATTGATGATGACCAAATATAAACCATAAGTTTCATTCATTTCAGGATATGTCATATTTAATCCATCAACTATCGTGTAAATGACGATAAATAATATGAAAAAAATGAATCCTTGAATGATATATTTTCTTTTGAATTGCAATTTGAAAGCAAGCTCCAACATCTATTTTCACCTATGTCTTTTCAGCACTTGTCTCAAGTATAGCATAAGAATTGTTAAGATCAAATTGAGATACTTAAAAGTGAACGCTTTGATTAAAGAGAAATCTGTCTCTTAAGTAGCTAAAAATAAATAGGGTGCACTGCTGCGCCCTATTGTTCAAATTCTTGAAATACTTTGACCGACTCAACTTCAAGTTCAAATGGGAAGGTTGAATCATCAATTGATCCACCATACCAACCCCCGACAGCGAGATTGATGATTAAATAGTATGGCTGATCAAATGGCCATTCGCTATTTGTATCTTTTGGTTGTTTTTCCACGCGCATGTATTCCTTATTATCAGTAGAAAAGGATAGATAATTAGGTGTCCACTCTAATTGATAGTCGTGAAATTGAGTAGATGCAGAAGAAAGTTCAATTTTTTTGCCTTTTTGTGTATTGTTACGGTGATTGTAACTTTCTGTATGGATGGCGCTTGATACATGTCCAGGTTGGTTTCCAGCGAACTCTACAAGATCGATCTCACCACATGATGGCCAACGCACATGATCTTTCATATTGGTTCCTAAAAACCAAATTGCTGGCCAACTGCCTTTTCCATTAGGCATTTTAGCACGTATGCAAAATTTACCGTACTGAAAATGCTTTTTACCATAGGTATTAATCCGAGCAGATTGATATTTACAAGGTGTTTGATCATGCAAGGATGCAATCATATGTAGTTTTCCATCTTTAACGAAACAATTATCGAGCGAATCAGTATAGCATTGTGATTCGTTATTTGACCATTTTTCACCTATTTCATAGTTCCAATATTCAGGATTGACTTTCCCTGTATAATTGAAATTTTCTTCTAAGACGAGTTGATAAGTTTTCATTGTTATCTCTTTTCTAAAACCTGCTTGTTGATTCATTACTCATATTAGCACAGTTGCGAGTAAAAATAAAGAAAATAGGGTACCAATAAGAATAATTATGATGACTACTCTTTCAATTGTCTAAAAATACCTCAATAATTTTCTTTAATTAAATAAACCTAAGTTTAATTTTTTGATTTAGATTTTTCTAGATTATATAGTCAAAAAATGTGTTATTTTAATGCTCTAGCATATAAAAATAATAGAATATATGCTACAATATTAAAGAGGTACTTTATATGAGAGTGACAAGAAGAGATATACGTATTGAAGTGATGAATGCTCTATATCAATATGATTTATACTTGAGCGAGAGACTGCGTTTCACACCATTTTTTGAGATTAAAGAGGCTGAAGAACTTTACGAAGAAATCATTGAGCGTTTAGATTTTCTTGATGAAATCATCGAAGAGCATTTATATGATTATAGTCTATATCGTCTGGCTTTTTTGGATCGTGCAATTATTCGATTAGCTGTTTACGAAATGGCTGCTAGTGATTTAGCAAAGCAAATTATTATTGACGAAGCAGTTGAGTTAACGAAAATATATTCAAATTTGGATGATGAAAAGCAACACCGTTTTACGAATAAGGTATTGGATAATATTGCAAAAACACTTAAGGGATGATTGTTTTGGATAATTATTTAACTGTAACAGCCTTAACTAAATATATTAAAGCAAAATTAGAAGGTGACAAGCACCTTTTTTCCATTTTAATTAAAGGTGAAATATCTAATTTCAAAAGACATAGCAGAGGACACCTCTATTTTACACTTAAGGATGAGGGCGCACAAATGAGTGCAATTATGTTCTCTAAAGACGCATCCAGATTGGAATTTGATCCCAAAGAAGGCGATCATGTTCTAATTTCTGGACGCATTAGTGTCTATGAACCCAGTGGAACGTATAGCTTACAGGTTTCTTCAATGAAACTAGACGGCATTGGTGAACTATATTTAAAATATGAAGCACTTAAAAAGGATTTACTGGAAAAGGGATACTTCAGTGAAGAACACAAAAAGCCAATTCCCAAATTTCCAAAAGTCATTGGTGTTGTTACTTCACCAACAGGAGCAGTAATTGAAGATATCAAAAATACTGTTAGCAGGAGATATCTTTTAACTGAAATTCATCTTTATCCAGCACTAGTTCAAGGTCCTGGCAGTGCAGAAAGTATCCAAAATCAAATCTTATATGCTAATGCGAGAAATGAAGTGGATGTTTTAATTGTCGGAAGAGGTGGCGGCTCTATTGAGGACTTATGGGGTTTTAATGAGATGCCTGTTATTCAAGCTATTTACGACTCTAAAATTCCAATTATAACAGCCATTGGCCATGAAACGGACTACACAATCAGTGATTTTGTCTCCGATTTAAGAGCACCAACACCAACAGCTGCAGCTGAGCTTGCTACACCAAATAAGGAAGATTTATTACTTAAGATTAGCGAATCTATAGCACAAATAGAGTATAAGACTAGTCAATATTTTGGGGAGATTAAAACAAAACTTGCCTATATGGATCAAAGGTTAGATCGTTTGTCACCTGATGAAAAACTAAAGCAGCTCAAAATGGATCTCATCAAATTGGATACGAATTTAAATCGTTTCATGATTTACCAACTTGAATCTAAGAAGCATAATGTCGATCAATATAGACATACAATGAAAAGTCCTTTAGAGCGTATCAAAGGACTTATCGAAAAAAGAGAAAACTTAAACATAAGATTGATGCGCAATATCGATGAGATTGCCCATCGAAAAGGATATCAATTTGAGATCTTAAAAACTGCTCTTGGAGCGCTAAACCCTCTTTTACTGATGGATAAAGGATTCGCTGTTGTGACAAAAGATGCTCTTGTTGTAACATCCATTCAACAAGTCAATCTAGATGATATGGTTTCAATCAGACTTAAAGATGGTATATTGGGTGCGAAAATCACTCAAAAGAAGGAGAATGACAATGGAAAAGAAAACGTTTGAAGAGTTACTTAAATCTTTAGAACAGGTTGTTAAAGATTTAGAAAACAAAGATATTGTCTTAGACGAAGCTGTCAGGAAATATCAATTGGGACTCGAATTATCAAAAGCATGTTATCAAATGCTTGAGGAAGCAGAAAAATTGATAATAAAGGAAATCAAAGCATAATGAATTTGTTCGACATCAAGGATCCAAGCTTTTTAAAACAATTAAAGCATAAGGAACTTAAAGCGCTAGCGATAGATATACGCTCATTTTTAATTGAGAGCATATCAAAAACCGGTGGTCATTTAAGCTCAAACCTTGGTACAATCGAACTCATTATTGCACTACATTATGTATTTGACAGTCCAAAGGATGCCTTTATTTTTGATGTTGGTCATCAAGCATACACCCATAAGATACTGACTGGAAGAATCAAAGAGTTTGAAACATTAAGACAAACAAATGGTCTTTCGGGATATATAAACTATCAGGAATCTGTTCATGATCAATGGGAAAGCGGTCATGCAGGAACAGCTCTATCCGCACTATTAGGGGTACTTTATGCCAAGCATCTCAAACAAGAGTCAGGTGAAGGTATTGCGATTATTGGTGATGCCTCCATTACTAATGGAATGTCTTTTGAAGCCTTGAACTTATTAGGAACTGATAAAAATACAAAAGGTATTGTCATATTGAATGACAACGAAATGAGTATATCTAAGAGTGTTGGATCGATTTCCAAGGCTCTTACGAGATTTCGTTCCATGAAGATTGTCATTAAAATGAAGCGTATGTGGCAAAGAATTTTACCTAAATTCGTTCTCAATTTTTTAAGTCGCGTCAAGCGAGGACTCAGAGGATTTCTTCAAAGACAAAATATATTTGAAGACATGGGCTATATGTATGTTGGACCAGTAGATGGACATGATATTGATGGGTTGATTTATAATCTACAGCGCATTAGAAAAGTAAAAAAATCAGTTGTTTTTCATATCATTACTGAAAAAGGTAAGGGACATTTAGAAGCTGAGCAAGATACGATAGGAACCTATCATGGTGTGTCTAAAAGAGATGTTGTAAAAAAGATAGGAATTTCCTGGAGTGAGTTAATTAGCAGAAATCTAGATGCTTTGCAAAGCCATGTAAAAACATTTGTGATTATGCCAGCAATGACTGTTGGTGCTCAATTTATTCAGTTTTCCAAAAAGTATCCAGATAGGTATATAGACGTCGGCATTGCTGAAGAACATGCAGCAACGATGGCAGCTTCTATGGCACATCAGGGTATCCCAGTTTTTCTTCCTCTTTATGCGACATTTGCACAAAGAGCATTTGATCAAATCCTAAATGATATTGCTAGAAGTAATCATCATGTTGTCTTTGGAATTGATCGAAGTGGTATTGTTGGAGAAGATGGATCAACGCATCAGGGCTTGTTTGATGTCTCGATGTTTTATTTGATGCCTAACGTAGTTATCACGATGCCTTATAATGAAAAAGAAGTAAGTGACTTACTGTATTATGGCTTTATTAAGCAAAATAACCCTTTTATAATCAGATACCCTCGTGGCGTTGTTTCTTCAAGTCCAGCCGTTGAAGACATTCGCTTCGAAGAGTTAACTCCAACTTGGACTGTCCTTGAAGGTGGTCAAAAAATAGTACTCATTAGCTATGGCCCAAGTCTTGATTTATTCAAGATAGTTAAAGCAGAGATGGCTATAGATGCAATGATAGTCAACGCGCGTTTCATTAAACCAATAGATGAAGCTATGATGCATCTGATTGCCAAAATGAATGCACCAATTTTGGTCTATGAAGAACTATCAAATACAGGTTCTTTATACCCTCAGATTTTAAAATTCATGGCTAAATATGGATATCAAAATAAGATGTATGAAATGTCAATAACTGATCAAATTGTTGAACATGGTCATTATCAAGACATCCTTGGGATTCATCATATGGGTGCTTCTTCCATTAAGGATAAAATTAAGGATATATTGAAATGAGACTTGATGTTTACTTAATCCAAAATCAATTGGTTAAATCTCGAAGTCAAGCCACGGATCTTATCAAGCGTGGTCTTGTTTTAGTTGAAGACGAAATTATTACTAAAGCTGGATATGAAATAAATCAGCAAAGTATAAAAATCTTGCAGAAACCTCGTTTTGTCAGTCGTGCAGGTGAAAAGTTATTACAGGCAATTCTTGATTTTAATCTTGATTTTAAAGATAAAATTGTTATCGATGTAGGTTCTTCAACAGGAGGATTTACCGATTGTGCTTTGCAGCATGGTGCAAAAGAAGTTTACGCTTATGATGTTGGAAAAAAACAGATGGACGAACAGCTTCAAATAGATCCTCGAATTCATTTGTTTGAAGAAACCAATATCTTGAGTGTGACCCTTCCAGCATCTGATTTTGTCTTAATCGATGTGTCTTTCACATCCATTGAGCCCATCTTAAAACATTTAACTGGTTTTCAAGGTGAAATCATTGCTTTAATAAAACCACAATTTGAGGCTGGAAATATTCATTTTAAGCAAGGTGTTCTTAAGGATTTGAAAATGCATAAGAAAATACTGTCTTCAGTTTTGACTTATGTATTAGCATTAAATTTCAATATTACTGACCTGAAAAAATCTGGTTTAAAGGGTAAAGCAGGAAATCAAGAATATGTATTGTATATCAAAAGAAATCATGAGATTGTTGACATAAAGAAAATGATAGAGGAAGTTGTATGCTAAAAACCCTAAAAGTGAAGAATTTTGCGTTAATCGACGATCTAGAAATGGATTTTGAATCCGGATTGACTGCGTTAACTGGTGAGACAGGTGCAGGTAAATCAATTATTATGGAATCGATGCATCTTCTATTTGGAAAAAGATCTGATTCACAAATGATACGTCATGGCGAAAAAAAAGCTGTCGTATATGGCATTTTTGAGCTTGATGAAAATAAACAACAAATTCTCGAATTACCAAGAATCATAGAAGTTGAACGTGAGGTTGATTTGAACGGAAGACATCAGATGCGTATCAATGATCAAATAACCACATTGGGGAGACTAAAAGAAGTCATGAATACAATTGGTAGCATTCATTCCCAAAATGAAACAATGAATCTTTTTGACAAATCCTATTATCTGATTTTTATTGATCAGGTTGATCAGAAGAAAATTGATGTCTTGATGAATCACTATTTAATGGACAGAAGCAAATATATAGAAAAGAAGAAACGTGTTGAATTTTTGAAGCAAAAGAAAAACCAAAGCGTTGAAAAACAATCGTTTTTAGAATATCAAGTTTCAGAAATTAAAGGTTATCATCTTGTAGCTAATGAAAAGGATGAGCTTATCGATCAAATCGAAAAACTGAAGAACCATGATAAAATCATGAATCAGTTACGACTAGCATATACCTTGTTGGATAACGAAGCATTTCATATTGATCATGTCTATGAAGCCGGCAGAGCATTAGAGAAAGTTGCTCCTCTTGATCATGAATATCGACAGATGAGCGAGCGTTTGATTTCATCTTTTTATGATCTAGACGATGTTAAATCTAGGATTTATCAAACTATCGAAAACTTTGATTTTGATGAAGATGAATTTAATAAAATGCAAGAACGTAGCTATGAGCTCACTAAAATAGAACAAAAGTATCAAAAATCAGTAAATGAGCTCATTGAGTATCAAAAACAAATCGAACAAGAGCTGTTGCTCATTACGGATTATGACCATTTTCTTGAAACATCCAATCTGGAATTGAATCAAGCTTTTGAAAAGGCATTTGAAAGTGGAATGAAATTGAGCGAATTGAGAAAAGAACTTGCAAAAAGATTATCTTCTGATGTTCTAAATGAACTTAAGGATTTAGATTTAGATAAATCAGTATACGATATTGTCTTTGAAGAACCCACTAAAGATGAAATCACTTTGCTTGAAACAGGTCTTGATCAGGTGGAATTCCTTATTTCATTAAATGAAGGAGAACCTACCAAACCACTGGCAAGAGTAGCAAGTGGTGGTGAACGTGCTCGCTTTATGTTTGCTCTAAAGAGCATATATGCAAAAGCAAATGAATTATCACTTCTAATTTTAGATGAGATTGATATTGGAATCAGCGGTAGAACCGCTGCAAAAGTTGCAAATAAAATGGCATCATTAAGTCAGATGATGCAGCTAATTGTCATCACTCATCTTCCTCAGGTAGCTGCCAAAGCGGACCATCATTACGGCATTACCAAGATCAAAGAAAAAGCGCGTATGGTTACGCGCATCGAAAAGTTAGATGAAGATATGAGAGTTGAGATGATTGCGTTGATGCTTTCGGATGAAAAGTTATCTCATTTTGCTATTGAACAAGCAAAGATGTTGCTTAGGAAATAAAAAAAGCCTTCGCTTTTTCTATTAAGCAGTTCCCTTTAGGATTGCAAGTACAAATGATAGGATAATTAAACCAACCATACCAAACATAATAATCCAAACAATCAATTTTCCCCACCATGTTTCAGTTGGGGTTTGAAAATGCTTTTTAATAGCAGTTTTGTCTTCAGGGGTTTGAGCATTCTTCTTCACAACAGTTTTTTCAGCAGGATTTTGAGCATTTTTCTTTACTATGGTTTTCTCAGATACTACTGTTTTCTTTGTCGTTTTTACTACATTTTCCTTTGCGTTATTAGCCATGATTTCACCTCGTCTTTGTAATCACAGTCATTATACTATAAAATAGTCTCTAAAGGAAGAGCTTTGATGAAAAACAATGTTAAAATTATCTTTCATATCGACCTCAATGCATTCTTTGCTAGCTGTGCAACGATTAAGGAACCTTATTTGAAGGATAAGGCTTTTGTTGTAGGTGGGTCATCGACTTTTAGACGTGGAGTAGTTTCAACTGCATCGTATCAGGCTAGAAAACTAGGCATACACAGCGCCATGAATATTAATGATGCCCTAAGAATTCATCCAAAGCTCATTATTGTTCCCATCCAATTTAGTCTCTACCAAAAATATTCACGCCTTTTCTTTAGTTATTTAAAAAATTATTCAGCTATTATCCTAGAAGGTTCCATTGATGAAGCCTATGTCGACATGACTAAAGCTTCAGAAACAAAGCACCCCTTAGAATTGGCAAAAGAGATTCAAGATGGATTGATGAGAACACATCAATTGCCTTGCTCAATTGGCATTGCACCAACTTTATTTCTTGCAAAAATGGCTTCTGATATGAAAAAACCACTTGGGATTACCGTTCTAAGGAAAAAAGACATCGTTGATAAATTGTTTCCATTACAAATTCGCGAAATGTATGGCATAGGTAAAAAGACATATCCTAAACTAGAAGCTATTGGTATAAAGACTATCGGTGATTTTACGAAAGCTGAGCATAAAAAAGAGATACTTCAAGTTGTGAGTGAACAATCCTATCTATCCTATCTTGATCATATCATGGGGAGAAGCAGTGACCTAATCGATCCAAAAAGATATGCGATACCCAAATCCATCAGCAATGAGACCACTTTGAATTATAATATGGATGATCCTGATGCGATATTTAAAGTTATCATTGAACTTTTAGAGTCAACCCATGAACGTCTTATCAAAGAAGAACTTGTTGCAAAAACGATTGGTATTAAACTAAGGGATAGTGAATTTCTAACCATCAATAGAAGCACAAGTTTTGACCTTCATACTGATGATTATCAGAGTTTTTATAATGTTGTTGAAACATTATTTGAAGAAAATTATCATCAAGAGCCTATTCGCTTGGTTGGTGTGTTTTTGAATCAAGTTGTCCTTAAGAAGGATTTGAAAGTTGATTATAATCTGTTTACCTATCAAGAATTGACAAAACGTGAAGAAAACATCTATCAAACGTTAAAAAAAATCAATGAGAAATATCCTAAAAGCACTACAAAAGGTACAAAAAAGACATCACAAGATGTCTAGAATGTCTAATTTACTATGATGATCCCAAGTTTTGGGGTCATTTTGATTATATTGCTTAAGGAACTGGATCACTTCTTCGGTGACAATAGTGGGTGTTGATGCACCCGAAGTAACGGAGACACTATCTATATCTTTTAACCAGTCTAGATGGATTGATTCAACTCCACTAATCAACTTGCTTTTTATGTTTTGACAATGATTGCCAATAAAAGCGAGTTTATTTGAATTAGAACTGAGATTATCACCAACAACCAGCATCAAATCAACAGTTTCTTGTTGCATAACAGTTTCCTGTCTTATCTTGGTTGCATTGCATATTTCATTATCAAACACATAATGAGGAAATTTTGTTTCTATGATCCTCAAAACTAAGTCAATATCATAAAGACTGAGTGTTGTCTGATTGGTGACAAATAGTTTGCAATCCTTCAGATGAGCAGGTAGCCTAAAGGCATCCTTTTCATCTTGAACGAAATAGATCTTTGGATTAAGAGCTAAAATTGCTTCAGGCTCGGGGTGGTGCTTATGACCGATATAGATAACCTCATATCCTTCACTTAATTTAATTTCAACTGATTTGTGTACTTTCATCACATCTCTACACGTGGCATTTACATAAGTCAGTCCCTTTTGTTTTGCACGTTCGATGACTTGTCTACTAATTCCATGTGCTGTAAAAATGACTGTTCCCTCATTGATTTTTTCAATCAATTCGAGACGAGTCTTTCCCTTTTGATCCAGACTGATAACACCATACTCAGCAAAAGCTTTGGTAATCTTCTCATTATGGACGATTTGCCCTAGGATATAGATTGGACGCGGATAACTATCCGTTTTAATGACTTTCTTAACCATAGCAAGTGCATTTAGAACACCATGGCAATAGCCTCTTGGTGTCAAATCAATTACTTTCATATCATCACCATTTCCATTATACTTGATAAGTCTAAAAAAATCCCTTTCTTTTACTTTCAAAGAGATTTAATGATATAATAGCAATGGTGATTTTATGTATATTGAAGATAAGTTAAAACAACTAGGTTTTACCAAGACAACACCCATCCAGGATGGTGTTTTTAAATATATTAATAACAAAAAGCATATGGTTGGCCTTGCACCTACGGGGACGGGAAAGACACATGCTTACTTACTCCCCATACTAGCAAATATGAACTTTGAAAAACAAGAAGTACAAGCTGTCATATGTGTTCCAACCAATGAGCTCGTTCTTCAAGTCGAAAGAATGCTCAAAGAGGTTGAACCAGATGTTAGAGTGAAGGCATATTATGGTGGTTCGAATAAGCAAAGAGAACAGGAATGGCTTGATAAGTATCAACCACAAGTTGTCATCTCTACTCCGCAAAGACTATATGAATATGTTGTTGAATTAAATATACTAAAGCTACAAACAACTAGATATTTTGTCTTAGATGAAGCCGATATGATGTTTGATTTCGCTTTTTTATCGTTAATTGATGCGATTTTACCATCAGTCCAAAATGCTAAACTGATGCTTTTTACTGCGACCATCATGATTGACATGATTCCTTTCATGAAGAAATACTTTGGAAATTATGATTTAATTGACACCAACAAAAAACATACACTCAAAATTGAATATCAGCTGATTAACATCAAGTATCAAGATAGATTAGAAGCGTTAAATCAATTAATCAATCACATCAACCCGTATTTATGTTTTATTTTCGTTAGTAAGAAGGAGAATCAAGAGGTTGTTTTTCAAAGTTTAGTGGATAGAAAACTATCTGTAATCAATATTAATGCCACATTAGGCGTTAAAAAGAGAAGTAAAATCATCGATGAGATCAATGCTTTGAAATATCAATATGTTGTGACCAGTGATCTTGCTGCACGTGGACTAGATTTTAAGATTTCCCATATTGTTCACTTTGATTTACCTCATCATTTAGAGTTTTTCATGCACCGAAGTGGAAGAACTGCTCGCATGTATGATTCTGGGACTGTCATTACATTCATGACTGTCAACGATCATCGGAAAATAGAAAAACTGAAATTACAAGGTGTTCCATTTAAAAATTATATGTTGACCAATGAAGGACTAATTAAGGTACAACTTAAAAAGAATAAGTTTTCAGAAGAAGAAAAAGTAGCCATTAGTAAGATAAAGAAACCTTCTAAGGTTGAGCCAAACTACAAAAAGAAAAATAAGGATAAAATCAAAAAAGCTAAACAGGAGATTAGGAGAAAAGATTATGATAATCATCGGTAGTCATGTCTCCATGTCAGGATCTGACATGTATTTGGGATCCGTAAAAGAAGCACTGATATATAACTCGAATGCCTTTATGGTTTATACTGGAGCACCTCAGAATACGATTCGCAAGCCCGTGGATGAATTGAGGATTGATGAAGCTGTTAATTATATGAAAGAGCATAATTTAAGTTTTGATCACGTGATTGTTCATGCGCCATATATCATTAATCTTGCTAACCCTGATCCTGAAAAAAGAGCTTTTGCTATTTCATTTTTAACAGAAGAAGTTAAAAGGACCGCAGCAATGCACGCAAAGCAAATTGTGCTTCATCCAGGTAGTGCAGTAGGTAAAGATAGAGAACAAGCCATCAAATGGATAGCTGAAGGCGTTAAAAAAGTAATTGATAACACTCATGGACTCGACGTTAAAATCGCTCTTGAAACCATGGCAGGAAAAGGTAATGAAGTAGGGAAAACGTTTGAGGAACTTAAAGAAATAATTAACCTTGTTGGTGTAAAAAATCGTGTTAGTGTTTGTTTTGATACCTGTCACACTCATGATGCTGGTTATGATATCAAAGATGATTTTCAAATGGTTATTGATCATTTCGATCTAGTCGTAGGAAAAGAAAACATCTCTGTTTTTCATATTAACGATTCAAAAAATATTCAAGGTGCTGCTAAAGATAGACATGAAAATATCGGATTTGGAAATTTGGGATTTGACAGTTTGATCAAAGTGATCTATCATCCTGACTTTATGGAAATACCTAAGATACTTGAAACGCCTTATGTTGATGGATATCCGCCTTATAAAGAGGAAATACAAATGATAAGAAACCAAGTGTTTGAACCTAACTTAAAAGAAATATTAAGCAATCAGAAGTAAAAAAAGAAGACAACGGATGTTGTCTTTTTTAGTCGTTTAGGATCATTTGATAGAGTTCTTCATATTGTCTGGCCATCTTAATGATGCTGTGTTTTTCTCTCATTGCTTGTAGAATCAGTTCATTCCATATCTCTTTATGATGATTATAGGTATCAAGTGCAGAATTAATCGCTGTTACCATTTCGTTTGCATCATAATTGATAAACGAGAAGCCAGTACCAATCCCACTATTTTCATCATATGCCCGAACAGTGTCTTTGAGTCCACCTGTCTCTCGTACAATGGGTAAAGTGCCATAACGCATCGCTATCATATGATTCAATCCACAGGGTTCAAAAAGACTAGGAAGTAAAAAGAGATCACTTGCTGCATATACTTTTTGCGAAAGTTCGTAATTAAATCCAGCATGAAAATAAACATGACCTGGGTATTTATTTTGCATTTCCAAAAAAAACATTTCATAAATAGCATCACCAGATCCAATTGCAATGAAATAGAATTTTTCATCCTTCAAGAAAGATTCTAGACTTGTCATCATGATATCAATTCCTTTTTGTCTTGCAAAACGATTGATGAAGGTGACAACAGGAACATCGTTTCTTAATTTTAATTTTAACGATTCAAGTAACATCTTTTTATTATATGCTTTTCCGTGAATAAAGGAATTCTCATCATAATTTTCAAAAAGGAATGCATTGTTTTTGGGATTATATAAATCTTGATCCAGCCCATTTAAAATACCATATAAATTGTATTGTCTCGACTTAAGTGGACCATCTAATGAAAAACCATAAAAACGAGTCAAAATTTCTTTTTTGTAATTCTCACTCACCGTATTGATCGCATTTGCGCGCATAATGCCACATTTTAAGAAGTTAACTCTGTCCAAGTGAATATAGGTAAAGTTTTTATTGCCAAAGAGTTTTTCAGTTTCTAAAGGATATGAGCCTTGTTTTTCCAAATTATGGATGGATAACAAGGTCTTAATGCGTGAAAACGAGGGGTTAAAAGAGCGATACCGAACATCTAGTAAGAAAGGGATAAGTCCTGTTTGCCAATCATTGACATGGACTACGTCAGGATATTCAGAAGATATTTTGATATATTCAAAGACTGCAAAATTGAAAAAAGTGAAGCGTATGGCATCGTCTTCGTATCCGTACAAATGGTCACGATTAAAAAAATCGTCATGTTTGACAAAGATGAAGTTCACACCTTGATATATAATCGAATAGAATTTGGCTTCTTCGTCAATATCACCCATATGAATCATTGATTTGCCAAGAAAGCTCATTTCTTCGAGCATTGATTGAATTTTCTGATACAGTGGAGTTATAATTTTGACAGTATGCCCCAATTGATTCAGTGCTTTTGGCAAGGAATAAGCAACATCTGCTAATCCTCCAGTTTTACTGAATGGATAGACCTCACCACTACAAAATAAGACGTTCATTTAATCACCTGATTACATTATATAAAACCACTACCATATTTACAAGCACTAAATGATTGCAACTGCATTTAAACGTTTCCAACCCTAATTTGGGATGTTACATTGACTATAGTCAAATAGTATGCTAAAATCATTTTGGTTGAAAGGCCGATTTTTATTTTTTTTGACACAATCAATTTTTGACACTACCATATTTAGATAGGGGAAGCAAAATGAAA
Source organism: Bacillota bacterium (assembly GCA_043819945.1). Lineage (GTDB taxonomy): Bacteria > Bacillota_I > Bacilli_A > Acholeplasmatales > Acholeplasmataceae > Peloplasma. The sequence goes on from JBDREH010000008.1 coordinate 63,648, forward strand.
AGAATAGTTGTTGTTGGTACACAATGGGGTGACGAAGGAAAGGGTAAAATCACTGATTTTCTTGCTCAAAAAGCTGATATCGTTGTCCGTTTTCAAGGTGGTAATAACGCAGGACATACCGTTGTCTTTGATGGCATCAAACGCAGCTTACACATGTTACCTTCAGGGATTCTTAATCCAAGAATTCAAAATGTGATGTCTAACGGTATGGTCATCAATCCAAAAGCATTTGTTGAAGAGATTGACAAACTCGAAAATTTCAATTTGAAGATTTCAGATCGTGCACATATTGTTTTACCCTATCACTTAGAATTGGATAAAGCATATGAACACTTCAGAGGTAACGAAAAAATAGGAACGACGCATAAAGGCATAGGACCAGCTTACACAGATAAATCCTCCCGTCTTGGGCTGAGAGTTTCAACATTCATCAATGAAGAAAGATTTAAAATAAAACTTGCTGAATTACTAAAAGTTAAAAATCAGGAACTTAGAAAACTAGGTTCTCCAAGAATTGATTTAGATGATTTATATACTGAGTATCTGCTCTATGCTAAACGCATGGCTCCTTATGTGTGTGATACCTCTGTATACCTTAATAAGGCAATAGAGGAGAATAAAAATATTTTGTTTGAAGGCGCACAAGGCGTGCTTTTATGTTTGGATCATGGCACATATCCATTTGTTACTTCAAGCTCTCCAACGGCATCTAGCGTACCATTGAATACAGGTATTGCACCTTGGTTGGTAGATGGAGCAATCGGTGTGACAAAGGCTTATACAACACGTGTGGGAGCAGGTCCAATGCCTAGTGAAATATTAGGTGATCTTGCTGATTATATCCGCAAAGTTGGCAATGAATTTGGAACAACAACCGGACGGCCAAGACGTATTGGATGGCTTGATACAGTTGTACTCAGACATACAAAGCGCACAAGTGGACTAAGTTTTCTTGCTGTGACACTGCTTGATGTTCTTACCGGAATAGATGATCTCAAGATTGCAGTCTCTTATCAATTCAAAGATCAGGAAATTGACTATATTCCAGCAGAAATAGAAGACTTTGAGGCATGTAAACCCAATTACATCACGATGCCAGGCTGGAAAGAAGACATTACTTTAGTGAAATCTTTTGACGAGCTACCGCTCAATACACAAAATTATTTAAACAAGCTCAATGAACTTGTTGGTGTACCGCTATCCATATTTTCAGTAGGTCCTGACCGGAATCAAACGATTATGGTCAAAGAAATATTTTAGGTGGTGATTTAATGATCAACCGTTATCAACGTCCAATCATGAAAGAGTTGTGGAGTGATCAAAATAGGTATGATGCCTTTTTGAAGGTTGAACTTGCTGCATCTTATGCCTGGAATCAACTAAAACTCTTTTCTGATCATGAGTACCAAGCGCTAGAAAAGGCATCTTATCAACTCAAGGATATTGAAAGATTTGAAAATGAAGTCAAGCATGATGTCATTGCATTTTCAAAGGCTGTTTCCTTATCTTTAGGTAAAGAAAAAAAATGGTTTCACTATGGATTAACATCAACAGATGTGGTTGATACTGCACAATCGCTGATTTTAAAAGAGGTCAATCAAATCATTAAAGAAGACATCAAAGTCTTTATGGGTATCCTAAAGAAAAAAGCATTCCTCTATCAGAATACAAAAATAATCGGAAGAACACATGGCATTCATGCTGAAGTTACAAGTTTTGGATTGAAATTCGCTTTATGGTATGAAGATTTCAAGCGCATAGCTAAACTATTTGATGAGGCTTCAATGAGTATTGAAGTTGCCAAAATAAGCGGTGCTGTGGGCAATTATAGTGCAAATACTCCAGAATTGGAGCAAATTGCTTGTAGTAGACTAGGATTAAAATCTGCAAACATATCAACGCAAACACTTCAAAGAGATAGACATGCTCATTATATGAGCGTGATGGCTCTTATCGGGTCAGAGTTAGAGAAAATTGCGGTTGAAATTAGACATCTCTCCAGAACGGAAATAAACGAAGTCTCTGAGTATTTTGATTTGAATCAAAAGGGATCTTCGGCAATGCCACATAAAAAAAATCCAATTAGTAGTGAAAATATATCAGGTTTGTCAAGAGTCATAAGAGGTTATATGGTTTCAGCATATGAAAATATAGCTTTGTGGCATGAAAGAGATATTTCGCATTCCTCAGTGGAACGTATCATCTTACCTGATGCAACAATACTTATCGATTATATGTTGAACAAATATGCAAAAACGATTGATACCTTAATTGTCAATGAAGCCCAAATGCTTTCTAACATTAGCTTATCAAACGGTGTGATCTTTGCCCAAAGCATTCTACATCTTTTGATTGACCGCGGGTTGGACCGTGAGCATGCATACGATTTGGTTCAAGAGATTGCCAGTGAATCTTTAAAAGAAAAGATAGCTTTTGAAACACTACTCAGTCGTCATAATGAAGTCATGAAGTTCATAAGTTTCGATGAACTTCACCATGCTTTCGAGCTAGATTATCATTTAAGATATGTTAAGCAAATTTATTCCAAGGTTTTTGAATGAATACAAACATAAAAATCATTGATTATTCATTGATAAAGCATGTCTTTTATGCTATAATCATAAGCAGTCAATCTAGGAGGATTTAACATGGCAGATAAATATACTAAAATAGAACCAAAGATTCATCCAATTACGCTCTCAATCATTATTGGTTTTTTCGTTATTGTTGTCAGCTTGATTATTATTTTTCAACCTAAGAATCAAGAACTAATTTATGCAGCATATGAACCCAATGCGACTGCAGACTTTACTGAAGACCATCCTTTCTATTCTATAACCTATAATGGTTCACTATTTAAGCGTGGTTTAGATACTATCATTGAAAAGAATGAAATTGTTGCACTCTACATTGGTTTTCCAGAGTGCCCTTCATGCAATGCACATATTGGCGCATTTCAAAAGTATTTTATAAATGAAGGATTTGATCAGTATGTTTCTCAAATCTATTACATCAATGCGAATACCGATCAAGATGGGATGCAAGATCTTCTTGATTTGTATATAGACATTGCAACAACAACTCCACAACTTGTAATCTTTAAAGATGGTGTGATTATTGCCACATTTGAACCAGCCAGTGCTGATGACCCAATACTCATTAATCGTAGTGTACGTGACTTTTATCGAGATGCGATTTTAGCAATTAACGAAGAATAAAAGCACTTTGTGCTTTTTTTGATATTGAGGCAAATAAATGATTGAATCCATTAAACTAAAATTGAAGGAAATGCTTGAAGAATACTTTCATATCGAAGGGGTTGTTCTAGAAGAACCGAAAAAAGGACTTGCAGATCTTGCTGTTCCTTTGTTTGCATATGCGAAGATGTGGAAGATATCTCCAATGCAGGTCTATATCAAATTCAATGAGGTCTTCAAAGATGAGGATTCAATTGAAAAGATTGAATTCATCAATGGCTTTTTGAATATCTATTTAAAAAGAGCAGCATTGGCTCAAAAAATCTTATTTTCCATTCATGAACAAAAAGAAAATTACGGAAACCAAGAAATTGGGAGACATCAAACCGTGGTTATTGATTATTCTTCACCCAATATCGCAAAAAGTTTTGGTATAGGGCATCTACGTTCAACAGTGATTGGGAATGCAATCAAAAACATCTATAAAAAATTGGGGTATCATGTCGTTGCTGTCAACCACTTAGGCGATTGGGGAACTCAATTTGGCAAGATGATTGTTGCTTATGAGCGCTGGGGTAATGAAGCCAAAGTTAAAAAAAATCCAATTGCAGAATTACAAAAACTCTATGTTCAATTTCACAATGAAGAAAAAGTGAATCCGGAAATAGAACAGGAAGCACGAGACGTCTTTAGAGCTTTGGAGCTCAAGGATGAAAAGTATACGAAATTATGGACTTGGTTTAAGGAAGAATCACTTTCAGAATTTATGGAAATGTATGAATTACTGGGTGTTGAATTCGATTATTTTACTGGAGAGTCTTTTTATAATGATAAGATGGATGCTGTTGTCGAAGAATTGGCAGAAAAAGGATTGTTAAGAATCGATCAAGGAGCAACCATCGTTGATCTAGGACCTGACCTTCCACCAGCTTTGATTAAAAGGACAGATGGGGCAACCCTTTATATGACGAGAGACGTTGCAGCGCTTTTATATCGCCATCAAGCTTATCATGCTGACCATGTTTTATATGTGGTCGGTAATGAACAAATACTTCATTTTAAGCAGCTAAAAACAGTGACAGATTTGATGGGATATCATTTTGATGTTGATCATATCAATTTTGGTTTGATTCTCATTGATGGAAAAAAAATGTCAACGCGTGAAGGAAAATTCAAGCGCCTTGAAGACGTGATTAACCATGCAATCGATAGTGCTAAAGAAGCCATCACTTCAAAAAATCCCAACTTAAAAAATCAAGATGCAGTTGCCAAAGCTGTTGGTATTGGCGCTATCATCTTTAATGACTTGAAAAATGAAAGACACCTGGATATCGACTTCAATTTAGAAAACATGCTCAAATTTGAAGGGCAAACCGGACCATACATGCAATATAGCAGTGTTAGAATCCAATCTATTCTTAAGGAAAATACTTTAGATATGAATGATTTGGATTCCTCTTATTTTAGTGAAAACGATTATTTTGAGCTAATTAAATTACTTGGACAGTTTCCACATGTTGTTTTAAAGGCAAAAGAAGGTAACGCTCCCAATTTGATTGCACGTTATATCATGGGACTTGCTCAAGGATTCAATAGTTTTTATGGAAGAAAACGCATTAATGTCGAAGACTCCAAACTCAGAAATGCAAATCTGCTCTTTATAGAATCCATTCAAACGGTCATCAATGAGGGATTAAGATTGCTAGGTATTCAAGCACTTAAAGAAATGTAGTCGTTTTGATATTGAGTGTTGCAAATTAAAATAAAGCATGTTATCATAATTTTGCTGTCATGATCCCTTTGATAGCAATCTCCCCGCGTGATGAAATTGGTAGACGTGCCAGACTCAAAATCTGGTGGATGAATAATCCGTGCTGGTTCGAGCCCGGCCGCGGGGACCAAAATATGCAAAGAAGGACTTATGTCCTTTTTTTTATTTACATTTAAATTAATTATGATAAAATAATTTCGAAAGCGAGTTGATAGCATGAAAGAAAAGAGAGTTAAATCGTTTATCATGACGACGATGAATGGTATGGTTTACGGATTGTTTGCTACATTGATTATTGGAGTTATTTTCCAACAGTTTGGAAAATTACTTGGTATACCACTCATTGAAGTTACCTTAGCTGATGCACTTATGGGTATGACCGGCGTTGGTATTGGTATGGGAATCGCACTGAGTTTAAAGATGAATGGCCTAAAGATGGTAGTAGCAGCCGTTATGGGTGGAATCGCTACGAGCTTTAAGGTTAGATTTGGAACAGGTATCGCTACTGGTATCAACAATGATCCTGTAACAGCCTATCTTGTTGTAATCTTTGGCATACTCACATTGAAAATGATTTTAAGAAGAAAAACTCCAGTTGATATTCTTCTCATTCCATTACTGGGATCAGTCGTAGCATTGATTATTACACTGATTATCAGTGCACCAATAGGATTTTTAATTTCTAGTATTCAAACAGGAATCAATTCAGCAACTGTATTTGCTCCGATACCAATGAGTATCGTCATAGCAGTTGTCTTAGGGATCCTCTTAACATCTCCACTTTCAAGTGCTGCAATCGCTATTGCTATTTCATTAGAAGGTATAGCTGGTGGTGCTGCAGTGATTGGAACAACCACTCAAATGATTGGTTTTGCTATTCAGTCACGTAAAGATAATAATATCGGTATGGTTTTATCAATTGCTTTTGGAACCTCGATGCTTCAATTTAAAAACATATTGAGGAAACCAATTATTTGGTTACCTACGATTATTGCATCAGCAATTTTAGCTCCTTTATTCTATCTTATTTTTGAGACCGAAACGTCAAGATTCGGTGCTGGTATGGGAAGTTCAGCATTGGTTGGACAACTTCAAACATTAGATTGGATGGGTTATTCTGTTACAGCATGGCTTTCTGTAGCTTTTATGCTACTTGCACCCGCATTATTGGTCTATGGGTTGGATTTAATCTTTAGAAAAAAGAATTTAATCGTATCTGGCGATTTGTCTGTAAATAAAGATATCAATTAAAAGTATCAAATAGATTACAAATATCATGATTTATGATAAAATACTATATGAATTGAATTTTAAAGAAAGTGGTGGGTTTAGTGAAAAAAAGAGTATATAACAAAACTTTTGGAAAGATTGTTCGTACACTTGGATTTCTATTAATTCTAGTTTCTTCAATCTTTATAGCAACAATTTTAATATTAGAAAATGATACTTTACCCTTTATAGGCAATTTGACATCGTTTGCAGAAATGGCTGAAAGCTATTTACAGAGGGTTCCACTCATTGCAGAATATGCAGGACTGGGATTGGTCATTGGCTTAATCCTCATATTATGGGCCATTCGTAAGGGTTTGATCTTCAGAGTTTTATTGACTGTTGTTTTATTATTTGGATTTGTTGAAAGTTCAATTAGTGGAACATCAGCATTGGTTCCAATCATTTTGCAATCCCCCGTATGGCTTTCTGGAGTGTTGGACATGATTGAAACCTACGTAAATCAACTGACAGCAATGAGCCCATATGTGATTCCTGGAGTTGGTTTGGCTGCACCGTTCTTGTTATGGATTTTATTTGCATATAAGAAACCAGGTAGATTTTCGCTATTCATGCTCAGACTCGGATCAATTGCGTTATTTTTAGCCATATTGATGCTGGTAGTTGCGGAATTGTTTGCCACCAGTTTATTAGATGTTGAAATCTATACCGTTATCACCATGATTTTATACATTGTTACCTATTTATTTTTTATCTTAGGTAGTTTATTTGGAACCTTGGGCGTATCTAGAAAGTAGAATTACCTTAATTTAAAATAAGAAAAGGCCTACTCGGCCTTTTTTTTACATAATAGATGAAAATCCTCTTAATAAGATTTGAATGATTCGGTAAAAGATGTTACGCTTACCGAAGTTTTCAATGTATGTGCTCCTTAGGATAGTTTGATTGAAGAATTCAACCATCTCTGCTATTGAAGATGTCTGTTCAAGATACACACTGTTTTCAAAATGCAGGTATAAACTTCTAAAGTCGAGATTTGCAGTACCGATTAAGGCTCGCTTTTCATCGGCAATCATCATTTTTGAATGGATGAATCCTGGTTGATATCGATAAACCTCCACACCAGCTTCCATCAGTTCAGGGACATAAGATTCCGTTACCATGAAGACGATACGCTTATCAGGAATATAAGGGATAATAATTTTGACTTTAATGCCTGATTTTGCTGCATACTTTAAAGATGTCGTTAGTTCATGGTCAATAATTAAATATGGAGAAGTGATTAGAATGGAATCCGTTGCTTGTGAAATTAAAGAGAGATAGATGTTTTTCGTCGTTGTCTCTTTATCTAATGGCGTATCAGTAAAGGGAATGACATAACCTTGACTTATGATACGATGATTGACTTTATAAGATGAGTAATCGATATCACATCTTCTTGAAAATCGCCAATTTCCTAAAAATCCAATAATTAGTGACCAGACTGCATCACCTTCTAAACGGATACCCGCATCTTGCCAGTGTCCAAAAGGAGAAATGAGATTAATATATTCGTCTCCAATATTTGAACCTCCAGTATAGGCGATTTTTCCATCGATTACCACCGTTTTCCGGTGATCCCGATAGTTCATCGCGAAATTTAAGTGTAAGCGCATCGGATTAAAATTAACAGCATCAATCCCATATGACTTAAGTACTTTTATATAGCGATAAGGTAAAGTTGAACTTCCGAAATCGTCGTAGATAATCTTAATTTCGATACCCTGATTTGCTTTTTCTTTAAGTACATTTAAGATTTGTGTCCACATTGAACCTTTGTTGATGACAAAGAATTCCAGGAAAATGTATTTTTCAGCAGATTTAAGGTCCGAAAGCATCGCTTGAAAGAGTGCTTCCCCTGATGCCAAAAAGTCTGTTTTGGTATTAGAATACGTTGGCCAATTCAAATTATTTAGATAATTAGCATCCTTTGTCCCTAAGGGATTTTCATTTGTAGAAACATAGGCAGATCGCGAAGAATCAATATTCATATGCCTCAAAAGAACACGTTTACTCAGATTGCGTTGTCTATAGAGCAAGTAGAAAAGACCCCCAAAAAGTGGGAAGATTAAGATGGGAATAATCCAACTAAGCTTATAGATTGGGTTTTCTTCTTTGGTAATTAAATAAATGACAATTGCTACAGATATGATATAAAAAGCAGTGTTTAGATATCTAAATTGGGAAATGTAGTCAATCAATAGTAAAAACAGCACAATTTGCGCTAACAATAACAACAAAATTAAGGATGTTCTTGAAAGAAGCATTCTAACGATGCGTTTCATATTTATGACCTCTTGATAAAAACGTATTCTTTAGGCGTTGATTTTGCTGCATCAAAATAATAGTCATCAATGATAACTGATTTAATTTGAGCGAGTGAGTCGATTTTTTGAGTAATGAGATATCTAGCCATTTTACCTCTCATCATTTTGATGTGCATACTGATGGCTCGTGGTTTGCCGTCGATGATTTCAAAAAAGGAAATAGTAATGACATTAAGATGATGATGCAAAACTTTACTGTATTCCATAGAAGCTAAGTTAATCAGAATTTCATCTGAATGGTGCTTTTTTAAGTATTTTTTGATTTTTGGCTTCCAATAAGCATACAAATCCCTAATTATTTTATCTTTGATTTCGAGACGGTAGAAAGAGATGCCATCAAAGGGTCTGACGATTCCATATAAACCTGATAAGATATATAAGTGACTTTTCAAATAATCTAATGATTCTTCATCAAAGTGATTGATGTCCAATCCTTTGTATAGATAACCAGCATATGCATAAATTGCGCATGAAGGATTTAGATCAAAGGTTTGATAATCATGATGAACTTGAATAGCTAGATTTTTAGATATTTTCATTTTGTTTACAAAGGTTGCTACTGAAAATAGACGAAGTTTACTTATCAAAGATAAAGCATCGTTTATGAAGATGGGCCTGGTTTCAAATGGGACGATTGTCCTTGCAAACGTTTTTGCTGGTGATAACAAAATTAACATATCTAAAACCTCACGTATTCTATATTTTATTATACCAAAAAAAGACAAAAAGTGATAGAATGGAAAGTGTCTGATGAGAGGAGAAAAACCGATGAGCGAACGCAATTTATCACTGTTAATGGACTTTTACGAATTGACGATGGCAAACGGTTATTTTAAAGATAACAAACACAATCAAATTGCTGTATTTGATGTCTTTTTTAGATCGATACCAGATGATGGCGGCTACGCGGTTTTCGCTGGGTTGGAGCAGGTCATTCACTATATTCAAAACCTTAAGTTTGAAGATGATGTAATCAATTATTTAAGAACTAAAGAGATATTTGATGAAAACTTTTTGCTATATCTCCAATCATTTACCTTTCACTGTGATGTTTATGCCATGAAAGAAGGGACTCCAATATTCCCTCATGAACCTATTTTAGTAGTTAAAGGACCCATCTTGGAATGTCAATTGATTGAAACTATGGTTTTATTAACCATCAATCACCAAAGCCTAATTGCAACCAAAGCTGCTAGAATTGTCTATGCCGCACAAGGCAGAGGAATATTAGAATTCGGTGCGCGTCGTGCGCATGGGTACGACGCATCCATATTTGGTGCGCGTGCTGCCTATATCAGCGGTGTGGTTGGTTCTTCAAATACCTATGTTGATTTTGCCTATCATATTCCAGCTATGGGCACGATGGCTCACAGTTTCGTTCAAAGTTATGACTCTGAGTATGAGGCATTTCGCGCCTACGCACTGACTTATCCTAAAAATGCAGTGCTTTTGGTTGACACCTACAATACCTTGAAACAAGGGTTACCTAATGCTATAAAGATTCAAAAAGAAGTTTTAGATCCTATGGGTTGCAAACTTAAAGGCATCCGTTTGGATAGCGGAGATTTAACATACTTGACAAAAGAATCGCGCAAAATGCTTGATGCAGCTGGTATGACATATACAAAAATTACCGTAAGTAATTCCTTAGATGAATACCTGATTAAAGAACTTATTCATCAGGGTGCTCAAATTGATTCTTTTGGCGTTGGCGAACGTTTGGTTACCGCACGCTCAGAAGCTGTCTTTGGAGGGGTTTTCAAGCTTTCAGCAATTGAAGTTGACGGTAAACTCGTATCAAAGATAAAAATTAGCGATAATATCCAAAAGACAACCATTCCCGGCTTTAAGCAGGTTTATCGATTCTTTGATGAAAAACATATGGCTGAAGCCGATGTCATGACACTTTTTGATGAAAAAATCGATTCATCAAAACCCTACTATCTCTTCGATCCTAATTTTCCTTGGAAGAGTAAGTTGATTGAAAATTATACAGTAACTCCACTCTTGATTCCTATTTTTGAGAAGGGAAAGCTCATCTATGAACTGCCAAGTTTGTTAGAAATCAGAGATTATGCGAAACAGCAACATCAAAAGCTATGGCCAGAAGTTCTGAGATTAGAAAAGCCACATGAATATTATGTTGACTTGTCCCAGGAGTTATGGGAGCTTAAACAAAGTTTAATCAAGCAATATCGAAGTAAGAACTGACAACAAGAGGATTGATTAGTATTGTCAGTCAGGCAATACTAATTTTTATGGATTAGAGATGAATCGAGGTTAATTTATGTTTCATATTGTATTATACGAGCCTGAAATACCACAAAATACCGGAAACATCATGCGTACCTGTGTTGCTATTGGTGCTAGACTGCATTTGATTGAACCTTTAGGGTTTAAAATTGATGAGTCAAAACTCAAAAGAAGTGCTCTTGATTATTATAAGCATCTTGATTACTTGAGCTATCCAAATTTTGAAGCATTTTCAAATCAGAATCCTGGAACGTATCTATTTTTGACGCGGTATGGCAAAAAGAATTATGCTGATATCAATTACACTGAGCTTAAAGAACCAATTTATCTGATTTTTGGGAAAGAATCAACGGGTGTTGATCGCAAACTTCTTGCTAAGCATTTGGAGTATTGCTACCGCATCCCTACCACTGACAAAGTGAGATCATTGAACCTATCTAATGCAGTTGCAATCGTCGCATATGAAGCATTAAGACAATTTAATTTTTATGAGCTTGAAAAGATGGAACCGGATACACACAAAGGCAAAGATTTTTTGGATCAATTTATAGAGCACGAGGGAAATAATGAAAAGTGACGACAGACAAACAGTTGGTGAAGAAATAGCTAATGCAATATCACATGGCCTGATGGCTATCTTTGGCATTGTAGCACTTATCTTGTTACTGATTAGAAGTGATACAACCATTGAAGTAATAGGCGCCGTTATCTTTGGATTTGGGATTATTAATCTATATACGATGAGCACCATCTATCATGCACTTTTTCATCCAACCGCAAAAAGCGTTTTTAAACGGTTCGATCATTTATCCATCTATATTTTAATTGGTGGAACATTTGCGCCTCCATTGCTTTTGCTACCTGTTCTTCAGGAACCCATATTTGGCATATCGGGTCTGGGACTTGGTCCTGTTTTATTCATGATTCAGTGGATATTGATCGGCATTGGCGTTATCTTCAAATCCATCTGGATTAAACGATTTGCCAAGTTACATTTATTTCTTTATCTTGCGATGGGATGGAGCGGATTGATCTTTATTCAACAACTTTTTGCTTTTGATCCTAGAGCATTTTGGCTTGTTTTATCCGGAGGAATAGCATATAGTATAGGTGTTGTGTTTTATGTGTTTCCCCAAATTAAGTTTTTTCATTTTATATGGCATATCTTTACAAGCATAGGAACAGTTTTACAATTCATCGCAATCTATGGATTCCTCTATTAACATGAATATATGTTCACACACTTGAATATTGAGGATAAATAGGTTATGATAAGACTATAAGGAGATTTAAACTATGAAAATTATGGCAGTTAACGCTGGGAGCTCATCTCTCAAATTCCAGCTTTTAGAAATGCCCAGCGAAGATGTCATCACATCGGGGTTGGTTGAAAGAATTGGCTATAACAATGCTGTTTTTACCATTAAGGTTGATGGTGAAAAAATTTCAGTCACTCAAAAGGTATTGAATCATAAAGTTGCAGTTCATTTGGTTGTTGAAGGCTTAATCCATCATCATATTATTACATCACTTGATGAAATCAAGGGTGTTGGCCATCGCGTTGTCCAAGGTGGAGAAATCTTTAAAGAATCTGCCATCATCACTGATGAAGTCGTCGAGATGATTAGAAGTTTAAATGATCTGGCACCCTTGCATAATCCAGCAAACATCACAGGTATTGAAGCATTTAGAAAAGCACTCCCTAATGTTGTCCAGATTGCAGTATTTGATACGACTTTCCATCAGACAATGACCGAGGATGCCTACTTATATGCTGCACCTTATGAATGGTATACAAAATATGGTGTCAGAAAATATGGATTTCACGGAACTTCACATCAATATGTTGCAGAAAGAACTATCCAACTTTTGGGAAACCCAAAAGCAAAAATAATTGTATGCCATTTAGGCAATGGGGCTTCACTATGTGCGGTTGATGGTGGAAAATCAGTCGATACATCCATGGGGCTAACACCACTAGAAGGTATTCCAATGGGAACAAGATCAGGTAATATCGATCCAGCAGTTTTGATGCTGATTGCTGCCAAAGAAAGCAGAACTTATGCAGAAGTTTTAGACGATCTCAATAAGAAATCAGGTTATCTTGGAGTTTCCGGTATTTCAAATGATTCACGTGACATTCTTCGAGAAATGAAGCTTGGAGATCATCGCGCAAAGCTTGCTCATCAAATTCAAGTAAAACGCATTGCCGACTATATTGGTTCCTACTATGTCTACATGGGCGGACTCGATGCTATTTGTTTTACTGCAGGTATTGGTGAAAACGAGCCCGAAATTAGAACAAGCATCCTGAATGCAATCAATGTTTTAGGTGTTGAAATCGATCAAGAGCAAAACAAGCTTCGTGGCGAAAGAATGATTACCACAAAAAATTCCAAAGTTAAAGCATTTATCATTCCAACCAATGAAGAAGTCATGATTGCAAGAGAAGTTATGCGCTTAAAATAGACTAGAAACTCTAGTCTTTTTTTTATTTTTATTACCTAATAGTAACAAAATATTGATTTGCTCTTGAAATATCATTCAATGTAGTTTAAATTATAAGTATGTGGCAATGCCATAAATAAAATTATAGAGGGGTAAAAGTGAAAAAATTATTATTGATATTTTTAATTTTATTGGCTGCATTCACATTTGCAGCATGTACGGAAGAGGAAGAAGATACTGTTATTGAAATTGCATTTGTTCCATCACAAAGTGTTACTGATATTATGTTGAAGACAACAGCAATCGAAAAACTTCTCGAAGATAGAATTGAAGGTTATACTTTCAATGTAACTGTTGGCTTAAGCTATGAAGCAGTTATGGAAGGTATGTTAGCAGGTCAAATCGATGTTGGATTCTTAACAGCACAACAATATGCATATATGACTGTTGACCATCCAGGTTCTGTGAACGTCATCTTGACATCTGTACGTAACGGACTTGCTGTTCAGTACAAGACTGATGGCACTCTTGCTTCGGATGCAGAAGTTATTGCTGCAATGAATGCAACTGGTTATACTGCTGCACTAGCTACAGAAACAGTAACATCTTATAATTCTATCCTTTTAGTTAGAACTGCAGATTACAACGCAGGTTTTGATTCATTAACTGATCTAGCAGGTAAAACAGTTGCAACACAATCAACAACTTCTGGTTCTGGTTATGTTTACCCAGCAGTATTACTTGATCAAAACGGTATGCAATTTGTAACAGGTACTCCAGTTACTGCAAACGGTGACGTTAAATCTGTAACAGTAAGTGGCCACCAAAATGGTGTTTTAGCTGTTCTTAACCAAGATGCTGATGCTTGTTTCGTTTATATGGATGCTAGAAATAGTTCATCTGTACTAGATCTTTATCCTAACGCATTTTCTGATCTTAAGGTTATCGCATTATCACCAGCCATTTACAACGACACAATTTCAGTAATCTCAACAATGTCTCAAACTCTTCAAGACCAAATTCAAGCTGCTTTCATCGACTTAGCAACAACTGAAGCTGGCTTAGCAGCAATTAGTGTTTATTCACACACCGGATACAAAATTGCGGTTGATGGCGACTATGCAGGAGAAAGAGCAGTATACATTTTCAAAAGAGATAATTTAAGCTAACAATCAAATCAAACTGGAGGCTCTGCCTATGATAAAATTCGTGAATGTAGATAAAGTCTACCCAAATGGATTTCAAGCGTTAAAAAATATTAACCTTGAAATATATGACGGTGAGTTTGTCGCAATCATCGGTTTGTCTGGAGCAGGGAAATCGACATTACTCCGTACCATTAACAAGATTCATCCCATTACTGGTGGTGAACTCTATATCGATGGACAAGATGTTAGTAAAGTTCAGGGGCAGGAATTACGTGTCCTCAGACGTGGGATTGGTATGATTTTTCAGTCCTTTAATCTTGTAAAAAGAATGTCAGTCTTTAAGAATGTTTTAGCAGGTAGAGTGGCTTACCACTCTACCTTTAAAACTATCTTTGGATTGTTTCCTGTGAGAGATAAGACCATTGCCCTTGAGGCATTAGATAAAATGGGAATATTAGAAAAAGCATATGTAAGAGCCGATCAACTTTCAGGTGGTCAGCAACAAAGAGTTGCTTTGGCAAGATCTCTTGCCCAAGAACCTACTGTAATCTTAGCTGATGAACCTGTTGCATCTTTAGACCCCATTACGACCTTGCAGGTCATGGATGACTTTGCAAGAATCAATAAGGAATTTAAAATTACGATTATTGCTAACATGCATCATGTCGATTTGGCGATGAAATATTCAACTCGTATCGTTGGTATCAAAGATGGCGAGATTGTTTTTGATGGACCTGTTGCAGAGTTAACTGAAGATAAACTTGTAGAAGTTTATGGCAGAAGTTTAACTAAAGATGACGTGCTGGAGGGGGTATAATGGCAAGAAGTTTTACGCTACCCAACGGTAAGATCGTCACAAAACCAAAAAGCAAAACATGGATTTATTTATCCATTTTTTTGGTTTTATTTGTGTTTTTCTGGTTTTTTATCGATTTTCGCGCAAGAGATATTCAACTTAGTCAGTTTGATGATATTTTAAAGCAAATGTTTTCACCTTATTCTGCAGGTGGCATTCAAGAAACATGGAAAGACTATTTTGGATATACCTCTAAACTTGTTGAACCTTTAATTGATACGATGAAAATGAGCTTTGCTGGAACGATTATCGGTACAGTTGCGGCATTCCCATTTTCCGTTTTAGCTTCAGCAAACATTATCAAAAATCCTTGGGTTTATCAACCCTTTAAGTTTTTTTCTAACTTGATTCGTACCATACCCCTGATGGTTGTTGCTCTGATTGCTGTTTTATTCGTAGGAACAGGTATTCTTTCAGGAATCATGGCAATTACGTTTTTTAGTTTTTCGATTATGATAAAAATGCTATATGAAGTCATCGAAACAGTCGATATGGGACCCAATGAAGCGCTTGAGGCTTGTGGTGCAAATAAAGTCATCTCATTTAGATTTGCTATTTTTCCTCAAGTGGTTACCACATATATTGGCTATATCGTTTACATTTTTGAGATCAATATTCGTAGTTCCGCTATTTTAGGCTATGTCGGTGCTGGTGGTATTGGATCCATTTTAAAAGATAATGTTCTCTATAGATATGATCGTGTTGGACTGATCATTATTGTACTCGTAGTATTATTTTCAGTGATTCAAATTTTCACAAATCTGATCAAGAATAGATTAGTTTAATGAAAAAGAATCGTATACTAGAAAATCCAACCGTCGAGTCTGCGTTAAAGAGTCAGCCTAAAACATATTGGTTTTATATTTTGATTGGTCTTTTCCTTCTTTATTTGATTATTGCTTCATTTGAAGGTTCAGGCATCAATTCATATCGACTTGCACAATTTGCAAAAAGCTTTGGTTATATGCTTAAGGGCTTTTTGAATCCAGATTGGGATTATTTCTTTGGTCGTGGTGAGATTTGGGAATTTGCAGACAGTATTGTCCTTGCTGCAATTGTAACCATTGCCATTGCCTTTATTGGAACTGCACTTAGTCTGATATTAGCAATCCCGATGGGATTTATATCAGCAAGAAATATCACTGGAAAAGCAACTTCCAAAGTAGGAGATGTCACGCTTGTCTTCATTCGTACATTCCCAGAAATCGTACTAGCCTTAGTTTTACTTAGAGTTTTTGGCTATAATGCACTGACCGGTGTCATTACGATAGCTATTCACTCAGTGGGTATGCTTGGCAAGCTGTTTGCTGAATCGATTGAAAATATTGACAAGGGCGTTCTAGAAGCACTCGATGCAGTAGGTGCAAATTGGTTGCAAAAAATTAGATATGGTGTTTTACCCCAGGTTCTACCTGATTTTATTTCAATCTCACTCTATCGTTTTGATATCAATTTAAGATCATCAACAGTTCTTGGCTACATCCTATCTATCGGTCTTGGTCTCAAACTTGCTTTCGCATCCAATGGACCCGATTGGAACAAGGTTGCTTCAGTGATGATTGCTATTGTCGTTTTGATATCGATCATTGATTTCATTTCAGGAAAAATCAGAACAAAACTTGTTTAGGTCGTTATAAAGTTATCATCTGAAAGTTAATTGTATGAAAAATACAATTGGCTTTTTATTTTTGGCAAAAAATAGGTATAATAGTAATAAGACATGAACACCTAAAGGAGCTTGCCTATGAATAAAGCAGATTCGCTCTATCAGCTTGGACTTGATTACTATCAGGGAAATGATTTGCCACAAGACACTGATATAGCTATCGATTACTTGATTAAAGCATCTAAACTCAATCATTATGAAGCGAAGGTTCTTTGCGGAGAGCTTCTCTTTAAGCAAGCAAAAAACGATCGCAGCATCTACTATGAAGATGGGTATCGCTTAGGAACTGAAATGATGATTGATATTTATAGAACTGGGAAAATCGAGATTACACTGCCTTATTTACTGAATAATGATATTTTCAATAGTATCTGTTCCCTGGAAGAAATGGAAGACTATTATCAAGAGGCTTATCGTTTAGGATATCGAGAAACCAAATTTGAACTTGCCAAGCTGTTATATAAGAAGAAGTCATATCATAGTGCTGAACAGTGGTTCTTGGAATCGATTAAGGAAGATATTTCCAAGGAGAGTCATCTTTATCTTTACTATATTTATTGTACCGAGGAGTGCTTTAACACGAAGAAGGCTATGCTACATCTCAAGGATGCATTCAAAAACGGATATATTGCCTCAGAGTATAAAGAATTTATCGAAAAAAATAATCTAATCCTCATGGATAAGCGATACTATGATTCTGAATTTTCCTTCGATAAGATTAAGTCACAAATCGTATCTGTTGCAAGTCATTGTTACTATGCTGAAGATAAATTTAAAAAATGGTTAACTGAAGATAAAGTGCGAATTCGCATCTATTTCGATTTGAAAATCAAACCGCTTAATGCATCTTATGATTATGCGCATTCGGATATTGAAGTTGATGACTTTATTTATGAACCTGTCGAGCTTAGTGATGGCTACTTTAATAGCGAGCCTGAAAAAGCAATCCAGGAAGATTTTGATCTTTCTGGGTCAACAAAGGATTCTGGATTTTATCAATCCATGGAGCGCAATGATTATCTTGAACTCAATTTAATAGATGTTTTTGACCACTTTGACATCAAAGAACAAACACCTGTGCTTGGCACAAAACTCGTCGATGACGAAATAGATCAATCGATACGTCAAGAGATTAGAAAAGATATCAAAAACAAGCATCGGGATCGAGCTAAGCATCTATTAATTAGAGTGAAGAAATTTAATGTCTATAAGACCTTGATTCCATCGTTTGATTTTATGTTTACCTATCATGGCATCGATTTCATTTCAAAAAAGTATGCTTTCGATTCACCGGAATGGTCATCTATCTTTTTGGCTGTTCATGAGCGTATTAACTATAAGGCAATCAAGTTTGACATGGAGTTTCCTCTTTGTGAAGATGCCTATAATGAACTTGAAGATATAAAAAAAGAAGTACCAACATTCAGAAGAAGAGCTGCAAATGTGATTGTGATGAAAATTGCTACCTTAGGCTTATTTATTTGGTCACTCATTATCTTTTTGCAGAACCGCATATATAATGAACGATTGCATGTCTCAACTTATAATATTGAAAAACACATCAATTCAAGCTTAGTCTGGTATATTGGAGGCATTTTCTTACTTGGAGCAAGTTATTATTTGAGTCGTGTTAGAATCTATGCTCCATCAATTACAAATCTAAAAGAAATGATTGTTGAAGATCCTGAATTTGTATTACCAAAGAATACGAACAATAGACATTTTAGAAAGCAATATCTACAAGTCATTTTCTTGGTTCTCTTGGCAATAATCTTCTTTTTATCCAGTGGTTTTCTTCAAATTATTAGATAACTTAACGATGGGAACCTTTGTTCCCATTTTTTTTCAAGGTTTATACTTGTTAGAAATATATGTGATAAAATGAAGGTGAACAAACGAGGTGCGCGATGAACGAACACATTAAAGTTGACAATAAATTGCATATTTCAATTAAACGCATGGGTATCAATGGAGAAGGCATCGGTTATTTTAACAAGCTTGCGATTTTTGTTGATCAAGCATTACCCGAAGAAGAGCTTGATGTGATTATCACGCATGTTTTTGATAATCGAGCCATTGCAAAGATTGAGCAGATTACAAAAAAGAATCCCGATAGAAGGGAACCGTTTTGTTCTGTTTATGAAATTTGTGGCGGATGTCAGACACAACATTTTGATTATGACAAAACACTCGTTCAAAAAAGAGATATTTTAATTAAATCGTTTGATCGCTATATTCAGCCCAAAGTCGATGAAAGCCTTGTTAAAAATACGATTGGATGCGAAAAAACTAAGCATTATCGTAATAAAGCATCCCTTCCTGTTCAAAAAATAAAGGGAAGAAATCAATTTGGAATGTATGCAAGGAACTCCAATCAATTTGTTCCAATCAAAGAATGTCCTGTGCAAAACCAGTTGATTAATCATATCCTAAATACAATCATCAAGCTGATGGATCAATATGAAATGGATGCTATCGATCCAAAAACAAAAAAAGGTTACGTGCGGTATTTGATTGTACGTGTGACTGAAAAGATGGATCAGGCACAAGTATCATTTATTATGGAAAAGCAATCCAACCGTTTGGATAAGGTTGTAGAAGAACTTGTTAAGAAAGAACCGAAAATAGTTTCAGTTGTTGAAGTTAAAAATAGTGATTTAAAGAAGCCAGGCTTTTTTGCAGAAGATACAAAATTGCTTTATGGTGATTTGCTAATTGAAGAAACCTTGGCTGACTTTAGGTTTTTATTGAGACCGGATGCATTTTTTCAGCTCAATACCCCTCAGGCAAATCAGTTTTATTTAGAAATGAGGAGATTAGCTGATCTAAAGCCTTATGAAACCGCCATTGATGCTTATGCTGGAGTTGCTCCTATAAGTCATTACATCTTTGATGCTGCGAAACATGTCTATGCCATCGAAATTGATGCATCGGCATGTGAAAGTGCAAAGCTGAGTCTAGAGAAAAACAACATCACCAATGTCACGATCCTAAAAAGTGATTTCAATAGAGCCTTAAGTGGACTTAAGGCGAAAAAGATCGATGTTATGTTCTTCGATCCTCCACGTACCGGTTTGGGAGAAGTAACCATAGAGTCCATACTGAAATTTAAACCGAAACGTTTAATTTATGGTTCATGCAATCCTTCAACTTTGGCAAAGGATTTGAATCTATTGCTGAAATCATATCGTTTGATTGAAACTGTACCCATAGATATGTTTCCCTATACATCACTTGTAGAATCTGTGAGTTTACTCATTGAAAACAAACCAGATTGAAAAATATTTTGATTTGACAATCGCTAAATTTGAGGTGATGACATGAAATGCTACCTCGTCAGACATGGACAAACTGAATGGAATCAATCCCATAGGTTTCAGGGTTGGCTTGATATTGGGTTAGATCAGATTGGGATTTTGCAATCCCAAATGCTTGCGCGTTACTTTAGCCAAATTCCCATTGACTATATTTTTAGCAGTGATTTATCCCGTGCTTTAAAGACTGCTCAACAAATCAATCAAAAGCTGGATTGCAGAATGACTTTATCAAGTGGTCTTAGAGAAATGAATGTTGGCAATTGGGAAGGCAAAACATGGGAAGAAATCGAAGTTGAATTCAAAGATGATTTAAATCAGGATGATGCTCAGCTCTTTGGTTTGACGATTTCCGGTGGTGAATCTTTACTTGGATTTCAAAAACGCGTTGTTGAAACCTTCATGCGAATAATCGAAAAGCATCCCAATAATGAACTATTGATTGTCACTCATGGTGGTGTCATCCGTGTCTTGTTGTGTCATCTTCTTGGTTACGATTTGAGCCAAAGGGATTTACTCAAAGTAGAAAATGGTAGTATCACGACTCTTGATGTTCTAGATAAAAATCATATTGAAATTGTTGCACAAAATATCATTAAACATTTATCATCATAAATCTTGAAATCAGTTTGAGGAGGCATTCATGGATAATCATTATTCATCAGTCATGGCAGAAACCTATCGTAACCTGCAAAAAGCAATTAAATCTAAGGTCATTAAGGCATGTCTATATACTTCATCAGGGTTAGTTATTTTAACCATCGCTTTTTTCTTGTTATATGATCAGCATGCTGTCTATTTGATTCTCTTTTATATATCATTAGGGTTATTTCTATTGCTCTTATTAATTACACTGTTACTTGAATTGTTTTTTGTGAGTGAAAAACCTCTATACGAATACCTATATCCGAAAGTCATGGAGGATCACAACTATGAAGAAAGCATCTTCATGACTTATGAAGCCTATCCCAAGCAAAAAGAATTCTTCCCCTTTGGGATGTTATACTTAGTTATTTCCAACAAGATAGTGTATTCAAAAGTGTCTTTTGAAAGTAGAAATGGATATTTAATTGACGTCTATGATACTTATGTTTACACGTCTACAGGAAAGATCAATATTGTTTATCTTAATGGCTATTATTTTGTCGTTAAGAATTATGGACCTGATAAATTTCAGTTAAGGACTCATGGATCTCCTCATGTAAAACCCAAATATAATCGACTCCTGCAAATCACGGATGTTCGGGCATTTGTTGAAGCTGATCAAATGGATATTGATCCAAAATATATCAATCTTTATCATCTGCTTCAAGAAGAATATCACAGTCCAAGCGTTTCCATGGGTGGTAATGGTTGTGATCTACATATTGGTATTACCATTAAACCGATGAGAAGACATATTAAGAAAATAGATGAAGAGATCTATCAAAAGCTTAGAAGAGGTATCATCCAAATGATTGATGTGGCAAATAATATCAAATAAAAGATGAGAAGTTTGGTAAGATGAGCTCAAAAATAGTAACGCTTAAAACTCCATGGTATTTTTCCAAACAAGAGATCAGTCTTGAAAAAATTGATCTTTCTTTGATGTCGACGGTTGAAATCCCTCATACTTGGAACAATATTGACGGTCAAGACGGAGGGATGGATTATTACCGCGGGACTTGCTGGTACTATCATCCATTCAATGTTGCGTGCAAAAAAGGACGTCAAGTGATTTTCTTTGAAGGGGTAAACAGTATTGCACGGGTGTATGTCAACCAAACGTTTATCGGAGAACATCAAGGAGGGTATTCCGCATTTTCATTTGATTTAACTGAAGTGGTTAGTGAAGGGATGAATGACTTGGTTGTTTCAGTCGATAATACGCATCACGACACCGTATTTCCCCTCTATGCCGATTTTACATTCTATGGAGGTATTTACCGGCCTGTTTCATTAATCTCATTACATGACGTTTCTTTTGACCGTATTGTATATGGGGCAAAAGGCATTTATATCCACCAAAAAGAGATAAGTAAGGAACGCGCTTTGCTTGATATAGAGATGAATCTAATCAATCATAGCAATCAAAGCCAATACAATTTGAAACTATGGATTAGTGATCAGAAGCAGCAGATTGTTTTTCAAAAAGAAAAATCAATTGAAATCAAAGACAGATTGACCTCGCATTTCATGGTTGAGATGGATCACCCGCATTTGTGGCAGGGCACCGAAGATCCTTACCAATATACATTCAATATTCAGATATTAGATGAAAAGCAAGTGCTTGATGAAGAAAAGATCGAGATGGGACTTCGTTCCTTTAGAATAGATGACACCTATTTATATCTAAACGAGAAACCGATAAGACTCCATGGGGTTTCTAGGCATCAGGATTTAGAAGGTATCGGAAATGCACTATCAGATGAGATGCATGATCAAGACCTAGAATTGATTGAAGAAATAGGTGCCAACGCTATTCGTTTGGCTCATTATCAGCAGGCTGATTATTTCTACTTAAGATGTAATCAGAAGGGACTAATCGTATGGGCGGAAATACCCTATATTACGGTACCTTCTAAAACTGATTTCAGCGGTGACAATGCCAAAAGTCAATTGACTGAACTGATTATGCAAAACTATAACCATACGAGTATTTTGATGTGGGGAGTTCAAAATGAAATTACAGCAGTTGGCAAAAAATATCAGGTCGAAAGGATTATCCATGAGCTTCATCAGCTTGCCAAAAAACTCGATCCTTATCGATTGACAGCGCAAGCTCAACTTGCTAATTTGGAAGTAGATGATTCTTTGAATCAAATCACTGATGTTTCAGGCTTTAATTTATACTATGGATGGTATTTCGGAGAAGTAGAGGGCTTTGAGCAATGGTTAAATGCCTACAGAATGAAGAATCCAAAGCGCCCTGTTTGTATTAGCGAGTATGGAGTTGAAGGGATTATAAGCTACCATAGCGAACACCCTAAAATAAAAGACTATAGCGAAGAGTATCACGCTTCGTGGCATGAAAATGCCTATCGCATTTTTGAAACAAAGCCCTATTTATGGGGATCATTTGTTTGGAACATGTTTGACTTTGGTTCAGATGGCAGAGATGAAGGTGGAATCAAAGGCAGAAACAATAAGGGATTGGTTACCTTTGACCGCATGATCAAAAAGGATGCATTTTACTTTTATAAAGCCAAATGGTCAAAGACTCCCGTTTTACATTTAACATCCAAGCGGTTTAGTGAGCGCACAGAAAAGACCGTATCCATCAAAGCCTATTCAAATCTTAAGTCCATATCCTTTTACCATCAAGATCAATTGATTGGCACAATCACATCAGATGATGTTGTCTTTGAAATGAAAGTCCATCTTCATCATGGTAAAAATCAGATTGACGTTAGGTCAAATCAATTTTATGATTCGCTTACTCTTTTCAAGGTCAATCATTCTCATGTGAGATACAAACCCCCTGTTGCTGATGAAAAAAATGTCATCAATTGGTTCAATCAAGTTATTAAAATCCATTCTTCATAGAAAAATATCAGAAACCTATTGAAAGGAGGTGCTGATGTGAAAATTGCTCGAAAGATCGTTAAATATGTCATGTTTGTCTTAGGTCTCTTTTTCATCTTGATGTCTTTTGATGTCTTTGAATCGACTCAATATACTTTTTTAGAAAAAATTGGTGGATTTTTAATACATTCACTACCGGGAACTTTGTTGATTTTAGTTGTCATTTTGCTTTGGAAAAAGGAATTGATATTAGGGATAATTCTAATGGCTGCAGCAATATTCTTCTTTATTCTCTTTAAGTTCTATCTTGACATAGGAGAAAAACTGGTCACGATTCTTGTTGTTGAAGTTCCATTAATTATCGGTGGAATCTTGCTTGTTATCAAAGATAAAGCTGTCGAAAATAAGGAATAAGAAGATGAATATGAATGATTTCTTCATAACTGCACAGGAGCCTTGGGTTCGCTATCGATATCTAATCGATATCATGAATTTAAGTATTGATGATCCACGGGCAATATCAGCAAAAAATGAGTTATTGAATCACCCTCATGTGAGATTACTCATCGAAGAGCTTAAACTGTGGCCAGGTCAACCTTTAAACAGCCATAAGAGCGCATCACAGCTTTATCATAAGCTGGTCTTTTTAGCTGATTTGGGATTGACAGATCAAGATCTTTATATCTCGCTTATTACCCAAAAAGTATGTCAGAATCAAACTGATGAAGGATTATATACACTGCCCAATCAAATTTCTGTTGCTCACGGTGGAACCAATGAAATCCTTTGGGCTTGGGCACTATGCGACGCGCCCTTGCTTCTTTATGCTGTTCATATGATGTCGCCCAAAAAAGATCAAGAGACTAAAAAAGGCGTCAACTACCTTTTGAATCTTGGCAGAGAAAATGGATATCCATGTGTTGTTTCCTCTGCTTTAGGAAACTTCAGGGGACCTGGAAGAAAAAGTGATCCATGTCCATATGCAACTTTGATCATGCTGAAACTCATTTCCTGTTTTGATGAGTTGAAGATGTCAACTCAAGCTAAGGGTGCTGTTGAAAGTTTGCTCAATTTATGGGAGACCAGCAAGCAAAATCACCCCTATATCTTTTATATGGGTCATGACTTTAGAAAGTTAAAGGCTCCACTCATTTGGTACGATATCTTGCATGTCTGTGATGTCCTGTCACACTTTGATTATGCAAGAAGTGACTACAGATTTAAAGAGATGATCGGTATCATCACATCTAAACAAAACGAAATGGGACTTTATACTGCAGAATCGATTTGGTTACCCTTTCGTGCTTGGGATTTCGGACAAAAGAAATCACCTTCTTTGTGGATCACATTTTAAATAAATCGTATCTTAAAACGCTTAGGTGTTGTTTAAATTCTTAGAGATAACGTGTATAATAGATTACGAGGTCAACATGAAAAAGAAAAGGGAATTATTAAATCTATATAATAGAAATTTAGACAATCATGCGTTTATGATTGAAATATCTTTGGATGATTACTCAGAGATTTTTAATGGTTGGGATGCATCAACTCTCAAGAAAAAAGACATTGAACCGGAGTTGCTTGATTATCTCGAACAGGCTGGTTATGAAATTCCAATTAAAGAAAGCATCGAAATCTATTTTTACTTGCCTAAGGAGATCAATGATACAGATAAAGAAAATAAGAGTATTATGGGCATCCAGAACAACTTTCATTCAGTCTTGTTTTTCATCGATCGCATGTTACATAAGAATTACCGTCAAATTGCGATGTATATCACTTTAGGTATCCTCTTTTTGATTGGTGCCTATGTCACAAGAGAATTGACAAATTTGAATTTGATGTTTTCCATACTTCTAGAGGGTTTCTTTATCGGAGGCTGGTTTTTACTATGGGAAGCATTCTCACTGTTTTTCTTTCAGGCTCATGAAACCAGACAAAGGAAAAAGGTATATCAGCGTTTTTTAACAACCAATATCTATTTTAAAGATAATATCGAATAAATATAACAGCTAAGTTGAGGGTCTAATGATGAGTATAAAAAAGGAGTTTCCCATTCTGGAATTTGATCCAAACAGAGAAGCCTTCATCAATCCAAGGCTGGTCTCTTTAGAACATCCAAAATTGCCAAGTCATCTAGTGGTTTGCTTTTTTAAGGATGTCATACATGACTTGTTTGAAAAAGAGGAGATATTTCATCTAACAACTCTTAAGGGTGAAAATGATTTGGAAATCTATCAATTCATCGAAAAAGATGTTGCCATCATACCTGGCAAGGTGGGAGCTCCACTTTGTGCTGGCTTTTTAGATGAGTGCATTGCTTTAGGCAGCAAGCACATCATGTTTTGTGGTGGTGGAGGTGTTTTGAGGTCTGATTTGACGGTGGGGCATCTTGTCGTTATTGATTCAGCAATCAGGGATGAAGGAACGAGTTATCACTATGTCAAACCCAGTCGTGAAATTGAAGTGGATCCTGATATTGTTAAACTCATCTCCAATTATCTTATAGAGCAAAAAATCGATTTTGTCATCGGAAAGACATGGACAACCGATGCATTTTACCGTGAAACCAAAGATAAGATCGCTCTTAGACAACAAGAAGGAGCTATACTTGTTGAAATGGAACAAGCAGCCATGATTGCTGTCAGTCAGTTTAGAGACGTCAATTATGGTGCCATTATTTATGGTGGCGATGACCTATCAAAGGAAAAATGGGACAATAGAGGCTGGATGAAAAGAGAAGATATTCGGCTTGGGTTAACCGATTTATGTGTTGATATTGTTTTAAAATTTGATAAACTGAAAAAGTAAAAATAGGAGGCTGTTAAATGAAACCCATCGAATGGCTCCTCAAGGGAGATCCAGTTATTCAGTATTTGACTAAACGCTATTTACTGGATAAGAATGTCCGTTATCAAGAAAAGGGATATATCGATCAATATTTTAAGCTTTATGATGTCAAAAGCAAAATGTGGGGTGGAGGTATCTACTCACCCAAATGGATATCGACACACTATACGCTAATGGAACTAAAATATATGGAAGTTTATCCAATGAACCAAATTTATCAGGAAGCTACTTTGAATCTTTTGGAGCGTTTGTGGCCTAACAAGGGTCTTGTAGCAAAAAAAAGGCATCAGGACATGTGCGTAGCTGCCATGATTTTGGGAATGGCATGCTATGGACAGATGACTCATCCACGTATGTTTCAAATCATCGATTATATCCTAAAGCATCAATTTAAGGATGGCGGATGGAATTGTGAGTGGGAGCGTGAGGTAAAACCCAAAAAGAGTTCACTTCATACCACCATTTCCGTTTTGGAAGCTCTCTTTGAATATGAAAAGAATGACTGTGATTATAAGTTTGCAGAAATTGCCAAGGCAGTACCTAAGGCATGGGAGTTCATATTAAGAAAGAGATTGTTTCGATCGGTTAGGACTCATGAAGTCATTCATAAAGATATGATGACCTTTCATTATCCCACAAGATGGAAATATGATGCGTTTCGTGCCTTAGAATATTTCCAAGCCATGAAGATGCCTTATGATATGCGGATGCAAGAAGCCATAGCTATCATCAATCAAGAAATGGAAAAAGGCTATATAACACAAGGAAAGCATTACTCAGGTCAAATTCATTTCAAGCTCGAGGAAAATAAAGAAAGCCGCTTCAATACGCTTCGTGCATTGAAGATTCTTAAGTTTTATGATGAGAATTCATATAACAAATGGATTGCATCAAATTTCGATTACACATCTTAGGAGTTATCATGAAATCTAAAAATAACTTGACACTGAATCTTTTCCTTATGATTACTAGTTTAATCCTAATCTTCTTATTTTTAGAGTTTGTTGGTCTTGCTGATGTAGCAAAATATATACTTTACTACTTGGTTTTTCATCTCATCTTTTTGGGAATGAGAGTATGGCTTAAGCATAAATGGATTGGTCTTTTGCCTTCAATAATTTTGGTTATCGGAATGTTTGTATTCATCGTGCTTGTCATATTTAATGCAAATCTAGGAGATTCATTTGGAAGAGTATTATCGATAGGCATTGCCATCTCATTACTAATGTTTGCCTTCTTTAGTTATTTTGCATCTACGGTTGCTGAACTTTTTTTGATAGAAGATCAGACGATTGATCTTTTCAAACAAGTCAGACAAGACAGTGAATTATTCGTTTTAGTCATCAGTATCTTTATATGGATTCGCTATTTTTTCATGCTTTCAGGAACTTTTCATCGGTTATCTTACGAACCGTTGATGATCATTTTGATCACCAACATCGTTATTTTGGTGATCTCAGGCGTTGTTGTTGCTTTTCTTTATTTACTATTATTGAGAAAATTCAAAATGATTGTCATTAGTTTGATTGCATGCCTCGTTTTCTTTCCATTTTCTTTTTTGATTCGCACAGAAGATATACGTATCATAATAACAATGGGCGTCATCGCCTGGCTGATTGTCTTTAGCTTAGGTCTTTCCATCTATAAAAAACAATTGAAAGACCCCATAAAACACGAACAAGAAAAAGGGGAACTTCTATGATTAAATTTCGTTATTTGAATGATTTACAAGGGTATGGACATTTCTCAAAGGACTTCATGAAAGTCAGTGAGTTTTTAGCTGATATCCAAAAGGATGCATTAAAACCAATCAGCTTCCCGTGGGGAAGATGGGAATGGATGTTTTCGCTTCCCTATTTGGATCCAGATCATTTGGATAGCATTGGCGTCTGGGAAGATGAAGGCAGAATTGTCGGTTTGATGACCTATGAATCAAAGTTTGGTGAAGCTTATTATGTACTTCATCACCTTTATCCATATTTAAGAAGAGAGATTGCACAATATGCCCTAAGGGATTTACAGAGCACTGATGGCTTTAGAATGCTTGTTCCTGATGATGATCATGAAATGCAAAAAATCATCTATAAGATGGGATTGCATGCGACAGAAGAAAAGGAAATGTTAGCTACAATGGATTTAGATCAACTTTTGACTTATGAGCTCCCTAAGGGATACTATATTGAAAATATGAAGGATCATTTGGATATCAAAAGATATCATCAGGTTTTATGGAGAGGATTCAATCATCCTGGTGAACCCACGATGACTGAAAAGGAATTGACGGATAGAAAGATCAGTTTATCAGGTCCTCATATCAATTTAAGCCGTAATATTGCTGTAGTAGGACCTATTGGCGATTATGTTTCTTATTGTGGCACCTGGTATCAGGAGGGTTCACAAGTTGCGATGCTAGAACCTGTAGCAACCGATCCGCAGTATCGAAAGATGGGACTTGGCAAAGCTGCAGTTTATGAAGCGCTGAAGCGCTGCAAAAATGCAGGCGCTAAGCTTGCTATGGTAGGCTCAGGTCAAGAATTCTATTATAAACTAGGGTTTTACCCATATACAACCTATACCTGGTGGAAGCTGGATATCCAAAAATGAATCTAAGTCTGAGGGAACCACAACTTAAGGATAAAGATAATTATCTGTCATTTTTGAACGAATGGCAAACTGAAAGTGCGATTGTTCCTAAAAGTGCTTGTTTAGAAGGCAGAACATACGAAGCATTCATTCGTGATCTTTCCTTGCGTGAAAAAGGACTGATTGAACCAGAGCGATTGGTTCCAGACTTAACTTACATTTTAGTAGATGAGGACAACATCATCTATGGCGCTTTAAATTTGAGGCTTAAGCTCAATGATTATTTGCTTGCTTATGATGGACATATTGGATATGGTATCGCCCCATCTAAAAGGCAGATGGGCTATGGAAAATTGATTTTAAAGCTTGGACTCAAGCTTTGTAAAAAAAGAGGTATAAAGAAAGTGCTTGTCACCTGTAATGAAGAGAATATTGCATCAGAAGGGATCATCAAGTCCCAAGGTGGAGTATTAGAAAACGTTGTTTGGAAAAGTGATGGTTACATCAAGCGTTATTGGATAACCATCAACTAAAATATGTAGGAGAACTTATGAAGAAGGTCATTATCATCACCGGTCATCTTGCAGCCTTAAAATCAACAGTATCGACAAAATTAGGCAATGATTTAGGTATCATTGTGTTTAATAAGGATGATCTTAAGGAAGTTTTGGGAAAAACAATTGGTTTTAAAACAAGGGCAGATAATTTGAAGCTTAGTCTAGCAACTTTCAAATTGATGGTTAAACTGATGAAAGACACACTTAAAGTTAATGAATGCGTTATTTTAGAGAGTAATTTTAGGCTAAAGGAATTTGTCCAGATTTCAGAGATGTGTAGACGCTTAGGTTATGACAAGACGGTCATCTTTATGTCTGGTGATCCTCAAGTGCTCTATCAGAGATACAAGAAACGTCAACCTTATCGCGATAAGGTCCATACGTCAACAGGTTTGCTTGATTTTGATACTTTTAAGAGTGTACTCGTTGTTTTCGATAAGCAATATTATGGTGAAGATGCCATTTATTTGGATACCTCGACGTTTGAAGAAAGTGATTATCAAAGCTTATTACATAAGGTGATAGATCGCCTAGATGGGAAGTAGAAGGGTTCTATGAAAAAAGTGATTATTTTTGATTTTGATGGAACCATAGCTAACACCATGGACGTTGCTGATTTGATTTACATGAAAATTTCAAATTCATTTGGGTTCAAGAAATTCACCCAAAAAGAAATCAATGAGTTGAAGCACTTATCGATTCATGATCGTATGAAAAAGCATAGCCTCTCGATTTTTCAATTGCCTAAGCTTGTTAGAAAGATTCGAAAAATCCTCGTTGAATTAATTGATCAAGCACCGATATTTGAAGGCATGAAACCTTTGCTTGAAGATTTAAGTCGTTCGGGATATACTTTAGCAATCTTATCTTCAAACAGTAAAGAAAACATCATGCATTTTGTAAATAAACATGAAATTGACGTATTTGAATACATTTGTGGTGGTGCTGCATTTTTTGGTAAAGAACAAAAACTAAAGAAACTTATACGCAAATTTAAAGTGAATAAAGAAGAAGTTATCTACGTTGGTGATGAGGTTCGAGATATCTTATCCTGTAAATCCTTTGGCATCGACATTGTAGCAATCAGCTACGGATTCGATGACAAGGATATCCTTAAGGTAGCAGAACCTACCTATCTCGCAGGTAACATTATGGAATTAAGAAATATTTTAGAAAGCAGGTGAAATCATGACGATGTGGGTTTTATTTGTTGCAATATTTTTGGTAGGTCTCTTTATATTTTTCGAACTCAAGGATAAACCACTCAGATCATTATTGATCAAGGGATTTGCAAGTTTTGGATTTTTGCTGGTTTTTGCAAGCGCTCTTTACGAAAAACTTGACATGGGACAGCACGTATTTGTTGTGACATCACATTATCTGGATGTCATTAGGATTGCCCCTTTGATTTTGCTTGGACTCATTGCAGGACTCTTGGGTGATATCCATTTAGAGCTTAGATCACTTTTAGATCCTTCAAAGGATAAGAAGATTATTGTCGGTGGCATTGTCTTCTTTTCGGTGGGTCACATCTTTTACTTGACGGCTTTGCTGATGCTTGGATCATTTAGTTATCTTTCCATCATAATTGGGATGATCATGTCCGTTTTAATCTTCTTTGCGAGTAAACTCCTTAAGTTTGAAATGGGTATTGCCAAATATCCAACCCTATTTTACACATTCATAATGTTTATGCTGGTTGGTCAAGCCTTGGGCTATGCCATTTCAGTTGAGTTTTCCGTTTTCTCAGTCTTGATTTTAAGTGGAGCCATCTTATTTAGTATCTCAGATTTACTCCTAGCTCCCATCTACTATCAAGGTAACAAGAAGAAGATAATGATTGCCTTAAATTTTGCGTCCTATTATGCAGCCCAGCTCTTGATTGCTTACTCTATTTTATACATCATTTAAGACAAAATGATAAAAATCGACCTGAAAAGGTCTTTTTTTTAAGGTAAAATGTAATATATAGTTGACAAAATGTAATGTATAATGTATATTTAGGCTACTAGAGGTGCAATGATGAATTTCAAAATGAAGGCTGCACGTGCAGAATTGGGATTATCACAATCGGATCTCGCCAAAAAAATCGGTGTCAGTAGACAAACGATTCTTTTGATAGAGAAAAACGAGTATAATCCTTCTTTAAACATATGCAAAGCGATCTGTATCAATCTCAATCGCACCCTAAATGATCTATTTTGGGAGGATACCAAAAATGAAAAATGAAAGACTTGCTTCAAACTTAAATGTCACTAAACGGAACATCCTGTTTTACCTGATGCTTTTGGCTGTGGTTTCATTGATTGTCAAATCAGTGAGTCACATTTCGATTAATTTAACAACATGCATGATGGAAATCTACGTCTTGGTCTTAACGCTCATTATCTTCGTCATACAGGCCAGTAAGGAAATTGGCGTACCTGTTAAGGATGAAAATATCTTTAAAGAAAGGTATTTGATCATTAAGATTGGGTTTTACCTTGTCTTGTGGGGTGGGATTGGAGTTCATTTCATCTCCAATTTGTTAAATGATCAAACACTAGTCATTGACACCAATTCATTTACATCGCTTGCCATCTTGCTGGGATTTATCATCTTAATCTTAAGTTCAAAAAAACATGGTTTCTATTTAAACTACAAATCCATTCAAAAAGAAATTAAACCCTATTATTTGGCAGTTCTTAAGGGTATCGGAAAATTATGGCTTGTTGCTATAGGCTATGCAACGGTTATTTATAGCCTTTCACTTTCACAAAGCATAGCCTTCGAAAAAGTAAGTGGTGTTTGGGCATCAATACTACTCTCTGTCATCTTATTCAGTCTTCAATATTTCCTATTTTCAGTTTATGAGAAAATCGATTATGATGAAAAGAACAATTTAGATGAAATGAAGACGAAGCCTTTCTTATCTGGTAAAGTGATTCTTTTGGGGTTGCCCGTCATCGGTTATGCCATCATCTTCAGCTTGGTTATGTTCTTTTTCTGGTATTCGAGATCGATAGGCAATCAACAAAATGAGATGTTTTATGAAGCATTGATGAAACTTTTGATTATTTGGCGGATTGATTTTTCAATCATCGGCTTGATTTTAGCGTTTGTTATCTATCGATCCGTAAAATCAATGCCCTTTGAAAAACCTACTCTATTTAAGTATCTTCCTGTTTTGATATGGGGAAACTTTGCCTATATTATGATCAACACAATGTTTGCGATATCATTCAATATCCTAAATCTAACGATTAGTGCTGAGCGGATCATCAGTATTTCACAGGTTTCAGAGTATATCGGCTTTGGAGTCATGGTGATTACTTTGGTAATTCATATTTATCTATATCCATTTTTAAGAGATCGTCTTTTTCCAGCAACCAAGCTATTTTTGATTTTACCGGTTCTTCCCATATTGGCTTATATATTTAACAATGTCTTCATTAGTGATGCATCTGGAATGGAAAATGTGATGCTTAAAGTTAGTCTGGTCAATTTGGGTTCTGTCGTCATCTATAGCTTGATCAGATATTTCATTTATTGTCGCATGACCTATACGTGCTTAAATATTGAAGATCAAAAAGAAAAACTGAAAGTAAAGAAAGTTATCCTTCAAAAGAAAGTAATTCAGTAAACAAAGGATTATAAAGGTGGTAGGATTATGTTTCAACATTATTATGACTGCATTATCCATAGTCAAATACCAAATAAAGAATATCTAAAAGGACCTGTCGTTGATCTTAGGTTGATGAGCTTTCACGATGAACACTTGATTGATGGTATCCCTTTTTACTGGTATGAAATCATTTCCGGCGGACTTGTTGTCGGAAAGATTTCACTGCGTCTGGGATATAATGATACGACACTCGTGAATGGTCATGTCGGTTATGAGATTAATGAGGACTTTAGGGGACATAACTATAGCTATTACGCACTTGAGATGATAAAGACGTTAGCAGTTGATCATGGATTCCGTTATTTACTGTTATCAGCGACAATTGACAATATCTTCTCGCAACAAACGATTATGAAATCCGGAGGCAAACTGTTAATCTCCGATTATGAAGTCCCTAAGGATCATATATTTTATGTGCTTGGCAAACCAAGAATGAATGTTTATGAAATCATGCTGGGATGATAGAGATTTAAAAAGAAAATGAGGGGGATACCATGAAATTAGAAGTATTAGAAATGAAAGCTTATTTAAAATCTACGACAACACCTTTGGTATTTGTGCATGGAGCTGCCGGAGGTGCCTGGTATTTTGAAAATTTCTTAGCCTATTTTTCAAACCGCGGATATGATTGTTATGCTATAAGCCTAAGAGGACACGGAAAAAGCGAAGGTTATGAGGACCTAGATACTTATGGTCTCGAGGACTATGTCATGGACATAAAGTCCGTAATTGATGGTTTGGGTGAGAAGCCAATCTTAATCGGTCACTCGATGGGTGGAGCGATTACGCAAAAGTATCTTGGATTATTTCAAAGCGATTTATGTGGTGCTATTCTCCTAGCATCAGCTGAAGCTGGTGGTATCGATAGCAATTCACCGCTAGGACTCTTTTTTAACGACTCTATGAGCTTTTTAAGAGAACTGAGGGTCAAGCATCCCAATGAGAAAATGACGCTTGAGATGGTCATGAATCAAACGATTTTTTCTAATCGTTTTTCTAGCCAGGAACTAAAAACCATTAAAGAAAAACTAACAAAAGAATCAAGTATAGTAAAAAAAGATCTACTCAAGCCCTTTATGTCGGGTCATGAAAAGATCTTGATACCTATTGGCGTCATCGGCTCACTTGGCGATCATATCATCACGAAAGAGAAAACAGAGAAAACAGCATCATTTTTTAGAGTGAAACCGATATTTGTTGAGGATCTATGTCATTTTATGACAATCGATCCTGAATGGAGAAAAGCAGCAGATGCAGTCTATGAATGGTTAAGGAAACATAAAAAGTAGAGATTTCCTACTTTTTTTGATATAAAAAGTTAATGATTAATCTTTGTTCACAGGAAATAGATTCACTGTTTCCGTTGAATATGTAATGAGTACAACTGAATCCCTTAAAACGGTTAACTTGCCGGTTGCTCCTTCAGCATAGATCGCAGCAACATATGCTTCAGCTTGATCATTATTAGCAAGAACAACAATTTCAACCCAACGTTCATCTTCATTGACGTAACCTATATAGAGTCCTTTAACGGTAGCATCTAAACCGTATGTTTCATCTAAAACATGTGATTCATAATATGCCATAGCATCTGAATCACGTTCATCAAAAGTATACCCTTCAAGAGCAAGCGTCTCCATCATGTCATCAGCTGTTTTCACTCCAGTTGATGCGCAGGCAGCAAGACTAAAACTTAACAATACCAAAACAATCACCATAAAAACAAGTCTTCTCATTTTCAAAATTCCCCTTTGTTATTTTGTGTATCCAACATAAAATCTTTAATTAAATGACGTCATCAGTGCTAAAATCCACCAGACGTCATATGAAAATTGTAGCATGCAACCCTAGATTAAGCAATTACGTTTAGTCTTTCTGATTGATTTTAAGTATATTTTAACAATTTTACCAATAAAAGTTATCTGTGATTTGTATAATTAGTGTAATAAGATAAGAGAGGAGATTTAAGAAATGAAAAAATTAATGACATTCGCACTATTCATGGTCATGCTGATAAGCTTAGCAGCTTGTACAGATGACAGTGCTGACGAAAATACATATCTATCTGTTGAAATTAATCCTGCAATGGAAATGATCATCAACAAAGCAGAAAATGTGGTCAGTTACAGTTTACAAAACGAGGCAGCTGAAATTGTAGCTGCAGGACTTGATTTGGTAGGGATGAATTACGAAGAAGCTCTACATTTGTATTTGAATGCAGCAGTTGATACTGGATATATCGATATCGAAAGAAACGATAATGCAGTAGCACTTATGGCAGGTAGCTCTAAAGATGATGACGCAAATGCTTTTCAACTTCAAGTAGAAACGAAGTTGCAGACATTCTTCCAGGAAAACGCTATTGGAGCTGTTGTTCTTAATCAAGGAGAAGTCAATGAAGATCTTCAAGAACTTGTAGATTTATATGACATCAGTATCGGATTTGCAAAATTAGTTGACGCTTATGTTTCAGCTGATGAAACGCATACCATCGAAGAAGCTTTGCTTATGACTCCAGCTGAAATCATGGAAGCGTTAGTTGACGTTCAAGATGCCTATATGGCACAATACAGAAATCAAAGACAGCTAGAAGCACAAGCAGTGAAAGATGAACTAGCTGAAGCTTTACAAAGTAAAGTAGCAGCACATCGTCAGGCAGTAACAAATGGTACTGCAGTACAACCAGACATCACAGGCGTTAAGAATGCTTACTTAGCTGACTATGAAGGTGAAAAAGAACAATTTGTCATTCGCAATCAAGAAAGAGTTGAATATGTAAATGCAATCATCAACGGTGAAGTTGCAGAATATCTAGTTGGCACATACGCATATGAAAAATCAAGTGAAGAACTTCCATATATCGTCACTTACTATACGATCACTTTAGATGATGATGGCACTTATATGGAAAGTTACAGCCTTGAAGATAGAGATACTCAAGAAGTGACAACCGCTGAAGTTGAAGGAACATGGGCATTTGCTGATGGCACTCTAGTTTTAACGAGTGCAGCAGAAGAAGTATCAGAATATAGTGTTATGGGTATTAGAATCACTTTTGAAAATGATGATAGCATTCTCATTACTTTTAAGAAAAGTTAAATATTAAATACCAATTGAAGCATATGGATTTAAAAGAGAACGTATTGAGACAATCCCCCTATTGGTCTTGATATGTTTTCTTTTTATATCAATTTTATCAAGATTATTGATAGTAATAAAAAATTTATGATAGAATACAAATATCTAATGTATCTATGATACAGAATGAAAAATTAAAATGAGGAGTTGTGTTGATGAAAAGCGTAATTATCATCTATTCAAAGACTGGAAACACCTTAAGTGTCGCAAATAGACTTAAAGAAAAAATGAAATCGGAGATACTTGAAGTCAAAGCAGTCTCTAATGATCCCAATGAGACGAAGCCAAAATTGACGCAGCTTCCGGATGTCACTAATTATAGTCATCTAGTGTTCGCATCACCAGTACACGGATTTTCCTTAAGCAAGGTTATGGAAACTTATTTAAAGCAATTACCTGATTTATCGGGTAAGACCATTGATTTATTCATCACTCATTTTTTTCCATTTGCTTGGATGGGCGGAACCCGAACCTTAAAGCAAATGAAGACGATTATTGAATCAAAAAATGGTGTTGTTATGCATATGACATCGGTCAACTGGAAATCTAGGAAAAGAGATTTAGTGATTGAACAAATGATAAAGGCGTACTCAGATGAGAAGACTCTATAAATTTTTAATCGTCTTACTTGTTTTGGGTTTGGTGATTGGTGCTGGATTCGCTTATTTTATCATCAGATCTGAAAAAGAGCTTGAAGTGCTTTTGGCTGAAGAAATAGAGTCTATCGATTTATCAAGTGTTTCTGATGGAACATATGAGGGTAGTTATGCTGCATTTCCTATTTCAGTTATCGTTAGAGTTTCAATTGTTAATCACGAAATTACTAATATAGAGATCACTAAACATGTCAATGGTCAAGGTGGAGATGCTGAAGCGATCGTAGATGATGTTATCGATGCTCAATCACTTGATGTTGATCTGATTTCAGGAGCAACCTATAGCAGTAAAGTCATTTTACTGGCAATTCAGGATGCAATCCATACCGAACCACTTTAACTATCTTTAAAAATGTGATAGAATGTATCATAGTCTTAACTAAGCAAATATATTTTATATTTCTTAATTTTGTGATATTCTATATCTAATGATATATGAAATATAGGGATGCACTCTTGCTGCGGGGATAAAATGAAAAATACTTTAAAGAATCGCGCCATTCAAATCTTAATGTATATGTTAATCGATGGTGTTGCCATCGCTTTAACATACCTAATGGCCATTTTTATGTTTAAAGTATTAGAT
The DNA here is from genome assembly GCA_043819945.1 of Bacillota bacterium. GTDB lineage: Bacteria > Bacillota_I > Bacilli_A > Acholeplasmatales > Acholeplasmataceae > Peloplasma. Next base: position 101,435 of record JBDREH010000008.1, read on the forward strand.
TTGCCATTGGATTATAATTTGCTTGTCATCGCATTGCCACTTGTTATTGTATTTAAACTCATTATTTTTTATTTTACAGGCTTATATAAGATGTTGGTTAACCATGTTGGATTTGAAGATGTGATTAAGATTGCGGTTGTTTCTATTTTGTCAAATAGTATTATCGTTCTCTTTATTGCTTTTTCAAATATCCTATTCATGTATAAATCGGCATTTTTGTTTATCACTCCATTTGAAATTGGATTGCTTGCAATCCCTAGAATGGCAAATAGAATCATTACTTTTGTTAAAACCAATATGGATTGGAATAAGGCTTTGGGTAGAAGAACTTTGATTGTTGGAGCTGGATCTGCCGGTGAGCTTGTTGTTAAGGAAATTTATAAGAATAAGGATTTAAATAATATTCCTGTTGCATTTCTAGATGATGATGAACATAAGATTGGAAGTAGATTGTCTGGTATCAAGATTGTTGGACCTATTAGTGAGATTCAACATTTCTTGGATGAGCTAAAGATTGAAGAAGTCATTATCGCGATTGCTGATTATTCAGTTAAAGACTTACAGCAATTGATTGGAAAAGTTGCTGAAAAGAGTATCAGAATCAAGAAATTGATGAGCATGTCTGATGTATCAGACCATGAAAGACCTAAAATCATCGATGTCAGGATTGAAGACTTATTAAATAGAGATGAAATTAAATTAGAAGATGAAAGTATCAAAGGTTTCATCAAGGATCAAGTTGTCTTGGTCACTGGTGGTGGAGGATCGATTGGTAGCGAGTTATGTAGACAGATTGCTGAATTGGAACCTAAAGAGTTGATTATCTTTGATATTTATGAGAATACTGCATATGATGTTCAACAAGAACTATTACGTAAATTCTATAAAGCAAAGAAAACGATTAATTTAACTGTTTTAATCGGAAGTGTCTATAATAAAGCAAGACTTGAACATGTGTATAAAACGTATAAACCAGATTTAGTGTTCCATGCAGCAGCATATAAGCATGTTCCACTGATGGAAGATAGTGCTGTTGAAGCTGTTAGGACTAATGTGATTGGAACATGCAATGCAGCGATATTAGCTAATAAGTACAAGGCTAAGAAGTTTGTTTTAGTCAGCAGTGATAAAGCTGTAAGATCCACAAATATCATGGGTGCAACCAAACGTTATGCAGAGCTTATCGTTCAACAACAACAATCAATAAGTAAGGTCACAAAGTTTAGTGCTGTTAGATTTGGTAATGTCTTAGGTAGTAACGGTAGTGTTATCCCATTATTCAAGAAGCAGATTGAAGATGGTGGTCCAGTTACGGTAACTCATGAAGACATCACGAGATACTTTATGACCATACCTGAGGCTGTAGGACTCATCATGCAATGTGGTGTTTATGCCAATGGTGGTGAAGTCTTCATACTTGATATGGGTGAACCCGTTAGAATTAAAGACTTAGCTGAAAAGATGATTAGTTTAGCTGGTCTTAGACCCTATGAAGATATTCAAATAGAAATTACTGGCCTTAGACCTGGTGAAAAGCTATTTGAAGAGTTGCTTGTCAATCATGAATATGAAGAACAGCACCGCACACCAAATGAAAAGATCTTTATCGAAAAACAAATAGATGTAGAAGAAAAAGAACTTGAGTTAAGTCAAGTGATTGATACACTTGAAACTTATTCAAACGATGAGATTAAAGCTTTTGTAGGTAAAATCATAAAGACATACAAGAGAAATGGTGATTAGTTTTTGAAATCTAAAGTATTTGTTGTACTATCTATCATAATGACGATGATTATTTGGTTAAATTCTTTGATGCCTGCAAGTGTATCAAGCGAGCAAAGCGGATTTATTGTTGGCATAATCAATAGCGTATTTGAATGGATTGGTATTAGCATAGATCAATCACTTTTGTCGGTAATTGTTAGAAAGTTGGCTCATTTCCTAGAATTTACTGTTCTAGGATTTTTGTTTTTTAATGTTCACTTCAAAGTAAATAATAGGAAAAACATGATATTTGCAATTTCGCTTGGAATAGTGATTGCAATTATCGATGAGTGCATCCAGATTTTCGTTGATGGAAGGGCATTTATGATTACAGACATTGGAATTGATTCAATTGGAGTTATTGTTGGTAGTTTTATTGGATTATTAATTTGCATAAAATATAAACGCAAAAATAAATATATTGCTTAAGTAGTTAATGTATTACTTTGATTATCACAGTTGCCAATCATATAGAACTGTCGATTACTATGTTTTTCTATGAACGGCTTAACATCATTTATATTCAATTTCATAATTAGCACAATGGCAGACTAAAATCTGTCATTTTTTATCGTTTTATAAGTGAAATTGCTGATTTCAAACTTTCAGACAAAGTGATGTGATACTTAATGGCTCTATATGGCGATAATTTAATTTACTAAATCTGCAAAATGTCTAAATTCTTTCACACTAATTCTATAATTTTACTTTAATTTCACACTTAAGCATTATTTTATTAAAGTACATGAATTACTCAATATAGTAATTAAATATAACTCTATAATAAAGTTCTCTTAAAAAATGATATAATACAATTCAATCAAATACTTTACAAATAAAATTTATAGTGCTATAATTATTATATAAAATATATTGCATATAAAAGAAGGTGTTAATATGTATGCAGATGTACTTCATAATTTGTTTCAAGAACGTGAACCAATCTTAAAAGATGAACTAAAGAAAGTTATTCGAATTAATAATGAAAACTCGTTTAATCAAGCCTTATCAAATATGGTTCTTTTTGGTGTTTTAAAAAGATTCGAGAACGGAATTTATTATATTCAAAGCTCTAATAAAAAGTTTGAAGATTTAAAACCTTCCATTAATGATATTATTTATAAGAAATATCTTAAAAATAACGAAGGAATACGTTCAGGAGCATATTTGCTATATAAATATAAATTTACTTCTCAAGTTTCAGAATATTATGAAATATTGAGTAATAACGTATCTTCAAATACAAGATCGAAAAAGGAATATAAAGGGAAAGTAATTGTTTCTTCTCCCAAGTTTGAAATCAACAATGATAATATACAATATTTGGAATTCATAGAAATCATAAAACATATCGATTTAAGCGATTATCAATTTAATGAAAGTATTGAGAAACTATCTGATTTGTTTCTTGACTTGAAATTAGATAAAGATTTATTAGTTAAGTATAGTAATTATTATAAAGGAAATCGTTTTTTTAATTTACTTAAAAATGTTAAAGGAGTCATTGATTATGAAATTACATGAAAACACTGATTTGTTTCAAAACTATATTGCATTAGCAAGTCAAGAAGAAGAGATTGATAGATATTTTAATAATTTTGAATAATTGAAATGAGGTATCATTATGCATATTCAGTGTACAAAGAAATTATTGGATCTGCTGAAATCGGAAATCATTGAAAAGAATACTGACAATGATATTTTTGCATGGCATGCAAATTATGTGAATATTAACCGAAAGAAATTCTTAGTCTTGATGAATGATTAAACTCGATGTTGTATTGTGCTATATGGTGTTAAGAAAAGCGACTTTAAAGATTCCATCTTTATGTTGCAAAAAGCAATCATTTTATCAATGGCAGTTGAAGAATATGATCAGTAGATTGTATTGAAATATGTTAATCAGATTAAAGAAGTAACTTATGGCAAAACAAAAGATAGAAAGCTAGTGTCTCAATTGAACAGAGCTGTCGAGGATGCATGGTGGGGTTGTGAAGATCAACTTTATAATCAGTTGTATCAGCCAGAAATTGCGAGCAGTTTAAATAATGGATTTGTTGGTACTAACCATTGGAAAGAAGTCCATCGACCAGTTGTAAAAAAATGAAAGAATATCTAGAAATGCTTAAGTGATTTTATGCTCAAAGCACAATCGTATCTGGAAAGTATTTATAGAGTTGACTAATTTAAAAGGCTATGGGATAATGTATGTAGACATAAAAAGTCTAAAAATTATTATATTTATAATATGCAGTTAACGGCTAAACTAAGAGCATAAAAGGTAAAAAATGCTTGACTTTTTGTTGTTTTTATACATGTCAC